>NZ_NCKN01000146.1 GCF_002257455.1 Microbacterium sp. 13-71-7
CGCTCATGCGCCGGCCACGTCGAGCGGCCCGAGCACGTGGACCTCGGGCGGCGCGGCCAGCCAGTCCGCGACGGTCGCGCGGTAGGTGCGGTAGTGCGCACTGTCGCGGTGCGCCTGCAGGGCCGCTTCGTCGTCGTAGGCCTCCACGATATGGAACACCGGCGAGCCGTCGGCCGCAGCGAACAGGTCGTACTGCCGGTTGCCCGGCTCGGCACGGCTGCCGGCGACCAGCGGGCCGAGGGCGCGGGCGACGTCGTCGCGGTGTTCGGGGCGGGCGGTCAGTCGCGCGATCACATGGATGCTCACGATGCATCTCCGTTGTCAGGGGACAAGCCGTCGGCATGGCGACGCGCCAGCCGCCGTTCAATCGAGGCACGCCACTCGGCGGACAGTTCCGGCACGGTCAGCGCGCGGGCCAGCATCGTGGATCCGGCCACGGCCGCAGGCATCGTGACGATCGCGCCGAGCGGAACCATGAAGCAGAGCTGGGTGGCGACGCCGAAGCCGAGCACCCGTGCGCGTCCCGCGCCGAGCAGGCGCAGCCGGTCGCCGTGGTCGAGGCCGCGGGCGTCGAAGGCCCGTCCCGTCAGCTCCCGCGCGAGCAGCCGCCCCGACAGCAGCACCCCGACCACGGTCGCGAGCACGCCGCCCACGAGCGGGATGACGCCGAGGACCAGGGTGAGCAGGGCGACGAGCGCGCCGAGCAGGATCAGGCGCAGGCCTTCGCCGACGGTGCTCCAGAAGCCGGTCTCGCCGGTCGGCTCCGGGCCTCCCAGCGAGCGCTCCACGCCGCGCCAGATGCGCTGGTAGAACGGGTCGCCGATCGTGAGCGTGAGCGCGGTGAACACCAGTCCGGACAGCACGGCGGCCGCGACGAACAGCACGATGCCGAGTGCGATGCGCAGCGCGTCGCGCCATCCGGCGATCCATCCGTCGGCGAAGGGCGTCATCCAGGTCGTGACCGCGCCGAGGGAGAAGCCCAGCGGGATCAGCGCCGCCGCGAGCACGGCGAAGCTGATCGCGGCGGGGATGAGCCCGAGCGCGAGCAGTCGCGGGTGCGTGCGCCACAGGCCGAATCCGCGCACCAGGGTGCCGAATCCGACGGCGAACTCACGGATCATGCCACAAGGGTATGCGCCCTCCCCGCCGGCCGCGGATCCGGCTCGGCTCACAGCGTCTTCCGCAGCGTGTAGCCGCGCGGGGTGGCGACGAATCCCGCCTCCTGCAGCAGCCGTCCGAGCAGGGATCCTCCTGCCGTGCCGTACATGCCGTCGCCGTTCACCTTCTCGACCGTGAGGGTCTCCAGCCGCCGGGCTTTCGCCATCGCCGCGAGGTCTGCGGTCGCGGCGCGGAGCTCCTCCTCGTCGTCCGTGAACGCGAGCACCGTCTTGCCGCCGCGCTCGAGGTAGAGCGCGAGGGCTCCGTCCACCAGCACGACCAGCGCTCCCGCCTTCCGGCCCGGCCGGTGCGAGACGTCGTCCCGGCGCGGCCAGCCGAGCGCCGCCCCGTATGGGTTGGCCGGGTCGGTCGCGGCGAGCGTGCGCGCGGTCCGCGGCGGGGGATCCGCGAGTCCGGCGAAGGTGCGGAGCCGGTCGATCGTCGCGGAGGCGGCGAACTGGGCGGCGCCGAGCTTCTCGATCACGTAGCCGCGCCGGCAGTGCCCCGCCTCCTCGAACCCGGCGAGCACGCGGTAGGCCTGGGCGAAGCCGCCCGGCAGGCCCTCCGACTGCACGGATCCGCGCGTGACGACGCCGTAGCGATCCAGCAGCAGGCCCGCCGAGACCGTGGCGCGCCGGGCCGGATCCGTCTCCGCCTCCGGCAGCAGCGACCAGCGCCCTCCGACGTTGAGCGGCCGCGGCGCGGAGGCCGGCCGCGCGAGCGACATGCCCCGGAAGGTACGTGCGCGCGGGGCGCGGCGGGCGACCTTGTGCGCCTGGTTGCCGCCGCTCAGGAGCGCGCGGATCGGTGCGAAGGTGTCGTTCGTGACATGGCCCGACCACGCGAGGTTCCAGAGCGCCTCGACCACCGAGACCTCGTTGTCGGCGCCGGTCGTCTCGCGCAGCTGGGCGGCGAAGTACGCGCCGCCCGAGGCGAGCGCGGCGAGCAGCTGCGCTTCGAGGGATCCCGGCTCTGGCGTCTCCGCGGCGAACGGCACCGTGAACGGCGCGAGATCCGCGGGGTGCAGGGAGACCCAGCCGTCGCGACCGGGGAGCGCGCCGTGACCGGCCCAGACGACCTCGCCGGAGCTGGTCAGCTCGTCGAGCATGGCCGGCGTGTAGTCGCGCACCCGCTGCGGGAGCACCAGCGACTCCCAGGCGCTCGCCGGGATCGGCACGCCGGCGAGCTGCTCGATCGCGGTGGCGACCCCGTCGATGCCGTCGAGCGGCCGCGCGAGATGCTGCCACTCCGGCAGGAAGCGCGCGAACGCGGCGGGAGGCACGGGCTCGACGCTGCCGCGGATGGCCGCGAGCGAGCGCATCCGCAGCCGTCGCAGCACCTCCGTGTCGCACCACTCCGTCTCATCCGGGCCCGCCGTGGTCGCGGAGGCACGGGGACCGGCCTCGGTGGCGCTCGGGGGATCCGGCAGGAAGTATCCGCTCGTGACGCGGCCGTCGGCCTCGAGCCGTTGCAGCGTCTGCCGCACGATCGCCGATCCGAGCCCGAAGCGGGCGGCGACGGCGGATCCGAGGAACGGGCCGTGCGTGCGCGCATGCCGGGCCACGAGGTCGCCGAGCGGATCCGCGACCGGCTCCAGGAACGCCACCGGGATGCCGACGGGAAGCGGCACGCCCAGGGCGTCCCGGAGTCGCCCCGCGTCCTCGATCGCGGCGACCCTGCGCACGCCGCCGATCGTGACCTCGACCGCGCGGCGGGCATCGATCAGAGCGGTGAGGTGGGTGGCGGCCTCGGCCACGCCCTTCGTCTCGTCGCTGCGCTCCTCGCTCAGGGACCGGTCGGCTTCCGGTCCCTGAGCGAGCGAAGCGAGACGAAGGGCGTCGGGTGTATCAGAGGGTTCGAGGCGTGCCGCGACCTCGCCCGCGTCGAGCGGCCCGAGCAGGCGCAGCAGATCCGCGACGCCCTCGACCCCGCGCGCACGGCGGGACGGATCGAGCCGCTGTGCTTCGCGCTCGAACTGGGCGATGACCTCGGGATCCAGGAGCTCCCGCAGCTCGACCGTGCCGAGCAGCTCGCCCAGCAGCGCCGGATCCACCGACAGTGCGGCGGCCCGGCGTTCGGCGAGCGGGGAGTCGCCCTCGTACATGAACGCGCCGACGTAGCCGAACAGCAGGTCGCGGGCGAACGGCGAGGGCTGCGCGGTCTGCACCTCGACCAGCCGGATGCGCCGCTCCGCGATGCCGGTCGCGAGACGCCGCAGCGACGGCAGGTCGTAGACGTCCTGCAGGACTTCGCGCAGCGTCTCCAGGATGATCGGGAACGTCGGGTGCTTGCGGGCCACCTCGAGCAGCTGCGCCGAGCGCTGCCGCTGCTGCCACAGCGGGGTGCGCCGGTTGGGGTTCATCCGCGGCATGAGCAGGGCGCGCGCCGCGCACTCGCGGAAGCGCGAGGCGAACAGCGCGGATCCGCCGACCTCGTCGGTCACGATCCGCTCGAGCTCCTCCGGCTCGAAGACGAAGAGCTCGGCGCCGGGCGGCTCCGCGTCGGCGTCCGGCACGCGCACGATGATGCCGTCGTCGCTGGCGACCGCCGAGCCCTCCACCCCGAGGCGCTCGCGGATGCGCGCGTTCACGGCCAGGGCCCACGGCGCGTGGACCATCTGCCCGTAGGGGGAGTGCAGGATCACGCGCCAGTCGCCGATCTCGTCGCGGCTGCGCTCGACCGTCAGCGTGCGGTCGGTGGGGAGCGTGCCCGTCGACTCCTTCTGCTCGTTCAGGTGCGCGAGCAGGTTCGCCTGCGCGCGGTCGTCGAGGCCGGCAGCGCTGAGCCGCTCCCTCGCCTTCTCCGGCGTCGCACCGTGCACCTCGCGGTTGAAGACGCCGAGCGCCTCGCCGAGTTCGAACGGGCGGCCCAGGCCGTCGCCGTGCCAGAACGGCACCTTGCCCGGCTGTCCGTAGGCGGGGATCACGTTGACGCGGTCGTGCGTGATCTCGGCGATCCGCCAGCTCGTCGTGCCGAGCGTGAACACGTCGCCGACCCGGGATTCGTAGACCATCTCCTCGTCGAGCTCGCCGACGCGCGCGCCCGTCGTCTCGCCGGCGACGAAGACGCCGAAGAGCCCCCGGTCGGGGATCGTGCCGCCGCTCGTGACCGCGATCCGCTGCGCGCCAGGGCGTCCGGTGAGCGTGCCGGCATCGCGGTCCCAGACGAGGCGCGGGCGCAGCTCGGCGAACTCGTCGGACGGGAAGCGCCCGGCGAGCAGGTCGAGCGTCGCCTCGTACGCCGAGCGGGGGAGCGCGGCGAAGGGCGCGCTGCGGCGCACGGTGTCGAACCACTGCTCGACGTCGAGCGGCTCGAGAGCGCAGGCCGCGACGGTCTGCTGCGCGAGGATGTCGAGGGGGTTCCGCGGCACGCTGATCGCCTCGATCTGCCCCGCCAGCATGCGCTCGGTCACGATCGCGGTGTGCAGCACGTCGCCGCGGTGCTTGGGGAACAGCGAAGCGCGGCTGATCTCGCCGACCTGGTGTCCTGCGCGGCCCACGCGCTGCAGTCCGGAGGCGGCCGAGGGCGGCGCCTCCACCTGGATCACGAGGTCGACCGCGCCCATGTCGATGCCGAGCTCGAGACTGCTCGTCGCGACGACGCAGCGCAGCACGCCCGACTTGAGCTCCTCCTCGACGATCGCCCTCTGCTCCTTCGAGACCGAGCCGTGGTGCGCCTTCGCGAGCACCGGATCCGCCCCGGCGGTCGACCCCGCCTGCGCCATCATCGCGGCCGGCACCATGGCCGCAGGGAGGTCGAGCCCGATCCGTTCGCTGTAGATCTCGTTCAGCCGCCCCGTGAGCCGCTCGGCCAGGCGCCGCGAATTGGCGAACACGATCGTCGAGCGGTTCTGCAGGATCCTGTCGACGATCGCCTCTTCGACGTGCGGCCAGACGGATCCCGTCATCTCGGTGTTCTCGCCGAAGGCATCCGCGCCTCCGACCGTCTGGTCGATTCGATCGGCCCCGAACGGCCGCGGAGTCTCCTCGGTGCCGGGAGGCGGGGGCGGGTGGAGCATGTCCTCGATCGGCACGACGACCTGCAGGTCGAAGGTCTTCGAGGCGGGAGGCGCCACGATCTCGACGGGCTGCGCGCCGCCGAGGAATCGCGCGACCTCGTCGATCGGGCGCACGGTCGCGCTGAGGCCGATGCGCTGCACGGGGGCCTCGGCGCCGGCCGCTCTGCGCAGCTGGTCGAGCCGTTCGAGGCTGACCGCGAGATGGGCGCCGCGCTTGGTCGCCGCGACCGCGTGCACCTCGTCGATGATGACCGTGTGCACGTCGCGCAGGGTGTCTCCGGCGCGGCTGGTGAGCATCAGGTAGAGCGATTCGGGCGTGGTGATGAGGATGTCCGGCGGATCCACGACGAGGCGGCGCCGGTCCGATGAGGTGGTGTCGCCCGAGCGCACGCCCACCGTCACCGCGGGGGCGGGGATCCCGAGACGCCGGGCGGACTGCCCGATGCCGATGAGCGGTGAGCGGAGGTTGCGCTCCACGTCGACGCCGAGGGCCTTGAGCGGCGAGATGTAGAGGATGCGGGTGCGTCCTGCACGCTCGGCGACGACCTTCTTCGAGGATCGCTTCGTCGCAGGGTGCTCCTGCTCCGCGCCGGCGCCCTCGGCGGTGCGCTCGCGGAAGACCCGGTCGATCGCCCAGAGGAAGGCCGACAGCGTCTTGCCCGACCCGGTCGGCGCGACGACGAGAGCGTGACTTCCGCCCGAGATCGCCTCCCACGCCCCCGCCTGTGCCGCGGTGGGTGCGGTGAACGCCCCGCGGAACCAGTCCTGGGTCGCGGGGGTGAAGCGGTCGAGCACGCGGTGCGCTGAGCCGGTCGAAGCGTCGCTCATCCGTCCATCTTCGCCGCTGCCGCCGACATTCGGGGGCGGATCCGCCCTGGGCGCAACGGCCCGGACACGCCAAGCGGAGGCGTCCCGTTCAGCGCTCCTCCCGTCCTCCGCGTTCGCGGCGTGCTCGGCGGGAGCGCTCTCGCATCTCGGGGGCGAAGAAGATCAGCACGCCGAGCGCTGTCGGCACCAGGGCGGCCATCGCGAGCAGGTATCCCTTCGGCTCCGCGTAGCCGCGACTGACGATCATCGCCTGTGCGATCACGAACCCGAACGAAAGGCCGGTGCCGATGCTGCCGAGCGCGTGCAGCACGACAGCCCCCGCGCCGGAGCCGCGCGCGCGACGGGTCAGGAGATCGACGACGACGGCGAGCACGGCGCAGGCGGCGGCGATGAGGATCCAGACGATGCTGACGATGCTCGCCTCGGTGTGCAGGTACCGCAGTGTCGCGCCCGAGGCGACGACCCACGCGAGTGCGGCGAGGATCCAGGCGGTCAGGCACAGGGCCGAGGCCGGGCGGGCTCGATGCCACGGACGGGCGGAGGGGTCGGCGGGCTCCATGCCTCGACGCTACCTCGGCGGGCGCTGAGCCCGCCTTCGATCCTGTCGCAGATCTCCAAGCCCGGTGTCTCCGCAGGGTGCGAGCATGGACGCATGGCCGAGCACACCACGAACTACGCGAGCACGTTCATCGAGGTGGCCGAGGACTGCCCGACGGACCATGCGCAGGAACCGCCCGTGGGCGAGGTCCCGACGATCGGAGCGCTGCACTACCGGATGATCGCGGAGCACCCGTTCGAGCGGACCTCCGACGACGTCATCTTCTCCACGTGGGCGCTGCGCCGCGGCATCGATCCGGACGACGGCGAGGCGCGCGACGAGTTCTTCTCGAAGGGGCAGGCCTGCCTCCGCGCCTCGCCGCTCGGCAAGCGCTACGGCTGGGGCGTGCTCAGCGACGCCGAGGGGCGGGTCACGCTGGTCGCCCGCGAGTCCGAGGAGTACGCCCTGCTGGCGGCGGATCCGACGCTCGGCCACACGCGCGCGATGCGGGCGAAGCGCGCCTGAGCCGGAAGCCCCTGCGGGCTCACTTCTCCTTCGGGATGAGGATCCAGAGCACGATGTAGACCCACAGCGGCAGTCCCGCGAACACCATCAGGACGATGGCGAGCAGGCGCATGAGGAGGACGGGCCAGCCGAACCTGTGCGCGAGCGCGGCGCAGACGCCGGCGATGACACGGCCCTTGCGGGGGCGGACGAGGGTGCTCATGCCCTCATCCTGCCCCCGCGCCCTGGACGGCCGCTGGATCCGGCCCTCCCCGGCCGTGTGTCAGGGCAGGCGGTTCGCGGCGGCGAGGTTGGCGCGCAGCTCCTCGGCGTTCTGCCGTGCGACGTAGGCGGGGCGGTCGCGTTCGAGGCGCCACGACTCGCTCAGCGGGCCTGCGCTCACGGTGTCGAACCCGAGCCGGTCGTACACGTCGGTCACGAATGCGACCGCGTCGTCGTCATCGCTCGCCGTGCCGAGCGCGCGCCGGTCGGGCGTGCCGGCCGGCGATCCCGTCGTCAGGATGTCGCCGGACCCGATGTGGTTGAACGCCTTCACGACCTTCGAGTCGGGCAGATGCTCCTGCAGGAGCTGCGACGTGGTGGTCTCGCCGCGGTCGAGGGCCTCGATGTGGCCGTCCCGCTCGAAGTAGTAGTTGTTCGTGTCGAGCACGATCTTGCCGGCGAGCGGCGCCACGGGAATATCGGCCAGCGCTTTCAACGGGACGGTCACCACGGCGACGTCGGCGGCCTCGGCAGCCCCGGCCGCGGTGGCTGCGGTCACGCGCGGCCCGAGTCGTGTCACGAGCGCGTCGAGAGTCTCCGGACCGCGCGAGTTCGCGATCACGACGTCGTAGCCGAGACCCGCGAAGGCCTCTGCGACAGCGCTGCCGATGTGTCCTGCTCCGATGATTCCGATTGTCGTCATGACGTGCGCAACAGCGAGGTCGCGCGCCCGCATTCCCGATGCGTCCCAGACGCGTGCACGGCGCGCACCCGGCCGGCCGACATCCGGCCGGGTGCGCGTCTCGCGCCCGTCAGGATCCGAGGGCGACCTCTGCGAGCGCGCCCTCGGCGTCGAGCTCGAGCGTCAGATCCAGGTCCAGGCGTCGCAGGAACGCGTCGTCGTGGCTGACGATCAGCACCGCACCGCGGTAGGCGCGCAGCGCCTGCACGACCTGGTCCACGGTGTCGAGGTCCAGGTTGTTCGTCGGCTCGTCCAGCACCACGAGGTGCGGTGCGGGATCGGCCAGCAGCAGGGTCGCCAGGGCTACCCTGAAGCGCTCCCCGCCGGACAGCGCGCCGACCGGGCGATCCATGGCGGCGCCGCGGATCAGGAACCGGGCGAGCCGGTTGCGCAGCTCCTTCTCCGGGATCTCCGGGGCGCGCGCCGCGACGTTCTGCACCACGGTCGCGGTCTCGTCGAGGCCGTCGATCCGCTGCGGCAGGTACCCGATGCGGTCGGTGTGGGGCACCGTTCTCAGGATGGATTCCACGGAACCGTGGAGATCGGCCGTTGCGGGCGCCGTTTCGGCCATCGATCCGGAATACGGAACAGACGCCGGGTCCGCGGCAGGGACGGTGATCCAGCCTGAACCCGGCGCCCCGTCGGTCGGCGCCGAGGCGGCGTCGACGAGCCGCCGCAGCAGCGTCGTCTTGCCCACCCCGTTGCGCCCGATCAACGCGACGCGCTCGGGGCCATGGATCGTCCAGGACCTCTCCGCGTCGCCGATGGTCGCGATGCGGCGGCTCCGGGAGACGCCCGGATCCGGCAGCTCGATCTTCATCGTGGCGTCGTGACGGATCCGATGCCCCGCCGCGTCCAGCGCCTCGCGCGCGGTGCCCTCCTTCTCGGCGACCTCGGTGCGGAGCCTGCCGGCCGAGACCTGCGCGGCCATCTTCCGGCCGTTCGCGACGATCTTCGGCACGCGCTTCTCCTCGAAGGCCTTCTTCGCCATCTGCGACCGGGTCGCGAGCTTCAGCTCGGCCTCGATGCGCTGCCGCTTCTCCTTCTTGAAGGCCTGCTTGGCGTCTCTCTCCGCCTGCTTCGCGGACTCCTGCTCGGCATCCAGCCACGCGCGCCATTCCGAGTACGGGCCGCCGAAGACGCTGAGCTCGCGCCCGTACAGCTCGGCGGTGTCGTCCATGAGTTCGAGCAGCGTGACATCGTGACTGACCACCACGAGCGTGCCGCGCCAGGAGCGCACCATCTCGCCGAGCCGTGCCCGCGCCTCGCGGTCGAGGTTGTTGGTGGGCTCGTCGAGCAGCGTGATCGGCGCCCGGCGGGCGCGGATGCCGGCGATCGCGACGAGCACCGCCTCGCCGCCGGAGAGCTCTCCGACGGTGCGGTCGAGGAACGACGGATCCAGGCCTGCCTCGGCCAGCGCCGCCTCGGCGCGGGCCTCGACGTCCCAGTCGTCGCCGACCTCATCGAAACGGGCGGGGTCGACGTCGCCCGCCGCGATCGCGCGGACCGCGTCGAGCGCTCCGGCCACGCCGAGCAGCTCGGCCACGCGGGCGTGCGTGTCGAGCGTGAGGCGCTGCGGCAGGTAGGCCACGTCGCCGGTCGCGGTGATGTGCCCTGAGGTCGGACTCAGGTCGCCCGCGATGAGGCGGAGCAGCGTCGACTTGCCGGATCCGTTGCGTCCCACGAGGCCGGTGCGGCCTGCGCCGAAGGCACCGGAGACGGCGTCGAGCGCGGTGGACCCGTCGGGCCAGGTGAAGGTGACGCGGTCGAGCACGACCGCGGAGGAAGGGGTGAGGAATGACATGGGCGGCTCCCGGAAGGTGTTCGGGTGCGCTGATGCCGATCGGTCCCGAGCCTTTCGAGAGGCGAGACGTCACGAAGAGGACGGATCTCAGGGACCGGAGATGCCTGTGCCGGAACGAGCGAGGGCAGGAAGGAGTGTCGGATCAGCGCGTGGATGGAACGCGGAGGCGACGACTCAGATCAAGGGACTTCCTTACACGGCGGACAGGACTCGGACGACGATACCGGGCCTCCCGGATTCGTGCAACCCGGGCGTGTCGCGCCCGTGCGACCCGGCGGAAGTACCCCGGCGGAAGCACCTGCGCCGGTCGGGATCTAGCCTGGAGTCATGGATGAGCAGCGGCCGGGATCCGGCGAGACGATGCGGCGCGTGGGTCTCGGCGCCGGCCTCGCGATCGGGATGGGCGTCGGGGTGGCGCTCGGCGTCGCGCTGAACAACATGGGCACCGGGATCGCTCTCGGACTCGTGATCGGCGCCGCGGTCATGGTCGCGTTCACGGTC
>NZ_NCKN01000147.1 GCF_002257455.1 Microbacterium sp. 13-71-7
TTCGTGACCGTCGCGGTGATCGTGTCACCGACGCGGGGAAGCTGATCGTCCATGCATCCACCTCCTCTCCCATATCGGGCGAAGGAGAACAGGCGGATCACGGGGCGGGCGGGCAGCCCTTCCATGTCGTGCCGCGCATCGCGTCCGGCACCATCCCGATCTTCACAGCGCGAGTCTAGCCGCGCGGCGATCGAGCGGCGCCTCCCCGCCGCTAATCTGGCGACAGCCGCGGACCGCGGCGCGAGCCGAAGGAGACGCCGTGGTTCCGAACGAGTCCGCACCCGCCCCCGAGAACGCCGCGCCGAAGAACGCCGCCCCGGAGACTCCCGCGCCGCGGACAGGACCGTTCCGCCGCCTGTCCGCGACGGTCGCGCGGTGGAGCGCACCGATCCGCATCGTGCTGGGGCTCGCGATCGTCGCGGTCGGCGTCTTCTTCCTCCTCGTGTCGATGACCGTGCAGACGATCGCGCTCGTCACCGGGATCGGAATACTGCTGGCCGGCGTCGCCGTGCTCCTCACTGCGGGCGAGGACAGCGCGCAGGACGAGGATCACGGATCCGCGTCCCGCCCGGTCGCCGCGATCGTCGCGCGCGTGCTCGGGGGGCTGCTCGTGCTGCTCGGGGCCGGCATGGCGCTGTGGCCGGTCACGGGTGCTCCCCTGCTCTCGCTGCTCCTCACGATCGCGCTGATCGCGTTCGCCCTGGCCACCGCGGCGCGTGCGTTCCGCCCCGGCGCGGATCAGCGCATCACGGGGATCATCGCGGCGGTCGCGACGCTCGCGGTCGCCGCGATCACCGTGTTCTGGCCGGTGCTGACCCTGGTCGTGTTCCGGCTCGGCGTCGGCGCGTGGTTCGTCTTCATCGGGCTCCAGCTGCTCGTGCGCGCATTCGTGCGCCGCTCCCCCGCTCCCGCCCGCCCGCGCCGCCCGTGGGTGCGCTGGCTCCGCACGATCGGGGCGAGCGTCGCCCTCGTGCTCGCGGTCGCGCTCGCCGCAGGCAGCGGCGCGCTGCTCGGCGGCACTCCCCTGCCGGTGCCCGACGCGTTCTACACGCCGCCCGCCGCCGTGCCGTCCCAGCCCGGCACGCTGATCCGCTCCGAACCGATGACCGTGGGCGTGCCCGCCGGGGCGAAGGCCTGGCGGATCCTCTACACGACCACGAACCCCGACGGGTCGCCGGCCGTCTCGAGCGGCACGGTGCTCGCGCCCGCGGATCCCGGGCCGGATCCGCTGCCGCTGCTCACGGTCTCGCACGGCACAGTCGGCGTGGTGCCGGGCTGCGCGCCGTCGCTGAGCGCCGCCCCCTTCGCGGACGGCGCGGGCACGGCGATGGCGGACATGGTGACCGAGCACGGCTGGGTCGCCGTCACATCCGACTACATCGGCCTGGGCACGAAGGGCCCGCATCCCTATCTTGTGGGAGATGCGGAGGCCCGCAACGTGTGGGACGCGTCGAAGGCCGTGCTCGGCTTCAAGGAGGTGCGCGTCTCCACCGACACCGTGATCTGGGGCCACTCGCAGGGCGGCCAGGGCTCGCTCTGGACCGGCCAGATCGCCTCGTCCTATGCTCCGGAGTTCACGGTCAAGGGCGTCGCGGCGTTCGCGCCGGCCTCGAACCTGTACGCGCTCGCCGAGGCGATCAAGTCCGAGACGGCGGGCAAGACCGTGTCGGCCTACATCGCCGCGACCTGGGACAAGGTGTTCCCCGAGCTGAACGTCGAGAAGAACCTGACCCCCGGATCCGCGGGGCCGGTCGAGCGCATCGGCGGACTCTGCTTCAACGGGCACGACGGCCTCGCCGCGATCCTGCGCGGCAGCCAGGTGCCGAACCAGATCTTCCCGAACGCGCTGCTCGATGGCCCGTTCGGCGACAAGCTCAAGGAGCAGGAGCCCACCGGGCCGTTCCCCGCGCCCGTGCTGGTCGCGCAGGGGCTGGCGGATCCGCTCGTGAAGCCCGCGATCCAGGACGAGTGGGTGAGGGCGCGCTGCGAGGCCGGGATCCCCGTCGACTACCGCACCTACCCCGGGCTCGGGCACGTCGAGCTCGTCGGACCGGACTCCCCGCTCACCCCGCAGCTCGAGCAGTGGACCCTGGATCGCTGGGACGGCAAGGCGCCGACCCCGGACTGCGACCACCTCCCCGCCGGCTGAGCGGGGATCCGGCCGAGGATCCGCCGCGGTTCAGAGCACGATGTCGTCGGCGCTGCGGAGCGGACGCCACTCGACAGGGCGGACCCCGCGGGTCGTCAGCGCATCGGCGGCCGCGAGGGGTCCGACGTCGACGCCGGAGAGCGCCGCGATCTCGGCGATGGGCACCTGGAAGGTGCGGAACCCGCCGAGCGGTGCGGTGGCGAGCAGCCCGTCCCTGGTGTCGACGAGATCGCTCTGGTCGAGGACGAATCCGGCCGCCGCGAGTGCGCCCGCCGTCTTCCAGGCCGCGATCTTCCAGAAGCGCAGAGGGATCAGGATGCCGCGGTACGGCGGATCGTCGTCGGCGAGCACCGGCGCGGTGAACACGGAGATGCGCTGCGCGGTCGCCTCGGCGTAGGTCAGCACGTGGTCTTCGAGGCCGAGCCAGAGCTCGGGGCCCTGATTGAAGCGGGCCGCCTGCGGGGCGGCGTTCGGGTAGACGAAGGTGGCCTCCATCGCGGCGCGCGCCGCGGAGACCTCTCCCCACCCCGGGTCGCGCCGGCGCACCAGGTGCCCGCGGTCGAGGTCGTTGCGCGCGTACACGGCGGGGCCGGTCTGCTCGTCCTCGCCGACCCTGGGGTCGAGCCGCCATTCGCCGCTGCGGGGCAGGTCGCGCAGCGTCGTGCCGTCGATGTTCACGCCCGTCGCCGCGGCCAGCCTGCGGGCGGGGTCGAGCAGCACCGTGAAGCGCGGATACGCGAGCTCGCGCACGTCTCGTTCCGGGCGCGGCAGCGGGACAGGAGTGGAGAGGAAGCCGGGCTCGTAGCCGTCCGTCATGCCTCCATCGTGACGGATGCCTCCGACACTGTCACCAGGCGGATCCCAATCCGTGCGTGCGAGAAAGCTTGCAAGGGTGTAACATTGCAGGGTTGCAAGTTTTGCGCCGGCGTCGGCGCTCGCGTCGATCGATGAAGTCCGCGGGCGGGATCCGCACCGCTCCATCCCCCGTTCTCCTGGAAGGACCTCTATGGCAACCGCCACCGACACCGTCACGACGGTCGAGGCGCCCGCCCCGTCCGCTGCGAAGCCGATCATGACGCACAAGCAGATCATGCTGGTGATCTACGGCCTGATGAGCGGCATGTTCCTGTCGTCGCTCGCGCAGACCGTCTTCGGCACCGCGATCCGCACGATCGGCGACGACCTGCACGGCCTCGATCAGCAGGCCTGGGTCACGACGGCGTTCCTCATCACGTCGACCATCGCCGTGCCGATCTACGGCAAGCTCAGTGACATCTTCGGTCGCCGGCCGCTGTTCATCCTCGGCATCGTGATCTTCATCCTGGGCTCCACGCTCTCGGCGTTCTCGACCTCGATGATGATGCTCGCCGCCTTCCGCGCCTTCCAGGGCATCGGCGCCGGCGCGCTCATGGCGCTGCCCCTCGCGATCATGGGCGACATCCTCGCCCCGCGCGAGCGCGCCAAGTACCAGGGCTACTTCTTCGCGGTGTTCGGCATCGCGACCGTGATCGGCCCGCTGGTCGGCGGCCTGTTCGCCGGCGCGAACCAGATCCTGTGGATCGACGGCTGGCGCTGGGTGTTCCTCATCAACATCCCGCTGGGCCTGTTCGCCCTGTTCATGGTGATCACGTTCCTGCACCTGCCCAAGGTCGGCAAGCACAAGGGTCCCCGTATCGACTGGTGGGGCGCGACGGCCGTGATCGTGGCGCTCGTGCCGCTGCTCATCGTCGTGGAGCAGGGCCGGACCTGGGGCTGGGACTCCGCCGCTTCCATCGCCTGCTACGTGATCGGCGGCGTCGGCCTCGTCGCGTTCGTCGTGATCGAGGCGCTCATGAAGGGCGACGCGATCATCCCGCTGAAGCTGTTCCGCTCCGGCACCTTCTCGATGGCCACCGTCCTGGGCTTCCTCGTGGGCTTCGCGATGTTCGGCGCGATGATGACCATCCCGCTCTACATGCAGATCGTCGTCGGCATGAACCCGACCGAGTCCGGCCTGTCGATGCTGCCGCTCATCGTCGGTCTCATGATCGCGTCGCTGGCCTCTGGCCAGATCACGGCGCGCACCGGCAAGTACCGCATCTTCCCGGTCCTCGGCACGCTCTTCACCGCGGTCGGGTTCTTCTCGCTCACGCTCATCCGCTACGAGACCCCGCTGTGGCAGATCTTCGTCGGCATGTTCGTGCTGGGCCTGGGCCTCGGTCAGCTCATGCAGCCGCTCACGCTCGCGAGCCAGAACTCGGTCGACCCGCACGAGATGGGCGTCGCGTCGAGCGCCGCCACGTTCTTCCGCCAGATCGGCGGAACGCTGGGCACGGCGGTCATGCTCTCCGTGCTCTTCTCGATGCTGCCCGCCAACATCGTGCACGCCACCGAGGACAAGGCCAACCTGACCGCCGCGCTCGACGCCGCGCTGGATCCGGCGACGTCGTCCAAGGCCGAGAACGCGGCCATCATGAAGCAGCAGTGGAGCGCCGTCGTCGGTCCGCTGACCGAGAACGTCCAGAAGCAGCTCGACAAGGGTCTGGCCGAGGCCGACGCGAAGGCGAAGGCCGCGGCCGGCGAGGCCGTGACGCAGAAGGTCACCGAAGGCGTGAACCAGGCCGTCGCCGCGGGGCAGCTGCCCGCAGAGGCCGCCCCCGTCGTGATCGCCCAGAAGGTCGCCGAGGCGACGCCGGCCGCCGAGGCCGCCGCCCATGAGCAGGTGCTGAAGGCGGTCGCCGAGAAGGCGCACGCCGGCGTTCAGGGCGACAAGGTCGTGGTGAACTGGGCCGATCACGATGAGCGCACCTACTGGGTCGACCAGCTGGTCCCGACCCTGCAGGACCAGCTCAAGAAGAAGGAGAGCGACGCCTCCGGTTCCTCCGGGACGGCGGTGAACGACACCTCCTTCCTGACCGGGGCGGACGCCGCGCTCAGCAAGCCGTTCATGATCGGCTTCATCCAGGGCCTCGTGACGCTGTACTGGGTCGGCTTCGGCGTGATCCTGCTCGCGTTCGTGCTGACCTGGTTCTTCAAGGTGCCGCCCCTGCGCGCCCGTTCCGCGCTGCAGGAGCAGGCGGACAAGGCCGGAATGACCGAGACCGGAAGCATCAGGACCCACAGGGCCTGAGCGGAGTCGGGGCGGGGAGACCCGCCCCGACTCTCGAGGAGAGCGAGATGACGAACACAGAGGCGCTGACCGCGACGGATCCGCACGCGGAGAACTGCGGCCGGCGCGAGCGCAAGAAGCAGCAGACGCGGCAGGCTCTGCACGAGGCCGCGCTCCGCCTGGTCGACGAGAAGGGTCTCGACGGCACCACGGTCGAGCAGATCTGCGAGGCCGTGGACGTCTCGCCGCGCACCTTCTTCAACTACTTCCCCTCCAAGGCCGCGGCAGCCCTGGACCTGCCGGACACCGGGATATCCCCCGAGGGCGCCGAGGCGTTCCGCGCTGCCGAGGGCGAGCTCGTGCCGGCGCTCTGCGAGCTGATCGGCGCCTCGATGGACGACGCGCAGCAGCGCAAGCGCATGAAGGCGCTGGTCGTGCGCCGCCCTGAGCTCATGCCCGCCTTCGCGCAGTGGATGGGCGGCATCCGCGAGCAGTACTACGCGCTGGTCCGCGAGCGCGCGGACGACGCGGAGGCCATGGCCGCCGTCGCCCTCACCATGGCGGCGCTCAGCGTGATCGTCCACGACGGCACCGCGGGCGGAGAGCGGCCGGGCGCCGCCCGCCTGCTCGAAGCCGTGGAAGACCTGGTGGCCGCCCGCGGCGCCCTGCTGCGCGACGCGGCCTGACGGCGCCCGCCTCCCCGCCGGAGTGCGGGACTCGGGTCTCCCCGGCGGAGTGCGAGACGCGGGTCTCCCCGCCGGAGTGCGGGACTCGGGTCTCCCCGGCGGGCGCGCTGAAGGCGGAAAACGCTCCTCGCGGCGCGGGTCGGGCGACGATATCCATCCCGCAGGGACGGGGATCCGCTCGGAGAGATGGAAAAGGTTCCTCGCGAGCCCCTCGAAGCCGCGGAATCCATCTCGTGCGCCGTGCGGATCCAGCAACCTCATAGCGAATCTGCGTTTGCGCAACCTTTCCTTTCGTGTAATCTTGCAGGGCTGCAACATTCTTGCCGCCAACGTCGGCGCTCGAAAGCGACGGGTGTCGACGACGGGCGACGGCGTCCTCGATCCATTCGAAAGGGACTCCATGTCCACCGCGACAGCAACCACAGGGGCGACGCGCACGGAGCGCAAGCAGAACGCCCCGATCATGACGCACAGGCAGATCCTGCTCGTCATCTACGGCCTCATGGCCGGCATGTTCCTCTCGTCGCTCGACCAGACGATCGTGGGAACCGCGATCCGCACGATCGGCGACGACCTGCACGGCCTCGATCAGCAGGCCTGGGTCACCACCGCGTACCTGATCACCTCGACGATCTCGGTGCCGATCTACGGCAAGCTCAGCGACATCTTCGGTCGCCGGCCGCTGTTCATCTTCGGCATCACCGTGTTCATCCTCGGATCCGTGCTGTCGACCTTCTCGACGTCGATGCTGATGCTGGCCGGCTTCCGCGCCTTCCAGGGCATCGGCGCCGGCGCGCTGATGTCGCTGCCGCTCGCGATCATGGCCGACATCCTCGCCCCGCGCGAACGTGCCAAGTACCAGGGCTACTTCTTCGCCGTGTTCGGCGTCTCCTCGCTGATCGGCCCGCTGGTCGGCGGCCTGTTCGCCGGAGCGAACGAGATCCTCTGGATCTCCGGATGGCGCTGGGTGTTCCTCATCAACCTGCCGATCGGCCTCATCGCCCTCGGCATGGTGATCGCATTCCTGCACCTGCCCAAGGTCGGCACGCACAAGAACCCGCGCATCGACTGGTGGGGTGCGACGGCCGTGATCGTGGCCCTCGTGCCGCTGCTGCTCGTGGCCGAGCAGGGTCGCGAGTGGGGCTGGTCCTCGTTCGCCGCGATCGCCTGCTACGTGATCGGCGGCCTCGGCGCGATCGCGTTCGTGCTGATCGAGATCGCGATGAAGGACGACGCGATCATCCCGATCCGCCTGTTCCACTCGAACACGTTCTCGATGGCGACCGTCATCGGTGTCCTCGTCGGCTTCGGCATGTTCGGCGCGATGATGACCATCCCGCTCTACATGCAGATCGTCGCGGGCCTCACCCCCACCGAATCCGGCTTCGCGATGCTGCCGATGGTCGTCGGCCTCATGGCGTCGTCCATGGCCGCCGGCCAGATCACGGCGCGCACCGGGAAGTACGGCATCTTCCCGCGCACCGGCACGCTGTCCACCGCGCTGGGATTCCTGCTGCTCACGTTCGTCTCGTCCAGCACCCCGGTGTGGTTCATGATGATCGGCATGTTCGTGGTGGGTCTCGGACTCGGTCAGCTCATGCAGTCGCTCACCATGGCGAGCCAGAACGCGGTGGCCGCGCCCGACATGGGCGTCGCCACGAGTGCCGCGACCTTCTTCCGCCAGATCGGCGGAACGCTGGGCACCGCGATCATGCTCTCGATCCTGTTCACGCTGCTGCCGCTGAACATCACGCACAGCATGGCCGACAAGCCGACGCTGACCGCCGCGCTGAACGCGGCTCTGGACCCCGCTGTGGCGGGCAAGGAGCAGAACAAGGCCGTCATGAAGCAGCTCTGGACGCCGATCACGGGCCCGCTCGAGCAGAACATCCAGGAGCAGCTCGACAAGGGCGCGACCGCGGCGAAGGCCGCGGCGGGCCAGGCCGTGACGCAGAAGGTCACCGAGGGCGTGAACCAGGCCGTCGCCGCGGGACAGGTCCCGGCCGCCGCCGCGCAGACCGTGATCGACCAGAAGGTCGCCGAGGCGACTCCGGCCGCCGAGGCCGCCGCCCTGCAGGCGGTCGCCGACAAGGCGCACGCGACGGTGCAGGACGGCAAGGTCGTCGTGGACTGGTCGAACAAGGATCAGCGCACGTACTGGGTCGACCAGCTGGCGCCGAACATCGTCAAGGAGATCGACAAGGGCACCTCGAAGGCGTCGAACGGATCCAGCAGCTCGGTCAGCGACACGTCGTTCCTGAACGGCGCGGATCCCGTGCTCACCAAGCCGTTCATGGTCGGCTTCACGCAGGCCATCGACGTCATCTATTGGGTCGGCTTCGGCGTGCTGATGCTCGCGTTCGTGCTGAGCTGGTTCTTCAAGGCGCCGCCGCTGCGCACCCGCTCGGCCCTGCAGGAGCAGGCCGATGAGGCCGGCGTCAGCGAGACCGGTACGATCAGGGTCCAGAGCGCCTGAGCGATGCAGCCGGGGCGGGCACGCCCCGTCCCGGCTTCGCGTACGAGGAGAAGAAGATGAGCATCGCGAACGCCGCCGGCGAGGGCCGGCGAGAGCGCAAGAAGCAGCAGACCCGGCAGGCACTGCACGAGGCCGCGCTGCGCCTGGTCGAGGAGCAGGGGCTCGACGGTACCACCATCGAGCAGATCTGCGAGGCGGTCGACGTCTCGCCGCGCACCTTCTTCAACTACTTCCCCTCCAAGGCCGCCGCGGCCCTCAAGCTGCCGGAGTCGGGCGCGGGCGGCGAGGTGGTGGAGCGATTCCTGCGCGCCCGGGGCGAGCTCGTGCCCGCGCTCTGCGAAGTGGTCGGCTCGTCGATGGACGAGGGAATGGACCGCCAGCGCATCAAGCAGCTGCTCATGCGGCGGCCCGAGCTGCTGCCCGCGTTCTCGCAGTGGATGGGGTCCGTGCGCGAGCAGCTCATCGAGCTCGCCGAGCGACGGGCCGCCGATCACGACGAGGCCATGCGCGCGGTCTCGCTCGTGCTCGCCGCGATGAACGTGCTGGTGCACACCCGCACCACGCCGGATCGCCCCGGAGCCGCGCGCCTGCTGCAGGCCCTGGACGGGCTCGTCCAGGTGCGCGGCGCCCTGATGTCGGATCCGGACTCTAGCCTGGAGGCATGACCTCCCCCGCCCTGGACCGGATCGCCCTGCCGCTTCGCACAGAGCGGCTCATCGTGCGCGCGAGCACGCCGGCCGACACCGATGCAGTGTGGCGCTACCGCCGCCTCGATGAGGTGAGCCAGTGGATCAGCACGGCTCCCGCTGACGCCGAGGCGTTCCGCGCGCACTTCACGGATCCGGAGCGGCTCGCCCTCACCCTGCTCGTGGAGCTTCCCGGTGTCGGCGTGATCGGCGACATCATGCTGCGCGTCGAGGATGGGTGGGCGCAGACGGAGGTGCGCGCGCAGGCCGAGGGCGTGCAGGCAGAGCTCGGCTGGGCCATGGATCCTGCGCAGCAGGGCAAGGGATACGCGACCGAGGCGGTGCGCGCGGTGATGGCCGCCTGCTTCACCGAGCTCGGACTGCGCCGGGTCAGCGCCGGCTGCTTCGCGGCGAACGAGCCGTCGTGGCGGATGATGGAGCGCCTGGGCATGCGGCGCGAAGAGCACAGCCGTCGCACCGCGCTGCACCGCAGCGGAGAGTGGATGGACGGCATGAATTACGGGCTTCTCGCCGAGGAATGGCGCTCTCTGACCGATTGAGAGCGTTTTCCGATCGGCGCGCCCGTGCGGCCTGGACAGGGGCGCGCGGCCTCGCCTAGTGTGGACCGCGCGCACGTGAAGACGGCTTGCTCCCGCCCGACGTCCCCAGCGAGGGCGGAAGGTCTTCCCCAGAGACCGGCGGCCAGTGCGTGCAATGGCCCCCTCGGCGCATCCAGTCCCCAATGGATCCCCCGGGGGGGCCGCTTCGTCCCCAGTATTCCGATGTACTGAGATGATACCGCCGCTGCGCAGATTTTGTCCCCCTTTTGGGGGACAGAACTCCCGAACATGGGTTATGCTGGTTTCAGACGCACCCTCCGGTCGTCCTGGGTCCCCATCGCTCCCCCCGCGGTGGGGACCCGCTCCATTTCCCGGGCGTGCATGCTGCGGCCCCGGGCGCTCCGGCCGCTCCGGAGGCGGATCCGGCCCCTGATGTCGGATGCAACATTTTCGTCACCTTGTCATCCGGGGTGTTGCGATGCGGGTCGACTCGGATAGCGTTAGCATCGTCGGCGCGTCTGCGCCGGCGTAAGCCCAAGCAAGAAGGCAGTACATGACTCAGGGCACGGTTAAGTGGTTCAACTCGGAGAAGGGCTTCGGCTTCATCTCCCCCGACGACGGTGGAGCTGACGTGTTCGCGCAC
>NZ_NCKN01000148.1 GCF_002257455.1 Microbacterium sp. 13-71-7
TTTGAACCAGGTGGCGGAGACGCCGCTCACCTACGACGGCGGCCGGCTGCGCGCCGTTCCGATCGCGGACGAGGTCCAGCCGCTCGAGGTCTGCTTCGCACGGGTGAGCGACGTGCGCGCGACGGCGCGGACGAGGGTCGTGGCGACCCTCGCCCGCGAGCTGTTCGGGAGCGCGTGACGCGGGCGATGGCGAAGCGCCCGCGGCGCCTTCGTCTCAGCAGTGGCATTCACCGTCCGGACAGTGCGCGCAGGCGTGCCCGGTCGGTGCCGGCGGCACGTCGAGCGCCGGATTCCGGTCGAAGAAGCCGGTGGGCTTGAGCGTGAACCCCGTGTAGTCGACGGGCATGATCGGCCAGTCCTCGGTGCGCGGATAGTGCGTCAGACCGAAACTGTGCCAGAGGACGATGTCCTCGCCGTCGATGCCGCGGTCGGCCTTCTGGAACTCCGGCAGCCCCGGGGATCCGATGCTCTGGTTCACGAAGTCGCCGGCGGGGTAGCGCTCGCCCTCCGCGAAGCGGGTCACCCACAGATGCTCGGTCGCGAAGGCGGCGCGGCGACTGATCGATGAGTCCTCCGCGGCGGCGAGCGTCGGCTGCCCCTCGGGGAACAGCGTGTAGGCGACGGGCTCGCCGACGTGGTTGCGCTTCTCGGTGTTCACGACCTCCCAGACCCGGCCGACCGCGCCCTCGCCGCGGCGACGGCCCTCCGTCTCGGATCCCAGCACTCGGCGGGAGCGGGTGAAGGCGTTGCCGTGCGGGTTCCCCGGCCCGATCGGCACGCGCTGCAGATCGAGCTCGTGCACCGCGTTGCGGTCGCCGTCGACGGCCATGTCCAGTCGTGCGCAGAACAGGTGCTGGTGGAACGGGGCGGCGAGACCGGGTGCGATCTGCGACGCATACGGATAGCCGGCGCCGGGGTAGCGGGCGGTGAACACGATGCCCGTGGCCTTGGCCTCGAACTGGATCGTGCCGTCGAGGTAGAAGTACCAGTAGAAGCCATAGTCGTAGTTGCCCACCGTGGTGAAGAAGCTCACCACCAGTCGTCGCTGGCGGCGGCTGGAGCGATGGCCCGCCCACTCGTCCGTGTGCTTCCAGAGCAGGCCGAAGTCCTCCTCGTGGATGCAGATCCCCTGCGGGATCTCCCGCGGATTGCCGAAGTCGTCGGCGACCACGGGGGAGAGGTACGTGATGTCGCCGAGGCAGTCGCAGCCGAGCTCGAGCGAGTTCGCGTCCCGTCCCACGAGGTATTCGCCGGTGTCGAAGTAGTTCTGCCAGGAGCGGTACGGAGCCGGATCCCCGTAGGGGACGACCATCTCGGCGATCGAGGCGCGTTCGATGATCGACCGGCGGGTGCCGCGGTCCTCGAACCCGATCTGCCCGAGGATCAGGCCTTCGCGTGCGTCGAAGCCGACGTGCAGATCCCACTTCTGCCAGCGCAGCACGTTGCCGTCGAGGGTGAAGCTCGGTCCTTCGGGCTGCACGATGTGCAGCGGCTTGAGGTCCTCGCGCAGCGGACCGGTGAGCTCGGGGCTCTCGAAGTTGCCGTCCGTGAGCGGATCGTCGCTCGGGCCGTCGTCGATGATCCGCACCACTCTGCGCTCGATCATGTCCACGAACGCGACCAGCTGGTCGACCGGGTGCCCCCAGGCGTAGTCGGCGGGATCCTTCTGCACGAAGGCGAGGCCGCGCAGCAACCGCCGGCCCTCCTCGCCCTCATAGTCGAAGATGCCTGCCGACAGCGGAGCCACCCGCACCTGTGCGGGTTCGAGCCCGCGGCTGCCGAGGGCCGCCCTCCATCCTTCGTCGGCCGCGAGGATCTCCTCGATCGCCGCGAACTCCTCCAGCAGCACGGGTGCCTGGCCGGCGAGGATCGGATCCACCTCGGTCACCGCGGTCGTGACGCCGGCGGTGACGTCCACCACGACGTCGACCGTCGTGTCGGTGGCGGTGTCGAGGAGGATCGCCCTGGCCTCCCGCGGCACGTCGGAGCCGGCGCGCAGTGCGGCCTTGGCGGGCTCCTTGAGCGAGAGGTAGGCGACCCGCACGGTCTCGCCGAGGCGTCCCTCGGCGAGGAGCACGTCGCGCGCGGCGGTGATCTCCGCGGCGCTCAGCGGGTCGAGCGGGTGCGGGAGCGCGCTCTCGCCGGCGGCCTGCGGGTCGGGCAGGGAGGGTGTGGTCGTCGTGGTGCTCACGAGGATCCCTTCGGTCGGGCCCGCCGGGGCGGACGGGGAGGAGGAGCGGCGGCGCTCCTGGCGGGGGTGTCAGTCGCCGGCGAGTTCCAGCTCGAGATCGAGGGCGCTGGGCCGTGCCACGGTGTCACGTCGCCGATTCCGCTCGAAGAGGTAGCCGCCGAGCGCGAGCAGGGCGATGACCACGAGGGTGCCGATCGTGAAGGTCTCGAACGTGCCGCGGTCCACGCCCCAGACGTCGTGGAAGTCGTAGGTCACGCCGAGCATCGTCTCGAGCGTTCCGGGGAAGACGGCCACCCAGGCGCCGAGCAGTACCCAGGCGTAGATCACGACGGTGCAGATCCACAGACCGGCGCGCCCGCCCGGGACGCGGAAGGGGCGGGGCACGTCCGGGTACTTCTTCCGCAGCACGATGATCGTCGGGAAGATCACGAGGTAGGACAGCAGCAGCGTGGAGATCGCGACCGTGAGCACGACGGTGAAGACGGCAGCGGTCCCGCCCTTCAGCAGCAGGGTCGCCGCGACGCAGAACACCGTGGCGATGATGCCGGAGAGCAGGTTCATCCGCAGCGGTGTGCCGAAGCGCGGCGAGAACTTCCCGAAATAGCGGAAGAAGGCGCCGTCCGCGCCGGCCGCGGCCTGCACGCGGTCCGACGCGATCATCCACGCGCTCGCCTGGGTCAGCACCACGAAGACGAACAGCACGGCGGCGACGAGCATGAGCGGCTCGGCCGCCGGTCCGTACACGGCGAACACCTCCTTGAAGGCGTCGAGCAGGCCGGTGGCGCCCTGCACCTTGTCGGAGGGGAGGACCGCGAGGATCGCGAAGATCGGCACGAGATAGCAGAGGATCGAGATGAGCCCGGAGGATGCGACCGCACGGGGGACGTCCTTCTGCGGGTCGCGCATCTCTTCGGCGGCGCCGTTGGGCGCTTCGAACCCGACGACCGCGAACAGGATCACGGGGGTCACTGCGAGGAAGCCGCCGAGCGTCGGGGAGAAGTCGCCTGCGGCGTAGCCGTGCACGCCGTTCTGCATCGCGTAGATGACGACGGTGACGACGAAGATCACGAGCAGGGCGACCTTGACGATGCCGCCCACCGCGACGATGTGCTTGCCGTACTGCAGGCCCACGATCGCCGTCGCGATCGCGATCCAGATGAAGGCGATCTTGAACAACAGGTCGATCGGGGATCCGTCCGGGAGCGGGGAGATGTACGCGTTCCACGTCGCGGCCGAGATGAACACGAGCGATCCGCCCATCCACAGCGGATTCGTGATCCAGTAGAACATCGTCGAGATGGAGGCCGCGAGCTTGCCGAAGGCCAGGCGCACCCAGACGAACGGCCCGCCCTCCTCGTGGAAGGCGCTGCCGAGTTCCGAGACGACGAAGGCGTAGGGCAGCAGGAAGGTGATGCCGATCACGAGCGTCCAGGTGAACGATTCCGCGCCTCCGCCGGCGGCGATCTGCGCGACCGTGTCGATCGAGATGATCGCTGCGATCGACAGGAAGATGATGTCGAGGCGCCCCAGAGTCTTGCGGAATGTCTGGGTGCGGATGTCGGATGTCTCGATCGAGATGCTCATCGGGGACTCCTCTGTCCTGGGTCGATGATCCCGAGCTGCCGACTCATCGGGCGAATGCGGCTTCGGGGGGATGAGAAGAGTCAAGCCCGCGCGGGGTGCTTCGCGCCAATAGCGAGATGCGCGCTACTGCATCAACAGAACTGATGCAGTGGGCGTCGTCGGACGCCCCGCCCCGATCACCGCCGCCCGAACCGCCGATGCGCGGCCTGGCGGGTGGTGCCCAGTGCGCTCGCGATCGCCTGCCAGGAGTAGCCGTTCGCGCGGGCGCGGCGCACCTGCACCTCCTCGGCGCGGGCGATGTCCCGCCGTGCGGCGACCAGCCGGTGCAGCTCTGCGAGCGGCTCGCCCTGGGGATCCGTCGCCTGTGCCGTCTTCATCATGAAAGCCTCCTCGTGTCAATGCTTGTTGACACGAGGAGGCTTGTCAATCGATGTTGACGGTTTCGATTCAGCTCCCGGCGGACACGCCGAGATCGTCCTCGTAGGCGTGGTCCTTGGTCTCGGGGATGAGGATCAGCGCGATGAGGGTGAGCACGGCCATCGCCGACAGATACAGACCCACGAGCCAGGGGGATCCGCCCGCCGTCTGCCAGAGCCACACCGCGATGAGCGGCGCCACCGCGGCGCCCAGGATCGACGACACGTTGTACGCGACCGCGGATCCCGTGTAGCGCACGTTGGTCGGGAACAGCTCGGGCAGCAGCGCGCCCATCGGGCCGAACGTGATGCCCATCAGCAGGAAGCCGAGGATCAGGAACGACTGGGTGAGCACCACCGCGAAGGGCTCGCCGGCGTGCTGCCCGAGGAACAGCGGGAAGGTGAAGCCGAACAGGATGATGGCGATCGTGGTCCAGATGAGCAGCTTGCGGCGGCCGATCCGGTCCGCCCAGGGGCCCGAGACGAGGGTGAAGACGCCGAAGAACACCACGCCGATGATCTGCATGACGACGAAGTCGGTGTAGCCGAAGCCCTGGCCGGGGTAGAACTGCGCGGCGAACGCCGCCTGGTCGAAGGCGGAGCCCTTGGCCTCGGCGGCCTTCTGCGCCGCCGCCGAGGCGATCTCGACCGACCACGGCTTGGTGCCGAAGGAGAGCGTGAAGTTCGTCATCAGGTAGAACAGCACGTAGGTCGCGAGCATCACGAACGTGCCCAGGATGAGGTGCTTCCAGTGGTGGCGGAACACGGTCGCGAGCGGCAGCTTGCGGATCGTTCCCTCGTCCTCGGCGCGCTTGAACGTCTCCGACTCGACGAGCTTGAGGCGCACCCAGAGGCCGATGATCACCATGACGGCCGAGAACAGGAACGGCACGCGCCAGCCCCAACTGAGGAACGCCTCCGACTTCAGCGTCGGATCGGACGCGTGCGGGAGCAGTGCGTTGATGGTGAGGAACAGGCCGTTCGCGATGATGAAGCCGAGAGGGGCGCCCAGCTGCGGGAAGGATCCGTACCAGGCGCGCTTGCCCTCCGGTGCGTTCTCGGTGGCGACGAGGGCGGCGCCCGACCACTCCCCGCCGAGCGCGAAGCCCTGGGCCAGTCGCAGGATCAGCAGCAGCAGCGCCGCCCACCAGTTGATCTGCTGGAAGGTCGGCAGGAGGCCGATCAGGAAGGTCGCGATGCCCATCGTGAGCAGGGAGGCGACGAGCGTGGCCTTGCGTCCGTAGCGATCGCCGAAGTGGCCGAAGACCATGGCGCCGATCGGGCGCGCGATCATCGCGGCGCCGAAGACGCCGAACGAGGCGAGCAGGGCGGTGGTGTCGTTGCCGGTGGGGAAGAACAGGATCGGGAAGACCAGCACCGCGGCGGTTGCGTAGACGTAGAAGTCGTAGAACTCGATCGTCGTGCCGATGAGACTCGCGAGGATCACCCGCGATCGGGGATTGGCGGGTGCGGTCACGGTGTCGGTACTCATGCGGTCCTCCGGTCGGTGCGTCGATCTGCGCTCGCCGGCCCTCAACCGCGCGACGGGCACCGGGGGAGTCTACGCCCGACGTTCAGCCGATCCACAGGTGGACACGCGGCCGTGGCGGAGTGTGACGCCACGACCGCATGTCCCTCAGCGCGACAGCCAGGCCTTGTACTCGATGACCGAGCCCGGGGCGACGTTCAGCTTCAGGGTCGACCCGCCCTGATAGATCGTGTCGGCGGCGATGATCTCGCGGGTTCCTGCATCGAGCACCACGGTCGCGGTGAACTGCGGTCGCTTCGCGGAGGCGATCTTCAGAGCGATCCCGGAGCGGCCGAGCCGATCGGTGACCGTGCCGAGCACGCTCACTCCGCCCGCATCGCGGAGCAGTTGCAACGCGGCGGCCTGCTGTGCGGGACTGAGAGCCCATTCGTCGCGGATCACGCTGATCGCACCCCACACCGTCATCGGGTCGGCGTCCGGCGGCAGATCGATGCGCTGGGCGATGTACGCGCGGAGCGCGGCGGGCTCCGCGGGCGGCTCGACGAAGTACTGGGCCGCGCTCTGCCGAGGCAGCTCGGCGGGTGAGCCGTCCTTCGGCGCTTCTGCGGCCGGCGCGACGATCTTCCCGTCCGACGTGACGGAGTAGGGGGAGCCCGCCTGGGACTCGAGGTGACCGGTGCCCTCGGCGTCCCACACCCACTTCTGCCAGACGGGTGTGATGACCGGATCCGGCTTCCCGTCGTCGCGGAGCGCCCACCGCACGACCTGCGCGTCGCGGGTCGGTGTGCGCGGCTGTGCGGTCTGCAAGGTCGCGATCGACGCGGCCAGGATCTCGTCCGCGGTCTGCGGGATCGGATGCGCGACGAGCACGGGCGGGGTCACGGCGTAGGCCGGGGCGGCGGTCATCGGACCGATCGCCAGAGCGACCGTGACGACGGCGGCCAGTGCCGGTGCGATCCACGCCGTGCGCAGGGCGATCCGGAGCGGGCGGGAGCTCCTCGCCGCACGGCGGATCGCGGCGATCCGGCCGAGGATCCGGCCTTCCGGCGACGATCGCACGGGCGAAGCCGAGGAAGGCGCGTCCATCATGCGGCGCAGCAGCGCCCAGTCCTCCGCGGTCGGAGCGGTGCCGGGTGGAGTCGAGGCCGGGTCGGCTTCGCGGACCAGCGTCTCAAGCAGATCGTCCGTCAGCGGCATAGGTCATCACCCCTTTCCCGGGTGGCGATGCAGATGGTCTCTTCGGTTCATCGGGAGCCTGTGGGGCTTGGCTCCCGGATCCGGCGGGTTCCTGCAGCATGGACCGCAGTCCCGCCCGTGCGCGGCTCAGTCGCTTCCAGGCGGCCGCGGTCCGGCAGCCCACGACTTCGGCGATCTCCTCGGCGCTCAGGCCGTCCCAGTAGTGCAGTTCGAGCACCTCGCGGTCGGCGGGGCGGAGCAGCGAGAGCGCGTGGCGCAGTTCGACGTGCGCGAGGTCGTCGGTCGGCCGGGCGGCCGACGCGAGGTCCCGCAGGCCTTCGCGCTCGCGATCACGCTTGCGGTAGGCGTCGCCGACGAGGTTGCGTGCAGTCTGCAGCAGCCAGGGGCGGCGGTACGGCTGTTCCGAATCGAAGCGCCGCCAGGCGATCTCGAAGCAGTCCATGGTGAGCTCCCTCGCATGCTCGCGGTCGTCGACGCGGCGCTCGATGTACCGGAGCACGGCGGTATGGTGTTCGGCGAAGAGCGCCTCGAAGGAGGCACGGCGTTCATCCATCGGGGTTCTCGTCAGTGCAGCGGCGGGTTCTCGGCGACGATCTGCCGCGCCTGGGCGGTGAGCGCCTCGATGTCGGCCTCCATGGCCTTGAGCTGGTCCGCGTGTTTCTGCACCACCCTGACCTGGGCGTCCCATTGTGCTTCGTAATACGCCTTCGTCCAGCCGCTGGAGTCGCGGCAAGTCGCGTCGGCGACGGCGAGCTCGATCTCCGCCGGTGTCGGCTTCCGCGGCCCGATCGTGTCGGGGTCGACCTCCGTGTCGCCATAGGTATGCATCGGCCCGTCCGTCGGCTGCGGGCGCATCGAGGGCGGGGGCGAATAGAATCCGAGTTCTACGCCCAGCTTCTCGGTGGGCATCCATTCTGCTTCGTCGCCAGCGGGCGCGGAGATCGAGACGTCGTAGCCGGCTGCGACGACGCACTTCTTCCACGCCGCGGAGGCCTTCTTCACCGTCGGATCCTGCGGGATCCGGTCCGCCCCCTCTGAAGACCAGCCGGCGATGAGGTTGTAGATGTCGCCGGCCTTGATCACATCGAAGGTCTTGCGGCTCTCCTCCCTGCAGGCGATCAGCGTCGTGTCGAGCCCGGGCGTCGACATCCCGATCCGGTTCAGCTTCACAGACGTCTGTGGATCGGGCGTGGGGCCCGGCATGTACATCGCGGTATAGCCGTACTGCTTGGCGATCTCGACGGTCAACGCGGGGAACGCCGACAAGTTCCTCGGGAAGGTGAGGTAACTCGCATCGTCGGTGGGTTCGACGGGAATCGGCCACGAGAAGCCTTCCTTGCTGAGACAGGTCTCCATGCGGCGGTTCTCGGCATAGTTCGACAGGTGTGCCAGCACTGCGGGCGAGAACTGGTCCATCGGCATCACCCAGTGCGCGATGTCCTTCTCCGGCATATCGGGCATGGCGCCCGTGGCATGCGCAGGCTTCGTCGCGTTGGCCGGCGGCGTGGCGCATCCGGCGATCGGGGTGACCAGGGCGGCCAGGGCGAGGGCGGTGATCATTCGGCGACGGCGCGTCGTCGGGATATGCGTCATGCGGTGACCTCTCTTCCGGAGCCTGTCGCGACTCTCACCCTCAAAGGTTGCGCGACGCGCCGGATCCTGACATCCGAGTTCCGAGACGACTCTCCGGACGAGAAACGCGGGATCCGAATGATCGGATCCCGCGTCTCATGAGAGCTCATCGAGCGGAGTGCGCTCAGTGCCAGAAGTAGCCGAGGACCGCGTTCAGCAGGGTGAGGACGCCGACGCTCCAGAACATGCCGGCCGGCACCTTGTCGCCACGCTTCTGGCGGGCCATGCCGATTCCGATCAGCGCGCCGATGATGACCAGCACCACGAGCTTCACGGTGATCTTGATGTAGAAGCTCATGCCGGGCGTCCAGGTGATGCCCCACGGCGCGGCGAGGGCGAGGCCCGCGAGGCCCGCGATCGCGAGGCCGATGTTCATGAGCTGCGTGAACTCGCGCTTGCCGCCGAAGGCCTGAGCCAGCCAGGCTCCGAACAGCGTGGCGAAGCCGAGCAGGTGGATGAACACGACGATGGCGCGGAGGGTCTCCATGGCCTCAGGCTATGCCCAGGACCGGGGGCCGCGCCAGGTAGGTGCGCCTCAGGCCGCGGGGTGCGCCGTCAGAACGGCGCCGGTCCGATGTCGGATCCGGGCGGTGGATCCGGGTCCTCGACCGTGAACGTGACAGGTGCGGGTGGCTTGTCGGTGTAGGTGGCCCCGGTGGGGCTGGTCCATTCCAGGACCCCGGCGCCGCGTTGTGTCACTTTCCAGGCGGTCTGGTGCTTCAGGACGTGGTGGCGTCGGCAGAGCCCGCCGAGGTTGCCCTCCTCGGTGGCGCCGCCGTAGGCGGCGTCGATGGTGTGGTCGAGGTCTTGGGTGCGGGGTGGGAGTCCGCAGGTCGGGAACCGGCACCGGGAATCTCTCGCGTGCAGGAGGCGGCGCAGGTCTGCGTTGGGCCGGTAGCGGTCGACGGCGAGGATCGCCCCGGTGACCGGGTGGGTGAGGACGCGTTCCCAGGCGGTGGCTCCGCCGGCGAGGGTGCGGGCGGTGTCGGTGTCGATGGGTTGCCCGCCCGCGAGCTCGCCGGGTTGTTCGGTGCGGACACCGAACATGGTGCCAGCCGTGGCCGCCGGCGACCCGGATCCATCGGCAGCATCGGCGCTGCCGTCGGCGGTGCCGGTCACTTCGGTGGCGTCCGCGGTGAGGAGGGTGAGCACGGGCACGGTGATCTCGACGCGTGCGTGGATCGCGCCGAGCAGCCCGGCCGCGGTGTCGTGCCCGGACGCGACCCCGGTGAGCAGGGTGTCCGCGCAGAGGTCGGCGCGCAGTTGATCCATGGTGCGGTGGTCGTTCGCATCGCCGAGCCCGTCCACCTCGGAGGATCCGGCTTCGTCTTTCGCAGCCTGCGCGTTTGCGACCGCGACGGCGCGTGCCTGTTGGGTGAGCCGGTCGTAGATCCCGTCGATGATCGCGGCGGGGTGGATCACCCCGAGCGCCTTCTGCCCGTCGCCGAGGTCTTCCCGCCACACCCGCCGGTCCGCTTGCGCGTCCCGGTGCCGGTCGGTGAGACTCCGCGGGGCGAGCCGTTCGGCGACCCGGTCGACGATCCGCTTCGCCCGGTGCGGGGTCTCCCCGGCGCATGCCTCGACCGCCAGGCTCTCGAACTCGGCCCGCACCGTGTCGTTGTCGAGGCGGGCGCCGGCGTCCTGGATCACGCGGACGTGGGCGGCGTTGATCCGCGCCTGCGTGAACGCCCGCATGACTTCCGGGAACTTCGTCATCAGATCCGCGGCCCGCGCCATCCGGCCCTGCACCACCCGATCC
>NZ_NCKN01000149.1 GCF_002257455.1 Microbacterium sp. 13-71-7
GTCGACCCAGAGCAGCGCGCCCACCTCGTCCGCGACCGCGCGGAACGCGGCGAAGTCGAGGGTGCGCGGGTAGGCGGACCAGCCGGCGATGATGACCTTCGGCTTGTGCTCGATCGCGAGGCGGCGCACCTCGTCCATGTCGATGGTCGAGGTCTCCGGGTTCACGCCGTAGGCGACGATGTCGTAGAGCCGTCCGGAGAAGTTGATCTTCATCCCGTGCGTGAGGTGGCCGCCCTGATCGAGGGACAGGCCGAGCAGGGTGTCGCCGGGGCGGGCGATCGCGTGCAGCACGGCGGCGTTCGCGGTCGCGCCGGAGTGCGGCTGGACGTTCGCGAACTCGGCGCCGAACAGCTCCTTGGCGCGGGCGATCGCGAGCTCCTCCGCGACGTCGACCTCCTCGCAGCCGCCGTAGTAGCGACGGCCGGGGTAGCCCTCCGCGTACTTGTTGGTCAGCACGGAGCCCTGCGACTGCAGGACGGAGACGGGGACGAAGTTCTCCGAGGCGATCATCTCGAGGAACGTCTGCTGGCGCTTCAGCTCACGGTCGAGGACCTGGGCGATCTCGGGATCCACCTCGGAGAGAGGCGCGTTGAAGAAACGGTCGGTCATGGCGTGCTCCTTTGACGGTTGCGAAGAGAAGGGTGCTCATCGGCCCAGGCGCGCGGTCGAATCCATGACGGTCGCTCCCCGGTGGTGACCCACCCAGACGCCAGTCGCGACATCCACGAGCCTACCGGATCGGAATGCGGATCCGGAGGGCGATGACGCGAGTGCGTCAGCGCGCTCCCGCCCAGGCAGGGTACGTTTTGTTCATGGTCCTGCATGATGCACCGTCGCTCATCCCGTTCCCCTCCTCCGTGCAGCTCGGCGAGGGATCCGTCCCGCTCGGATCCGTGCGGCTCACCGGCGACCCCGACACGGTCGCGCTGCTCGGCGCGGAGCTGGAGGCGCTGCTCGGCCACGAGGCGCTGAGCGACACGGGCGCGACCGAGATCGCGCTCGGGATCGACGCGACGCGGGGATCCGCCGAGGGATACGCGCTGGATGCCGGCGCCGGGCGGATCCGCATCGCCGGGCACGACGCCGCGGGCCTCTTCTACGGCACCCGCACCCTGCTGCAGCTGCTGCGCCGCGGCGAGCCCTCAGGGGGCGCAGACCCCGAGGGCCCCGCCGCCACCGGCTGGTCGGCCCCCGAGATCCGCATCGAGGACGCCCCGCGCTTCCGCTACCGCGGCGTGATGCTCGACGTCGCCCGCCACTTCTTCGCTGTGGCCGACGTGGAGCGCTGGATCGATCGCGCCACCGCGCTCAAGTACAACCACCTGCACCTGCACCTCACGGACGACCAGGGCTGGCGCATCCGCATCGACGCGTGGCCGCAGCTCACCGGCGCCGGATCCGGCAGCGACGCGACAGGAGGCCCCGGCGGCTTCTATACGAAGGACGACATCCGCGAGATCGTCGCGTACGCCGCCGCCCGGCACATGACGCTCGTGCCGGAGATCGACCTGCCGGGACACACCCACGCGATCGGACTCGGCTACCCCGACCTCGTCGAGCTCCCCGCGATCACGGAGGCGAACATCGCCGAGGCGGCCGCGCTGGACCAGCCGCTGCCGGAGCACGGCGTGCCCTACGCGGCCTGGGGCGTCGGGCACTCCTCGGTGAAGATCCATGAGGAGCGCACCTACGACCTCATCCGCGATGTGCTCGCCGAAGTGGCCGAGCTGATGCCCGGCCCGTACCTGCACATCGGGGGCGACGAGTGCCTCGGCACGTCCGCCGCCGACTTCGCGCTGTTCTTCGAGCGGGCGGGTCGCCTCGCCGCGGCCACCGGGAAGACCCCCGTCGCCTGGCACGAGGCGGGCGCCGTCGACGGCCTCGTCCCGGGCATGATCGGGCAGTACTGGGGATCCGTCGTGCCGGAGGAGGGCCACGCGGCGCACGCCCGCCGTTTCGTGGAACGCGGCGGCGCGCTCATCCTCTCGCCCGCCGACCGCGCCTACCTCGACATGAAGCCGCGGGCCGACCACCCTCGGGGGCTGGCCTGGGCCGGCATCGTGCCGCTGCGCACCGCCTACGACTGGGATCCCGCGGCCGTGCTCCACGACGTCCCCGTGACGGCGATCCTCGGCATCGAGGCCCCGCTGTGGACCGAGTCCGTGACCACGCTCGCCGAGGCAGACGGGCTCGCGTTCCCCCGGATCGCCGCGCACGCGGAGATCGGCTGGTCGGCGCAGAATGGAGCAGAGCGCTCCTGGCGCTCGTTCCGCGCACGGGTCGCGCAGCTGGTCCCCGCGTGGGAGGCCTCCGGCATCGCCGTCGACCGGGCCGCGCTGGACGACGACCCGGAGCAGGACGACGCGCGCGTCCCGCAGCCCGCCCACCCCGCATCCGCCCCTAGCGCCGAGGAGACCGCATGACCGTCCGCACCGAGAGCTCCGCGCAGGGGTCGCTCGTCATCCATTCCGCCCGCATCGTCTCCGGCGGCTCGGTGGTCGACGACGGCTGGGTGCGGTTCGAGAACGGATCCGTCGCCGCGCGCGGCACGGGTTCCGACTGGGCTCCCGCAGACGCCGTCGTGGATGCGCGCGAGGCGGCGGGCGAGGGCGCGATCCTCACGCCGGGCTTCGTCGACATCCACAGCCACGGCGGCGCCGGAGCGGCCTTCGACGACGGCGTGGACGCGATCCGCACGGCCCGAGCGATGCACCGAGCGCACGGCACCACGCGCGCGGTCGTCTCGCTGATCACCGCGCCCCTCGACGAACTCGTCGAACGCGTCGGCATGGTCGCCGACCTCATGAGGACCGATCAGGACCTGCTCGGCTCGCACCTGGAGGGACCGTTCCTCGACCCCGGCCACATGGGTGCGCACGATCCAGGGCTGCTGCGCGCCCCGGCCGCCGCCGACGTGCAGCGCCTGCTCGACGCGGGACGCGGCACCGTGCGCCAGGTCACCGTCGCCCCCGAGCTCGACGGAGGACTGGAGGCGATCCGGCTGATCGTCGCCGCGGGCTCCGCGGCCGCGGTCGGGCACACGGACGCGGACGACGACACGATGCGCGCCGCGTTCGACGCCGGGGCGACGATCCTCACCCACGCGTTCAACGCGATGCGCCCGGTGCACCACCGCGATCCGGGCCCCGTGCTCACCGCCGCGCACGACGAGCGCGTGACCCTCGAGGCCATCGCCGACAACATCCACCTGCACCCGCACGTCATCAAGCTCGTGTTCGACGAGGCGCCTGGGCGGGTCGCGCTCGTCACCGATGCGATGGCGGCGGCGGGATCCGCGGACGGCGACTACATGCTCGGCTCCCTGCACGTGACCGTCCTCGACGGCGTGGCCAGGGTGGACAGCGGATCGATCGCCGGCTCCACGCTCACGCAGGACGTGGCGCTGCGGCGCGCGGTCGAGGCCCGCGTCCCGCTCGCCGACGCCGTGCTCGCCCTGACGCGCACCCCCGCGCGGGCGATCGGCGTGGCCGACCAGCTCGGCGAGCTCGAACCGGGCCGCCTCGCGGACGCCGTGCTGCTCACCGCGGAGCTCGACGTCGCGACCGTGTGGACGGGTGCGCCGCTGCGGCGCTGACCGCGACCCGGGCGGGGCCGCCGCTCCCCAGCGGCGGTCCCCTCCCGCGGTCTCCCCAGACCCTCTGGTACCCGATCAGAGGTCCCCTGTCAGAGCGGGTCGGCCCGGAACTCCTCCCCCGAGGTGCCGGGCCGACCCCGCCGGCGGATCCCCATCCGCCGGAGCCTGTGCTCGCCGCCCCCCGGTGGCCCACGCAGACTGTCTCTGACAGGAGAGATGGCGGCGTTCCGGATCCATTACGCGGGTTCGCAAGATTTCTTCAGAAAAGTTTTGAGACGCTGTCCCACGCGCCTCGGGACCGAGTCCGACGCGTGCGACCCCCGCCCGCCGCCGGCGATTTCGTTCGCGCCCTGGCGCAATACCCCCCTGAGGGTGAAGAATGGAGATTCCCGCGTGATGAGAACCAGGGGTTTGCGTCTCTTCTGATGAGAACGCTTCCGACCTGAGAACCGAGAGATGACCGACCACACCATTTCACCGAGCGATACCGCGCCCGAATCGGCGCGGAGCGATGCCGACCTCGTGCTGCGCACCCGGTCGGGCGACGCCGGCGCCTACGCCGAGCTGTGGCGTCGGCACTACGCGTCGGGGATCACGGTGGCGAGGTCGATCACGACGGCGTTCGACGCGGATGATCTCGTGCAGGAGTCGTTCGCCCGGATCTACCAGGCCGTCCAGAAGGGCGGCGGCCCGACCGGATCCTTCCGCGCCTACCTGTTCACCAGCATCCGCAACACGGCGGCCGGCTGGGGGCGCGCACGCCGCGAGGCCCCGATCGATGAGCTCGACACGGTCGCCGATCCCTCCTCGACCGACCAGGCGGCGAACGACGCGCTCGACCGCAGCCTCTCCGCCAAGGCCTTCCGCAGCCTCCCCTCGCGCTGGCAGGAGGTGCTCTGGTACTCCGAGATCGAGCAGATGAAGACGGCCGAGATCGCGCCGCTGCTGGGCATGACCGTCGGCGCCACGGCGCAGCTGGCCTTCCGCGCCCGCGAGGGCCTGCGCGAGGCCTGGATCCAGGCGCACCTGAGCACCGCTGAGGCCGGATCCGTCTGCGAGTGGACCATCGAGCGTCTCGGTGCGTACTCGCGCGGCAATCTCGGTGTGCGCGACCGCGCCAAGCTCGAGAACCACCTCGGCGAGTGCGCGCGCTGCCTGATCGTCGCGGCCGAGGCCAAGGAGGTCTCGCACCGTCTCGCCTTCGTGCTGCTGCCCCTCGTGCTCGGTATCGGCGGCTCCGGCGCCTACCTCGCGATGCTGCAGAGCGGATCCGCTCCGGTCGTCGCCCTCGCCGCGATGCCCTCGAGCGTCGTGCAGGGCGCCGTCGTCGCCGGTTCGGCCGGCGTCGGTGCGGTCGGCGCCGCCGGTCACGGTGCGGCGGGCGCGGCCGGAGCCGCAGCGCACGGCACGGCGGGCGCCGCAGGCTCCGCCGGTTCCGGGGGCTCGACCGGAGGAGTCGTCGCCGGCTTCGGCGCCCTGGTCGGCGCGGGCTCGGCGGCCCTCGTGATCGCCGGCGCGATCGTCGCCGCGGCCGTGGTGCCGGGCTTCACGGCGAACCCCGCGTCCACCTCCGCCCCCTCGGCCTCCGATCAGGGCGAGTCCGGCATCGTCGCGCAGATGTCGCCTCCCGTCAGCGTGCCGGTCACCGCACCGGCACCGGCTCCGGCCCCCGACACCGCTCCGCGGCCGGAGAAGCCGAAGACGATCGTGAACGTCCCCGTCGACGTCCCCAAGAACGTGCCGGCGAGCGACCCCGCTCCCGTCGTCCCCGTCCCCCCTGTGGCGCCCACCCCTCCCGTGGACCCGGGAAAGCCCGGAACGGATCCGGGCACCGACCCCGGAACGGATCCGGGCACCGATCCGGGCACCGACCCCGGGACGGATCCCGGAACGGACCCGGGCACCGATCCGGGAACGGACCCCGGGACCGGCCCCTCGTTCTCGTGGGGCAAGGCGACCATCGCGATCGACGACAATCTCCGCACCCACTTCCTGATCCCGCTCACGGGCACGCCAGGCACGAACATCCAGGTCTGGATCAAGGGACGGCCCGCGCGAGGCGCCGAGGTCGTGCTGGACGCCGAGGGGTCCGGGATGGCCGACATCCGCCCGAACGCCGCCGAGATCCTCTTCAACGCCGCCGTGAAGCTGCGCACCATGGTCGACGGAACCCCCGGAGCCTGGCGCACGACGTCCCTGGCGGATCTGGCTGTGAAGGGCTCGACGTCTGACCAGACCGGCGCTCCCGTGCCGCCTCCGACCACGCCGACACCGCCTCCGGCCACGCCCGCGGCGCCTCCGGCGCCCACGACGCCCCCGGCCGAGACGCCGGGGACCGGCTCTCCCGCCGCTGTGCCGGCGGTGCCCGCGCCCGCCGAGCCCGCTCCGGCGCCGGCCGATCCCGCCGCGCCCGCTCCCGTGCAGACCGCGCCCGCCGACACCGCCCCCGAGACCACCGCTCCGGCGAGCGCACTGGCGGCCCCGGCGCCGTCCACCCCGGCGGAGACCGCAGGAACCCCCGCTCCCGGCGCGTAGAATTGTCGGCATGTCCGCCGACACCCCCGCCCAGAATCCCGGAGCGACCACGCCGCTCCCCCTGCAACAGGGTGTGCTGCCCCGCGCCACCGCGCTCGACATCGTCCGCGTGATCGTCCTGGTCGCCGCGCTCGCGTCGCTCGTGCTGTGGGGCCTGGCCGTGTGGACGCTCCCGTGGAACCTCGTCGCCGCGATCGGCGCTCCGGTGGTCACGCTGCTGCTATGGGCCCTGTTCCTCTCGCCGCGCCCCGTGCTCGTCGTGCACCCGTTCGTGCGCGCGGCGGTCGAACTGCTCCTGTACGCGGCCGTGACCGTCGCCTGGTGGACCATGGGACAGGCCTGGATCGGACTCGGGTTCGCCGTCGTCGCGATCGCGACCGGGCTCATGGCCGGCCGCCGCTCCCTGTCCTGAGGCCGCGATGAACGCCGCCGTGCTGGATCGGCTCCGCAGCGCCCTGGGCGACCGCGTCGACACCACGGACGCCGCGCTCCAGGCCGCCCGCGCCGACCGCTCGGGGCACTCGTCGCCGACCGCGCCCCTCGCGGTGGTGCACGCCGAATCCGTCTCCGACGTGCAGGCCGCCCTGCGCATCGCGCAGGCGACCGGCACGCCCGTCGTGGTGCGCGGTGCGGGCACCGGACTCGCGGGCGCCGCGATCGCGGGCGCCGGCGAGATCGTGCTGTCCACGCTGCGGATGCGGCGGGTGCTCGACATCAGCCCCGACGACCTCCTCGCGGTGGTCGAGCCGGGGATCCTGAACGCCGAACTCGACGCCATCCTCGCCGAGCACGGGCTCTGGTGGCCGCCGGATCCGGCCAGTCGCGACATCTCGACGATCGGCGGCAACATCGCCACCGGCGCCGGCGGGCTGCTGTGCGCGAAGTACGGCGTGGTCCGCGATGCCGTCCTGGCGATCGATCTCGTGCTCGCCGACGGCCGCCTGCTGCATCTCGGGCACCGCAGCGTGAAGGGCGTGACGGGCCTCGACCTCACGTCGCTCGTGATCGGCTCCGAGGGCCGGCTCGGCGTCGTCGTCGGCGCCACCCTGAAACTGCGGCGGATCGTGCCCGGCGCCCCGTGCACGATCGTCGCGACCTTCCCCGCCGTGCGCGACGCGGCTCGCGGATCCGCGGCCGTCACCGCCTCGGGGGCGGAGCCCGCGATCATGGAGCTCATGGACGCGCGCTGCCTCGCCGCGGTGCATGCGCTGCTCGCGCTGGACCCGCCGGCGGAGGGCGTGGCCCAGCTGACGATCCAGACCGACGGACGCTCGGCCGCGGTCGAGGCCGCGCAGATCGCCGCCGTGCTCCGCGACGCCGGCGGCGCGGTGACCGTGACCGACGATCCCGCCCGCGGCGAGGAGCTCCTGCGGATCCGCAGGTCGATGCACGCCGCCATGGCCGCGCTGGGCACCACCCTCATCGAGGACGTCTCGGTGCCGCGCAGCGCGCTGCCGGCGATGTTCGACGAGATCGCGCGCATCGAGCGGGAGTACGGGATCGAGATCCCCACGGTCGCGCACGCCGGCGACGGCAACCTGCACCCGAACTTCATCGTGCAGACCCCGGAGATCCCCGCGCGCATCTGGCAGGCGGCCGATGAGCTGTTCCGCGCCGCGATGCGCCTCGGCGGCACGCTCACGGGCGAGCACGGCATCGGGACGCTGAAGAGCCGCTGGCTCGCCGAAGAGCTCGGCGAGGACCAGTGGCGACTGCAGCGCGACATCGTGCGGGCTTTCGACCCGGCGGGGATACTCGCACCCGGCAGGGTCTTCGACCGCCGCGCCGAGGAACCCGACATCACAGCGACGCACACTGCGGAGGAGCCCCATGCCTGACATCCACGTCTCGGCCGCCATCATCACGGATGCCGCGGGACGCGTGCTGGTCGTGCGCAAACAGGGCACAGAGCGCTTCATGCAGCCCGGCGGCAAGCCGGAGGTCGGCGAGACGCCCGCGCAGACCCTCGCCCGCGAGCTGCACGAGGAGCTCGGGCTGCGGATCGACGAGGACGCCCTGCGCCCGCTCGGCGTCTTCGTCTCGGCGGCGGCGAACGAGCCGGGTCACCGTGTCGTCGCGACCGCGTTCGCCACGACCGCCGAGCCCGAGGACGTGCAGGTGCAGGCCGAGCTCGCGGAGCTCCGCTGGATCACGCCCGCCGACGCGGAGTCGCTGCCGCTCGCCCCGCTCAGCGAGGAGCACCTGCTCCCGCTGGCGTGGCCGGGCCTCGCCCGCTGAGCGCCGTCAGGGGGTCGGTCAGATCCCCTGCCAGGCCGGCTTGTTGGCGAAGGTGTAGCGGTAGTAGTCCGCGAGCCTGAGCCGGGACGCGGCCGCCTCGTCCACGACGACCGTGGCGTGCGGGTGCAGCTGGATCGCCGAGGCGGGCGTGATGGCCGCGAGCGGGCCCTCGACGGCGTCCGCGATGGCCTGTGCCTTGCTCTCCCCGTAGGCGAGCAGGACGAGGTGACGGGCCTCCAGGATCGTGCCGAGGCCCTGGGTGATGCAGTGCCGCGGCACCTGGTCGAGCGCGTCGAAGAAGCGCGCGTTGTCCTCGCGGGTCTGCTCCGTGAGCGTCTTGACCCTGGTGCGCGACGCGAAGGAGCTGCCCGGCTCGTTGAAGCCGATGTGACCGTCGGTGCCGATGCCGAGCAGCTGCAGGTCCACCCCTCCCGCCGCGCGGATCTTCGCGTCGTACTCCGCGCCCGCGTGCTCGATGCCGTCCTCGGATCCGTCCGGCACGTGCACGAGTGCGGGCGTCAGCCCCAGGGGCTCGACGACCTCGCGGGTGATCACGGAGCGGTAGCTCTCCGGGTGCGAGGGATCGATGCCGACGTACTCGTCCAGTGCGAAGCCGCGCACGCGCGACACGTCGAGGCCGTCGAGCTGCGCCCGCAGGGCCGAGTAGACCGGCAGCGGGGTGGATCCGGTCGCGAGTCCGAGGACCGCGTCCGAGCGCCGGCGGATGAGTCGGGCGATCTCTGCGGCGACCAGTTCGCCGGCGGCGGCGGAGTTCTCGACGATGACGACTTCGGCCATGGGGTGCTCCTCGTGGGTGTCGGTGGCGTGGTTTCGGAGGTACGGCTGCGAGGCGGCGCGGCGGTCAGACGAGCTCGGCGGGCAGCCGCGCGGCTCCCACCAGGGCGGCGCCGAGTGCTGCCGCCGGGGATCCGGCCGGCAGCAGCTCGATCCTCTCATCCAGATGCAACGAGCCGATGAACGGCGACTGCGCCCCCTCCTGGCGCAGCCGGCGCACGATGTCGTCGAGGAGGCGGTCTCCGAGGGCGGTGACCCCGCCGCCGATCACGACGGTCTCGACGTCGGCGCTCAGCACCAGGCTGCGCACGGCGGACGCCGCCCCGAAGGCCACGCCCTCGCGCAGCTCGAGGGCGAAGGCGTCGCCGCTCTCGGCCAGATCGAAGATGTCGCGCAGCGGCAGTTCACCGCCGCGTCCCCAGGCCTTGCTGACGGCCCCTCCCCCGCAGAAGGTCTCGATGCAGCCGCGCTGTCCGCAGCCGCACACCCGCCCGCGGGGGTCGACGGAGAGGTGTCCGACCTCGCCGGCCGTGCCGTGGGCGCCGCGCCACAGCGCGCCGTCGATCACGATCCCCGCCGCCACCCCTGTTCCCAGGTTCAGGTAGGCCATCGAATGCGCGTCGCCGCGCAGGGATCCGGCGCCCAGGGCGGCGGCCTTCACGTCGTTCTCCACGGAGACCGGCACGGGCAGCCGGACGCGCACGGCGTCGGCCAGGTCGAGCTCGGTCACCCCGAGGTTCACCGCGTGCAGCACGCGCCCGGCGTCGGCGTCGATCAGGCCGGGGATGCCGATGCCGACGGACGCCACGTCCGCGACGGGGAATCCGCCCTCGCCGGCGAGCGCCTCCACCGCGTCGTGCACCGCGGTCACGACCGCATGATCGCCCCAGCCCGTCGGGATGCGCGTACGGGCGAGGATCGTCCCGTCCGCGCCGAGGGCGAGCGCGTCGATCTTGGTCCCGCCGACGTCCAGGCCGACGCGGATCCCGCTCACGAGACGCCCAGCTGGCCGGACAGGACCATGACCGCGGCTCCCCGCAGCACGATGTCGTCCTGGGCGGTCAGCCGGATGGCGACGTCGTC
>NZ_NCKN01000150.1 GCF_002257455.1 Microbacterium sp. 13-71-7
GGGGGAGAGAGGGGGAGAGAGGGGGAGAGAGGGGGAGAGGGGGAGAGGGTCGGAGAGGGGGAGAGAGGGGGGGCGGGGGTTTCCGGGGTGCGGGGCGGGCGAGGATACTGGGGAACGATGAGCGCAACGTTGACCGTCACCCAGGTCGTCCTCCCCACCGCCCCCGTCGGATCCGCGAACCCCCTCCCCGCGATCGCCGCGATGCCCCAGGCGCCGTACGAGGCCGCCACGGAGGGCCTCCCCGCCGAGATGGCGGCGAACATCCGCTACGGGCAGGTCTCCTCGATCCACCCGTACCTGCTCCAGGACGGCTACGACCGTGAGCGCACTCCGGCACCGATGCGCGTCGCGGTGCTGGAGAACGAGCACCTGCGCGCGGAGTTCGCGCTCGACCTCGGAGGCAGGCTCGTGCGCCTCCTCGACAAGGACGCCGGACGCGACCTGATGTACCGCAACGCGATCCTGCAGCCGGCGAACCTCGCGCTGCGCGATGCGTGGTTCTCCGGCGGCGCGGAGTGGAACATCGGCATGCGCGGGCACTGGCCGCTGACCTGCTCGCCGCTGTACGCGGCGGAGATCACCGGCGCCGACGGCGAGCCGATCCTGCGGATGTGGGAGTACGAGCGCGTGCGCGGGCTGATCCTGCAGCTCGATGCGACGCTCGACGGCGCCGCGCTGCACGTGCGGGTGCGGGTGCGCAACCCCCGAGAGCGCGAGACCGGCATGTACTGGTGGACCAACATCGCCGTCGCGCAGACCGAGGGCAGCCGGGTGTTCGCCCCGGCGACGCATGCGTACATGACCGGATACGACGGCGTCCTCGGCCGGGTGGATCTGACCGAGACGGATCCGCGCTTCCCCGCGACCGCCCCCGCCGCCGCGGACTACTTCTTCGACCTCGCCCCGGGGCTCGCGGCGGCCGCCGATGCCGTCGACGAGGACGACGACGCGCCGTCGCCCCGCCCCTGGATCGCCGCCGTCGACGCGGATGGATCCGGCCTGGCCCACGTCTCCACCCCGAGGCTCTCCGGCCGCAAGCTCTTCGTCTGGGGCGACACCCCCGGCGGGCGCCACTGGTGCGACTGGCTCGGCGGAGAGACGGGCGCGTACTTCGAGATCCAGGCAGGACTCGCCGCCACGCAGTACGAGCACCTGCGCATGCCGGGAGGTGCGACGTGGGAGTGGACCGAGACGTTCCTCCCGCTTCAGCTCGCGGATCCGCGCCTCGACGGCGCCTGGACCGAGGACGTCGCGGTCGTCGGCGCGCAGGTCCTGCAGACGGCGGATGCGGCCGGATCCGCCGGCATCGCCCGCCTCGAGGCGGCCTCCGATGACGCCCCGGACGCGCTGCTCTCGGTGGGTTCGCCGTGGGGCGCGCTCGAGCAGCAGCTCGCCGCGCGGTCAGGGTCGACGTTCGCGGCGCTGCCCGGAGTGCGGTTCGTGCGCGAGAGCGAGGAGGGCGTCTACTGGGCGGGGCTCCTCGACGGCGACGCGACCGGAATCGCCGACGGCGCGGAGCCGGATCCGTCCGTCGCTCCGGCGTCCTACGTCACAGGAGACGAGTGGGACCACGTGCTGGCGGAGGCGCCGTCCACCTGGCTCACGCACTACCACCGCGCCGTGGGCGCGCATGCGCGCGGCGAACACGGCACCGCGATCTCGCACTACGAGGCGTCGCTGCGGCACCGGCGCACCGCGTGGGCGCTGCGCGGGCTCGCGCTGGCGCTGCGGCAGTCCGACGGCGGCGGCACCGCGGCGCAGGCGCAGGGCATCGACCGGCTCGCCGAGGCGCGCGAACTCGCCCCCGACCTCACTCCCCTCGCCCTGGAGCTCGCCGAGGCCCTGCTCGCCGACGGTCGCGCCGACGAGGTGCGCACGCTGCTCGCGACCCTGCCGGCGGAGATGCGCGCGCTCGGACGGTTCCGCGTGGTGGAGGTCCGCGCGGCCCTCGCCACCGGAGACAGGGAGACGGCGGGCAGGATCCTCGAGGAGCGCTTCGAGGTGCCGAACCTGCGCGAGGGCGAGCTCAGCATGTCCGCCCTCTGGCACGAGGCCTTCGGCGACCGTCCGGTGCCGGCCTGGTACGACTTCGAGATGGCGCCGGGGGACTGACGCGGCCGGGGAGCACGAGACTTCGCAGCCACGGCCAGCGGCCGCCACGCACTTCGAAGTGCCTTTTGCAAGCCTTCTCATGCACACTCACAATGGGGTTACGAACCAATAGTGAGGTAAAGAGCATGGAACAGAACAGCACGGCCGGTCAGGCGCCCGTTGTGGTCGAGGTCTGGGCCGACCTGGGATGCCCGTGGTGCTACGTCGGCAAGCACCGGCTCCAGCGCGCGATCGAGGCCCGATCCGATGCGAGCCGCTTCCAGTTGAAGATCCGCTCCTTCGAGCTGAACCCCGACTCCCCCAAGGAGCCGGAGCCCATCGCCGACGTGTTCCTGCGCACGCACGGCGGCGACCCATCGGTCGTCCGTCAGGCGGAGGAGCGCATCCAGTCGATCGCCCGCGGCGAGGGCCTGGAGTTCGATCTCGACCGGAAGAACGCCAACACGTTCGATCTGCACCGCGTGATGCATTTCGCAGAGCAGTCGGGCAAGGGTCTGGAGTTCTTCTCACGGATCCAGGACCGGTTCTTCTCCGGCGAGATCAACCCTTACGAGGCCGAGGCCATGATCGAGATCGCGCAGTCGCTCGGCCTCGACGGGGATCGTGTGCGCGAGGTCCTCGCCGGCGACGAGTTCGCCGACCAGGTGCGGGCCGATGTCTCCGAGGGCATGGCACTGGGCGCGCAGGGCGTGCCCTTCACGGTCTTCGGCCGCCGGATCGCTGCGTCGGGCGCACAGTCGGTATCGCTCTACGGCCAGGCTCTCGACCAGGTGGTCGAGGCTCTCGCATCCGAGGAGACGCAGGCATGAGCGGCAAGACGTCGATCCCCGCGCCGACCGTCCTCGACGGCGCAGACTCTTACGCCCTGGCCGCCTTCGCCCTGCCGACGCCGGTCAGCTCGTGCTCGTGACGGCTGGCGGCGACGTCCTCGTGATGGTCGGCGGCCCAGCCCGCGAGCGTCATCACGGCCTCCAGCAGTGAGCGGCCCAGCGGGGTCAGGTCGTACTCGACCCGCGGCGGCACCTCCGCGTAGGCCGTGCGGGTGAGCAGCCCGTCGCGCTCCAGCGCCTTCAACGTCACCGTGAGCATCCGCTGCGAGATTCCGGGGATGCTCGCCTGCAGGTCGGAGTAGCGCAACGGCTCGGAGCCGAGGGTGCTGATGATCAGAACGGTCCACTTGTCGCCGATCCGGTCGAGCACCTCGCGGATGAACGCGCTCTCCTCCGGCCAGGCCCGGCACGGCCCGCTGATCGTCCTCGCTGTCGCCATCCCGTCCGCCCTCCGCACCCGTGAACTCCCGCTTACAGCACCAATGGTCTGCTGCCGCACCACAAGTATGTAACCAATCGAAGGGAACCAGAAATGCCCACCATCGCCATCGTCGGAGCCGGATCCGGCCTCGGACTGTCCATCGCCAAGACCTTCGGCCGCCGCGGCTTCTCCGTCGCCCTGGTCTCCAGGACGCAGGCCAAGATCGACGCCCTCGCCGCCGAACTGGCCGAGGCCGGGATCGAGGCGGCGGGGTTCGCCGCCGACGTCATGGATCCCGCCTCCGTCGCCGCAGCCTTCGACCGCATCGAGGAGCGCTTCGGCCAGGTCGACGTCCTCGAGTACTCGCCCGCCCCGCACAACCCCGTGCCCGGGCTGCGGAACGCGACTCCCCTGGAGGCCGACCGCGGCGCCATCCAGCCCCAGATCGACTATTACCTCTATGGCGGTCTCGCCGCGACCCAGCAGGTCCTGCCCGGCATGATCGAGCGCGATTCGGGGACCATCATCTACACCACCGGCGGATCGTCGATGGATCCGCTGGCCGGACACGCCGAGTTCGCCGCCACCGCCATCGGGTCGGGGGCCCTGCGCACCTACGCCCTCACGCTGCACCGGGCCACCGCCGGAACCGGCGTCTACGTCGCCCACGTGCCGATCTTCGCCTGGATCGGCGCCGGCGGCCCGGAGAGCCGACCCGACACCATCGCCGAGCACTACTGGAGGCTCTACAGCACCCGCGATGGTGCGGAGCACCCCTACGCCGCCGCGTGACCCACGACGGTCCGTGAACGACCGCGTGCCCTCCGGCGTCAGCCCCGGTCAGCCCCGGTCGAGGTCGTCCAGCAACTGGACGGCGGCCGCCGCATAAGCGCCGATCCACCGATCGTGGATCCGCTTGATGGGCAGCGGGGCGAGCGTGAGGTGCCGCTCCCTGCCCTCGCGGCGACCGATCACGAGCTCGGCCCGCTCGAGCACCTTCAGATGCTGCAGCACGGTCGTGCGGTCGAGTTCGGGGAAGCAGGCGCACAGCTCGCCCGTGGTGCGCGGGGCCTCGCGCAGCGCATCGAGCATCCTCCGCCGGATGGGGGCGGCGAGCGCCTTGAAGACGAGATCGTCGTCGCCGGTTCCCCTCTCCGCATTCATGTTGTAATCTTACAACATGTCTCAGATCGAAGTCACTGCGGACATGGCTCCGCTCAGCGAATTGTCCTTCTCCGTCTCGGGTCGCGTCTCGCGGCCGCCCGCGGAGGTCTACGAGGCCGTCGCCGATCCGGCGCAGCTCTCGCACTACTTCACCACCGGCGGCGCTCAGGGCCGCCTCGAAGCCGATGCCGACGTCAGCTGGGACTTCGCCGACTTCCCCGGGCGCTTCCCCGTCGTCGTCGTCGAGGCCACGGCGCCGGAGCGCATCGTGATCGAGTGGGCGGCGGCCCCCGGCAGCAACGACACCGGCACCACGCGCACGGTGTTCGAGTTCGCCCCGATCGACGGCGGTGCGCGCACGCTCGTCACGATCACCGAGTCGAGCTGGCGGGCGACCGCGGGCGGCGCGAAGAGCGCCTTCGGCAACTGCGAGGGGTGGACCGGCATGCTCGCGGCCCTCAAGGCCTGGCTCGAGCACGGCATCAACCTGCGCGAGGGCTTCTACAAGTAGGACGCGGCAGCACCAGAGCCTCCCGCTCACCCGCGCATGCGGGGGTCCTCGGTCGGATCGCGGTACATCGGCGGGCAGCCCTGGTCGATCGCGGAGGGGCTCAGCTCGAAGTGCCAGGCCTCGTTGTCGTAGGTGCGGCAGAGCCCGAACTGCGCCCCATGGCGGTTCAGCCAGTCCGCGGAGTCATAGGGGCCGATGTCGACCGCCTGGCCCTTGACATGCAGCGACGTCTCCGGCGTGCCCACCCAGCGCGCCGCCTCCGCCTCGGATCCGTAGGTGCGCACGGCGTCGCGCAGCAGCCAGGCCTGATACGCCTTAGAGCGCCAGCCGCTCGCCACGCGCAGCTCGAGCCCGTCCTCCTCCGCCGCGGCGAGCGCCTGCCCGAGGGCCTCGCGCAGCCCTGGATCCAGGTTCGCCACCGCCGGCACCGCGTCCGACAGCGCCACGGAGTCGCCATCGGCGAGGTAGCCGTCCTCGGCGGTCGGCGTCCCGCCGCTGCGCGCCGATGCCGACCCGTCGCCCCCGCCCGCCGTCACCGTCCCCGGATAGTCCGGTCGCGCGGTGACAGCGGCCGTGATGACCGCGGCCGTGGTGCCCGCCCCCAGCGTGGCGAGCACCGTGAGCGTCACGACGAACCGGAACAGCCGCCGGCGCCGCCGGGGCTTCCGCGACGACGCATGCGGCGGGGCAGGAGTCTGCGGAGCGGTGTGCGTCCGTCCGCCGTCCGGATCCCGGTGCAGGATCCCGTCCGGCACGGGTCCCGGTCGTCGCAGAGCAGAGGTGTTCGTGTCCATGCCTCCACCCCATCGGGACGGACGTTGCCCGGCCGTACGCGATTTCGCATACGCCCGCGATATGCCGGTGTGCTTAGGCTTCTGGCATGCGCGTGCTGATCGTTGAGGACGAACCCGCCCTGGCCGGAGCGGTCCGTGATGGACTGCGTCTCGCGGCGATCGCCGCGGACACCGCCGGAGACGGGCACGTCGCCCTGGAGATGCTGGACATCAACGCCTACGACGTGGCGGTGCTCGACCGGGACATCCCCGGCCCCAGCGGCGACGCCATCGCGCAGGCGATCGTCGCCTCCGGATCCGGCCTGCCGATCCTCATGCTCACCGCCGCCGATCGCCTCGACGACAAGGCGAGCGGCTTCGAACTCGGCGCCGATGACTACCTGACCAAGCCCTTCGAGATGCGCGAGCTGATCCTGCGGATCAGGGCGCTCGCGCGACGTGCTCCGCGATCGACGCCGCCGGTGCACGAGCTGGCCGGGATCCGGCTCGACCCGTTCCGCCGCGAGGTCTACCGCGACGGGCGCTACGTCGCCCTCACCCGCAAGCAGTTCGCCGTGCTGCAGGTGCTCGTCGAGGCCGGCGGCGGAGTGATCAGCGCGGAGGAGCTGCTCGAGCGCGCCTGGGACGAGAACGCGGATCCGTTCACGAACGCGGTGCGCATCACGGTGTCATCCCTGCGCAAGCGGCTCGGCGAGCCCTGGGTGATCCTCACGGTGCCGGGCGTCGGCTACCGGATCGGCACGGAGGCGGTCGGCGCCGAGGGGATCGGCACGGAGGCGGGCGGCGCCGACGACGTCCGCGACGACGAGACGACGGCCGAGAACGCGACGCTTCCGGGACGGACGGGGAATGCCTGACGCGCCGCCGAGCCCCGCGGTTCCGCCGACGCCTGCCGTCCCGCCGAGACCCGCACTCCCGCCGCGCCCTGCGCTCCCGCCGCGCCCCGCGAGGGCCGTCGGGCTGTCGGTGCGCTGGCGCCTCACGCTCAGCTACGTCGCGCTCGTCGCCGTGGCCGGCGCCGTGCTGCTCGGCGTCGTCGCGCTGTGGCTCCTGCGCTACGTGCCGGACGGCACGGTCTACAACACAGATCCGATCGCCGGCACGAGCTGGGCGCCGAACCGCACCGACATCATCCGCGCGTTCGTGCCTCCGGCCACCTGGGCGTTCCTCGGGCTCATCGCGCTCGGCGTGCTCGGCGGCTGGATCCTCGCCGGCCGGGTGCTCCGTCCGCTCACCGCGATCGGCGCGACCGCCCAGGCCGTGAGCGACGGCGACCTCGATGCGCGGATCGCGCTGCCGGGCCGCGACGACGAATTCCGCCGTCTGGCCGACGTGTTCGACGGGATGCTCGACCGGATCCAGCACGACCTGGAGCGCGAGCGCCGGTTCGCGGCGAACGCGTCGCATGAGCTGCGCACCCCGCTCGCGATCACCCGCGCGCTGCTCGACGTCGCCGACGCGGATCCGGATCCCGATGTCCCGCAGCTGCTCGTGCGCCTCCGCGCCGCGAACGAACGGGCCATCGCGCTCACCGAGGCGCTGCTGCTGCTCGCGCGGCTGGACGCCCGCCCGCCGGCGCGCACCCCGGTCGACCTCTCCCTCGCCGCGGAGGGCGCGGTCGAGCTGCTGCACGAGGTCGCGGCCTCCCACGACGTGCGGCTCGACGTGGTCGGCGACCCCGTCTTCGTGCACGGGGATGCGGCGCTGCTCGACCAGCTGGCGCTGAACCTCGTGCAGAACGCGCTCGTGCACAACCTGCACTCCGGCGGTTCGGCGACCGTGCGCACGGTCAGCCTCGGCGGTCAGGGGGCGCTCATCGTGGAGAACTCCGGAGACCGGCTCGACCCCGCGGTCGTCGCGACCCTGGTCGAGCCGTTCCAGCGCGGCGCCGGCCGCACGCGCGACGGCGCGCACGGCGGATCCGGTCTGGGCCTCGCGATCGCCGGGTCGATCGTGGAGGTGCTGGGCGGATCCCTCGTCCTGACCGCACGGCCGGAGGGCGGCCTGCGCGTCGAGGCGACCTTCCCGCTGGCCTGAGGACCCCGGTCAGCGCGGTTCGCCCGCGGCCTCGAACCGCTGCGCGCCGATCACGGACAGCAGCTGCAGCTTCTGCCAGCCATCCGTGCGCGGCGGGGCGGTGAGCACGAGCAGGGCCTGCGACTGGTCCTCGGTGAAGAGGGCCTGGCAGTCGAGCTCGATCGGCCCGAGCTCGGGGTGCACCAGGGTCTTGTGGTCCTCGAAGCGGACGGCGACCTCGTGCCGCTCCCAGAGCTCGGCGAACTCGGGGCTCTCCGCCTGCAGCGCCCGCACGAGCTCGCCCGCCCGCGACCGCGCTCCCGTCGCGCCGTATGCGGCGCGGAGCCCCGCGACCTGGGCGCGGGCGTGCCGCGCGTGGTCGGCCTCGGGGTACACCGCCCGGGCGGCGGGATCCGTGAACCAGCGGTAGACGTCGCCGCGGGCGAGGCCGGTGCGCTCGGACGGATCGCCGAGCAGTGCCTGCGCCATCCGGTTGGCGACGAGCGTCTCGCCCAGGTTCGAGAGGATGAGCGCCGGGGTGTCGTCCAGGCGATCCAGCACCCTGAGCAGGGCCGGCGCGACGTGCGGCAGCGTGCTGTGCCGGTCGGGCGCCGAGTGCCCCGCGGTGCGGAACAGGTAGTCGCGCTCGTCGGCGGTCAGCCGCAGGGCCCGGGCGAGGGCTGCGAGCATCTGCTCGCTCGGCTGCGGTCCGCGCCGCTGCTCCAGGCGCGTGTAGTAGTCGACGGACATGCCGGTGAGCTGGGCGACCTCCTCGCGGCGGAGGCCCTGCGCCCGACGGCGCGCCCCCTCGTGCAGGCCGACGTCGCCCGGGCGCAGCGCCTCGCGGCGGCGGCGCAGGAAGTCGGCGAGGGCGATACGGTCCATGGATCCATTGTCCGACGGCGGCGGATCCGCAACCAGGGATCGCGGATCCCCCGATCGCCCGGTCTCTTATCGTCGGCGCGGATCCCGCCGAGCCTGGAGTCATGAACATCTCCGGAAACACCGTCTTCATCCCCGGCGCGACGAGCGGCATCGGCCTCGCCCTCGCGCTGCGCCTGCAGTCCGCGGGCAACACCGTGATCGTCGGAGGGCGCCGCGCGGAGATCCTCGGGCAGCTCGCGGCCGAGCACGGCTTCGACACCGTGCGCATCGACACCGCCGATCCCGAGAGCATCCGCGCGGCCGCCGCCGAGGTCGTCACCCGGCACCCCGAGCTCGACGTGCTGATCGCGATGGCCGGCATCATGCGCGTCGAGGACTGGCGCGGCGACGGCTTCCTCGCCGATGCCGAGGAGATCGTGACGACCAACCTGCTCGGTCCGATCCGGCTCATCGCGGCGCTCATCGAGCACCTGCAGAGCCGCCCGGCCGCGACGATCGTCACGGTCTCGAGCGGCCTCGCGCACACCCCGCTGCGCGTCACGCCGACCTACAACGCGACCAAGGCCGCGATCCACATGCTGTCCGAGTCGATCCGGCTGCAGCTCGACGGCACGAGCGTCTCGGTGCTCGAACTCGTCCCGCCCGCCGTCGCGACCGAACTGATGCCCGGCCAGAGCGAGAGCCCGTTCGCGATGCCGCTCGACGACTTCGTCGACGAGACGATGGCGCTCATCGCGGCGCAGCCCGACGCGCACGAGATCCTCGTGGAGAACGTGAAGCTGCTCCGTTTCGGAGAGGTGCGCGGCGACTACGCGCAGACCGTCGCGACCGTGAACCGGCTGGATCCGCACGGCGACGCCTGAGATCATCCCAATCCGAGGGAACGCCCGAGCGCCGCGGCCGACGGCCCGAAGGTGCTCGCGATGAGTGCCCAGGCCGCGGCGATGCCGGCCGCCACGATGACGGCGCCGATCAGCTGGACGCCGATCATCGCAGCGACAGAGACGATCGACGCGCCGAGCGTGCCTCCATCCCGTTCATCGTCTTGTTCGAGCTCCAGAAGTTCAGTGCCCTCTTGCATGATTCGCACCGCGCTACCCGAGTCGCGCCACAGCGAAGACGAGAATGCCCAGCCCGATGAGGATCAGGGCGAAGAGGACCATGCTCCAGACGGGCGCTCCGGCGGATTCGTCGAGGAGCCAATGGCGACGGAAGGGGACGCTCCCCCTGCTCCCGCTGTGCCTGCCGCTTCGTTTCCCGCTCACGAGAGTTCTCCTTCATCTTGATATCGCGCGTATCGGCTCTGCGACGAGTCCGAAGCTCCGCATCTGCGGGATTCGGTGCGGCCGGAACCCTGTCCGGCCGCACCTCGCCCGCTCCACGAAGATGGAGACGACCGCGAACACGACGATGGGAATCGACAGGCCGAGATCAGGGGTCCCGACCTGCGGAC
>NZ_NCKN01000151.1 GCF_002257455.1 Microbacterium sp. 13-71-7
CGGACGAGGCGGGCTGCTCAGGCTGCTGCTCTTCAGTCACGGATCCATCCTACTGGACGGGAGTTTCGGATCTTGTGAACCACGGGTGCCGGCGGTGGGACTCGAACCCACACGTCCTTTCGGACAAAGCATTTTGAGTGCTCCGCGTCTGCCATTCCGCCACGCCGGCCCGGATCGACTGTAGCGCACCCTGGGATACGACGAGGGCCGGTCCCCGTGGGGAACCGGCCCTCGTGCGCGTCCTACTTGACCTGGTAGGCCGGAGCGGCGCCCTGAACGGTGTCGCCGACCCGGTGGATGCGCAGGTCGTTCGTGGAGCCGACGATCCCGGGAGGGGATCCGGAGATGACCACGACCTTGTCGCCCACCTTCGCCAGGCCGGATCCGAGCAGGTGCTCGTCGACCTGGTGGAACATCATGTCGGTGTGCGGAACGAAGTTCACGAGGCTCGTGCGCACACCCCAGGTGACGGCCAGACGGCGGCGGATGCCGGGGTCTGGCGTGTACGCGAGCATCGGGATGCGCGAGCGCAGACGCGCCAGACGCCGCGCCGAATCGCCCGACTGCGTGAACACGCAGAGGAACTTCGCCTCGACGAACTCCGCGACCTCGAGGGCGGCGAGCGTGATGGCTCCACCCTGCGTGCGCGGCTTGGTGGTCAGCGGCTGGATGCGCTCCAGGCCGTGGTCCTCGGTGGACTCGATGATCCGCGCCATCGTCTCGACGACGATGACGGGGTAATCGCCCACGCTGGTCTCTCCGGAGAGCATGACCGCGTCGGCGCCGTCGAGGACGGCGTTGGCGACGTCGGAGGTCTCCGCGCGCGTCGGAACCGGGCTGGAGATCATCGACTCGAGCATCTGCGTCGCCACGATGACCGGCTTCGCCATGCGGCGGGCGAGCTCGACGGCCCGCTTCTGCACGATCGGGACGGCCTCGAGGGGCAGCTCGACGCCCAGGTCGCCACGGGCGACCATGATGCCGTCGAAAGCGTCGACGATGCTCTCCAGGTTGTCGACCGCCTGCGGCTTCTCGATCTTCGCGATGACCGGGACGCGCACGCCCTCCTCGGCCATGATCTCGTGCACGCGGGTGACGTCGGCCGCATCGCGGACGAACGACAGCGCGATGAGGTCGGCGCCGGTGCGCAGGCCCCAGCGCAGGTCGTCCTCGTCCTTCTCGCTCAGCGCGGGGACGCTGACGGCGACGCCGGGCAGGTTGATGCCCTTGTTGTTGGACACCGCACCGGCCACGACCACACGGGTGGTGACGACCGTGCCATCGGTCTCCACGACCTCGACGCGGACCTTGCCGTCGTCGATGAGCAGGAAGTCGCCGGGCTTGACGTCCTGCGGGAGGCCCTTGAAGGTCGTCCCGCAGATCTCCTTGTTGCCGAGGATGTCCTCGGTCGTGATCTTGAAGATGTCGCCCACGGCGAGCTCGTAGGGGCCGGCCTCGAACTTGCCGAGGCGGATCTTCGGGCCCTGCAGGTCGACCAGGACGGCGACCGCGCGGCCGGAGTCCTCCGCGGCGCGGCGGACGTTGGCGTAGTTGTTCTCGTGCACGGAGTAGTCCCCGTGGCTGAGGTTCAATCGGGCGACGTCGACGCCCGCATCGATGAGGGCCCGCACCGTCTCATACGTCGAGGTTGCGGGGCCGAGTGTGGCCACGATCTTGGCACGTCTCAATGCGTTCTCCGATAAGTGTCAGGGGGATGGAATAAAGGGCCACGCTGCCGGGCCCAGCCTACGCGGGCTAGACCCCGATCGCGACATCCGACGGGCGGACCGGAGCGGGCAGCACGGTGTCGCCCATGAGATGCCGGTCGACGGCGGCGGCCGCGGCGCGGCCCTCCGCGATGGCCCACACGATGAGGGACTGACCGCGTCCGGCATCGCCGGCGACGAACACGCCGGGGATGGTCGAGGCGTAGTCCTCGTCGCGGCGGAACGCACCGCGGTCGGTGCGCTGCGGCCCGTCCTCGCCGTACGCCTCGTACTCGGGGCCGGTGAAGCCCATCGCGATGAGCACCAGATCCGCCGGGATCTCCCGCTCCGTGCCGCTCTTGGGCACGCGTCGTCCGTCGACGAACTCGGTCTCGGCGACGCGCAGAGCACGCACCTCGCCCGCCTCGTTGCCGAGGAACTCGACGGTGGAGGCGAGGTACTGCCGCTCTCCGCCTTCCTCGTGCGCCGAGGAGACCTCGAACACGGTCGGCATCATCGGCCACGGCTGGTGCTCCGGCCTTCCCGACGAGGGCTGGCGGCCGATCGCGAGGTTGGTCACGCTGAGCGCACCCTGACGGTGCGCGGTGCCGATGCAGTCGGCACCGGTGTCGCCGCCGCCGATCACGATCACGTGCTTGCCCTCGGCGGTGATCTGGTTCGGGACCGGATCGCCGGCGACCGCCTTGTTCGACTCGACCAGGTACTCCATCGCGAAGTGCACGCCGTCGAGGTCGCGTCCGGGGATCGCGAGCTCGCGCGGCAGGGTCGCCCCCGTCGCGATCACGACGGCGTCGTACCGGGTGCGCAGATCCGCCCAGCTGATGTCGGTGCCGATGTTCACGCCCGCGCGGAAGCGGGTGCCCTCCTCGGACATCTGCCGCAGGCGCGCGTCGAGGTGCGACTTCTCCATCTTGAAGTCGGGGATCCCGTACCGCAGCAGCCCGCCGATGCGGTCGTCGCGCTCGAACACGGCGACGGTGTGACCGGCGCGCGTGAGCTGCTGGGCGGCGGCGAGGCCGGCAGGACCGGATCCGACCACGGCGACGGTCTTGCCGGTGAGGCGGGCCGGCGGCTGCGCCTCGACCCAGCCCGACGCGAACGCCTCGTCGATGATCGAGACCTCGATCTGCTTGATCGTGACGGCCGGCTGGTTGATGCCGAGCACGCATGCGCTCTCGCACGGCGCGGGGCACAGCCGCCCGGTGAACTCCGGGAAGTTGTTCGTCGCGTGCAGGCGCTCGATCGCGGCGCGGCCCTCGCCGCGCCAGGTGAGGTCGTTCCACTCCGGGATGAGGTTGCCCAGCGGGCAGCCCTGGTGGCAGAACGGCACACCGCAGTCCATGCACCGTCCGGCCTGGCGGCGGAGCACGGCCGAATCGCCCGGCTCGTACACCTCCTTCCAGTCCATGATCCGGACCGGGACAGGCCGGCGTGCGGGGAGCTCGCGCTCCGTGACGGTCAGGAAGCCCTTGGGATCAGCCACCGGTCACCTCCAGGATGCGGGTCCAGACGATGGAGCCGTCGGGGTCGATCCCCTCGGCCTCTGCCTCTGCGCGGGTGCGCAGCACGGCCGCGTAGTCCCGCGGCAGGATCTTCGTGAAGGCGGCGGCGAAGTCGTCGTCCGCCAGGATCGACGCGGCGAGCGGGGATCCGGTGCGCTCCACGTGCTGTGCGAGCAGTTCGCGGAGCTCCTGCGTGTCCACCTCGTCGAGCGGGAGGAGCTCCAGCTCCCCCGAACCCAGCGACAGCGGATTGACCCGCTCCGGCTGCAGGTCGTGCACGTAGGCGATGCCGCCGGACATGCCGGCGCCGAGGTTGCGGCCGGTGCTCCCGAGGATCACCGCGACACCTCCGGTCATGTACTCCAGCGCGTGGTCGCCCACGCCCTCGGCGACCGCGATCGCCCCGGAGTTGCGGACCAGGAAGCGCTCGCCGACCACGCCGGAGATGTGGATCGTGCCGCTCGTCGCGCCATAGCCGATCACGTTGCCGGCGATCACGTTGCGGTGCGGCTCGAACGTCGCGTCGCGGTGCGGCCGGATCGCGATCTCTCCACCAGAGAGGCCCTTGCCGACGTAGTCGTTGGCGTCGCCTTCCAGGGAGATCGAGATGCCCCGAGGTAGGAACGCCCCCAGCGACTGGCCGGCGGTGCCGTGCAGCGAGATGCCGATCGTGCCCGCGGGCAGGCCCTCTCCGCCGTGCTGGACCGTGACCTCATGACCGAGCATGGTGCCCACGGCGCGCTCGGTGTTGCGGATCGGCAGGTCGAAGGAGATCGGCGCCGACTGGGCGATCGCCTCGCGTGCGGCCTCGAGCAGAGGCGCATCGAAGTGCTTCTCCAGCTCGTGGTCCTGCGCGCGGGCGCTGCGGCGCGGCTCGTCGGCGGGGAACGCCGGGCCCTCGAGCACCGGCGCGAGGTCGAGCCCGTCCGCCTTCCAGTGCTTGATCGCGGCGTCCGTGCGAAGCAGATCCGCCCGTCCCACGATCTCCTCGAGGCTGCGGAAGCCGAGCGCGGCGAGGTGCTCGCGCACCTCCTCGGCGATGAACTCCATGAAGTTCACGACGAACTCCGGCTTACCGGTGAACCGCTCGCGCAGCACCGGATTCTGCGTGGCGACGCCGACGGGACAGGTGTCCAGGTGGCACACCCGCATCATGATGCAGCCGCTCACGACGAGCGGCGCCGTGGCGAAGCCGAACTCCTCCGCACCCAGCAGGGCGCCGATGATGACGTCGCGGCCGGTCTTGAGCTGACCGTCGACCTGCACCACGACGCGGTCGCGCATGCCGTTGAGCATGAGGGTCTGCTGTGTCTCCGCCAGCCCCAGCTCCCACGGGGTGCCCGCGTGCTTGAGCGAGTTCAGCGGGCTCGCGCCCGTGCCGCCGTCATGTCCTGAGACGAGCACGACGTCGCTGAGCGCCTTGGCGACGCCCGCCGCGACCGCGCCGATGCCGGACTGGCTCACCAGCTTGGTGTGGATGCGGGCGTTCGGGTTGGCGCGCTTCAGGTCGAAGATGAGCTGCTTGAGATCCTCGATCGAGTAGATGTCGTGGTGCGGCGGCGGCGAGATGAGGCCGACGCCGGGTGTCGCATGCCTGGTGCGCGCGATCCACGGGTACACCTTCTGCGGCGGCAGCTGACCGCCCTCGCCGGGCTTGGCGCCCTGGGCGAGCTTGATCTGGATGTCGTCCGCCTCGGTGAGGTACTGGCTGGTCACGCCGAACCGCCCCGACGCGACCTGCTTGATCGCGCTGCGACGCTCCGGGTCGACGAGACGGTCCGGATCCTCACCGCCCTCACCGGTGTTCGACTTCGCGCCGAGCCTGTTCATCGCGATCGCGAGGGTCTCGTGCGCCTCCTGCGAGATGGAGCCGTAGCTCATCGCACCGGTGGAGAACCGCTTCACGATCGACGACACCGGCTCGACCTCGTCGATCGGGACCGGGGGCCGCTCCCCCGTGCGCAGCTCGAAGAGGCCGCGGAGCGTCTTCAGCTCCTTGGCCTGGTCGTCGACCAGCTGGGTGTACTCGCGGAACACGTCGTACCGGCGGGTGCGGGTCGAGTGCTGCAGGCGGAACACCGTCTGCGGGTTGAACAGGTGCGGGGAGCCGTCACGGCGCCACTGGTACTCGCCTCCGGTCCAGAGCCGCTCGTGCGCACGCGCCGCCGCATCCTCGGGGTACGCGAAGTCGTGGCGCGCCTGGTTCTCGGCGAACACGTCCTCGATGCCGATGCCGCCGAGCTTGGTCTCGGTGCCGGTGAAGTACGCGTCGACGAGCTCCTGGCTGAGGCCGACGGCCTCGAACACCTGCGCGCCGGCGTAGGAGCTGACCGTGGAGATACCCATCTTGGACATGATCTTCAGCACGCCCTTGCCGAGCGCGTAGATGAGGTTGCGGACCGCCTTCTCCGGCGTGATGCCGGTGATGTAGCCGGTGCGCACGAGGTGCTCCACCGTCTCCATCGCGAGGTAGGGGTTCACCGCGGACGCGCCGTAGCCGATGAGCGTCGCGACGTGGTGCACCTCGCGGACGTCGCCCGCCTCGATGATCAGCCCGACCTTCATCCGGTCCTCGCGGCGGATGAGGTGGTGATGCACGGCGGACAGCATCAGCAGCGACGGGATCGGGACGAGGTCCTTGTTGGAATCGCGGTCGCTGAGGATGATCAGCTCGGCGCCGTCCTCGATCGCCGCGTCGACCTCGGCGCACATCTCGTCGAGGCGCTGCGCGAGCGCGTGCGGGCCCACGTCGAAGTGGTAGAGCCCCTTGATCGTGGCGCTGGACCGCTCGGGACGCGCCCGGTCGATGTGACGGAGCTTCGCGAGCTCGTCGTTGTCGATGACCGGGAAATCCAGCACGATCGTGCGTGCGTGATCGGGTCCCCAGTCGAGCAGGTTGCGCTCGGGGCCGAGCCCCAGCGAGAGGTTCGTCACGACCTCTTCGCGGATCGCGTCGAGCGGCGGGTTGGTGACCTGTGCGAACTGCTGCACGAAGTAGTCGAAGAGCAGGCGCGGGCGCTCCGAGAGCACGGCGATCGGCGTGTCGCTGCCCATCGCGCCGAGAGGCTCGACGCCCGTCTGACCCATCGGGGTCAGCAGGATCCGCACCTCCTCCTCCGTGTAGCCGAAGGTGCGCTGGCGACGGGTGATCGAGGCGACCGGGTGCACGATGTGCTCACGCTCCGGGAGGTCGGCGAGGCGCACGCGCCCCTCGTCGAGCCACTCCTGCCACGGGTGCAGGGTCGCAAGGTCGCGCTTGACCTCCTCGTCCTCGACGATCCGGCGCTGCGCCGTGTCGACGACGAACATCGTGCCGGGCTGCAGGCGGCCGCGGCGCTTGATGCGCTCCGGCTCGAATTCGAGCACGCCGGTCTCGCTGCCGATCACGACGAGGCCGTCGGTCGTCTCGGTCCAGCGACCGGGACGCAGTCCGTTGCGGTCGAGCGTGGCGCCCACGACGGTGCCGTCGGTGAAGATGAGGGCGGCGGGGCCGTCCCACGGCTCCATCTGGTTCGCGTGGTACTCGTAGAAGGAGCGCAGGTCGGGATCCAGATCCGTCTGGCGCTCCCACGCCGCCGGCACCATCATCATGATGGCGTGCGGCAGGCTCCGGCCGGTGAGCGTGAGCAGCTCGAGCACCTCGTCGAAGGAGGCGGAGTCGCTCGCGCCGTCGGTGCAGATCGGCAGCAGGGGGCGGATGTCCCCGAGCAGCTCGGACTCGAGCTGCGACTGGCGCGCCCGCATCCAGTTGCGGTTGCCGCCGACCGTGTTGATCTCTCCGTTGTGGGCCAGCATGCGCAGCGGCTGCGCGAGCGGCCAGGACGGGAACGTGTTGGTCGAGTACCGGGAGTGTACGACCGCGAGCTCCGAGGCGAACCGCTCGTCCTGGAGGTCGGGGTAGAACGGCTCGAGCTGCAGGGTCGTGACCATGCCCTTGTAGCCGAGGGTGCGCGCCGAGAGCGAGACGAAGTAGGCGCCGAGCTCATGTCCCGCGCGCTTGCGCAGCCGGTACGCGACCCGGTCCAGCGCGATGCCGGACAGGGCTTCGGCACCGCTCGAGGCGGGGCGCGAGACGAACAGCTGCTCGAAGGCAGGCCGGGCCTCGTCGGCCAGCTTGCCGAGGTGCTGGTTTGCGGTGGGGACCTCGCGCCAGCCGAGGACCGTGAGGCCCTCTGCACGGGCGATCTTCTCGATCCCGGCCTTCTGCTCGCGGCGCGTGCGCGAGTCGAGCGGCAGGAACGCGAGTCCCGCGGCGTACTCGCCGACCGGGGGAAGCTCGAAGGACGTGACGGCCCGCAGGAAGGCATCCGGCATCTGCGTCAGGATCCCGGCTCCGTCGCCGGTTCCCGCGTCGGACCCGATGGCGCCGCGGTGCTCCAGGTTGCGCAGCGCCTCGAGGGCGAGCGCGATGATGTCGTGGCCCGGCTCCCCGCGGAGCGTCGCGACCATGGCCAGGCCGCAGGCGTCCTTCTCGAACGCGGGGTTGTACATCCCCTGCTTCGGGGGGTAGGCGCCGGAGGCGCCGTAGGGAGGCTGGAAGTACACCAGTCACCGTCCTCAGATTTCTGATGAACCCGGGGACATCATCGGCCCGCTCGTTCAGTGCGTGATTCCCGGTGGACGTGCGTCCACCGCAGCGAGGCTCCTGTCGGTGCCGTTCTCAGGGGCGGGAGACGGCGCTCGTGGCGTCCGCCTCCGCGCGATTCTCGTCGGACTGAGGCTCGCTCAGATCGACGAAATCATCGGGGTTGTGCGATTCTACCCCAGCGTCGCTCGGCTCCCGACCCGGCTGGTACGGCGAGGGCTCGTACCCGGGGTGGCGGCGGGCCTGGACGAAGAGGATGACGATGCCGAGCACGACGCCGAACAGCGCCGCCCAGACGTTGGTGCGCAGCCCGAAGTAGATCTCGCTCGGATCGATGCGGATCGACTCCCAGACCATGCGTCCCGCGCCGTACCAGATCAGGTAGACGGCGAACAGCTTGCCCCACTGCAGGCGCAGCTTGTGGCCGAGCCAGAGCAGGAACAGGCAGCCGAGGGTGTTCCAGATGACCTCGTACAGGAACGTGGGATGGAACAGCGTCCCGGGCGCGAGGCCGGCGGGGAAGGCGACGTTCGTGGGCTCGATCTCGAGGCCCCAGGGAAGGTCGGTGGGGAGGCCGAACAGCTCGTGGTTGAACCAGTTGCCGAAGCGGCCGAAGGCCTGCGCGAGGATGAGGCCGGGGGCGAGCGCGTCGGCGAACGCGGAGAAGCGCACCCCGGTCCACTTGCAGCCCAGCCAGGCGCCGATGGCGCCGCCGATCAGCGCGCCGAAGATGGCGATGCCGCCCTCCCAGATCGCCCAGACCGAGCCGGGCTCGAAGGGGTTCCAGGTGTTCTTCCCCGGGCCGAAGTAGAAGCCGGGGTGCGTCAGCACGTGGAAGATCCGCGCTCCGATGATCGCCAGGGGCACCGCGATGATGCAGATGTCCACGACGACCCAGCGCTCCGCGCCGCGCTTGCTCAGCCGGTGGTTGGTGAGCAGCGTCGCCACGATGATGCCGGCGATGATGCACAGCGCGTAGAAGTGGATCTGCAGCGTCCACCCGAAGATGTTCAGCGTGAAGTAGCTGACCGGCGGGCTCGGGATGCTGGCGTGCACGCCGATGAGGGCGTTCTGGAGCGCGAAGGGCATGGTCACGAGTCTACGTCGTCAGGGCGCCGTCACCGTGCGCGCGCGGTACCCGTGGCGAGTTCGCGGGTCACCTCGGCGAGCCGCTCCACTCCCCCGTCCCGGAGCGCTCGCACGAGGGCCGTGCCCACGATCGCGCCGTCGGCGTACTCCAGCACGCCCGCGATCTGGTCCGCCGTGGATATCCCGATGCCGACGCAGGCGCGCCCCGCGCCGTGCGCGCGGAGCCGCCCGACGAGGGTCCGCGCCGCCTTGTCCAGCTCGGCGCGCTCTCCCGTGATGCCCATGGTCGAGACCGTGTACACGAAACCGGTCGAGCTTGACGCCACCAGGTCGAGCCGGGCGTCGGTCGACGTGGGCGCGGCGAGGAAGACGCGGTCCAGGCCCGTGCGCCGGCTCGCGGCGATCCACTCCGGTGCCGCCTCCGGCGTGATGTCCGGGGTGATGAGCCCCGCGCCGCCCGCGGCGAGCAGGTCGTCGGCGTAGCGGTCGACGCCGTACTGCAGCACGGGATTCCAGTACGTCATGACCACGACGGGAGCGTCCACGGCCTCCGTGATCGCCTTGACCGCGGTGAACAGGTCGCGCATCCGGAAGCCGTTGGCGAGCGCGGCCTGCGTGGCCTCCTGGATGATCGCGCCGTCCATGACGGGGTCGCTGTACGGCGGGCCCAGCTCGATGATGTCGACGCCGTTGCGCGCGAGCGCGATCGCCGCGTCGATGCTGGTCTGCAGGTCCGGATAGCCGACCGGCAGGTAGCCGATGAAAGCACCGCGTCCGGCGTCGTGCGCGCGCTGGATGGCCTCTTCGACGCGACTCATGCGCCGGCTCCGTTCTCTGCGGCGCCCTCGTCGTACAGTCCGAAGTAGCGGGCCGCGGTGTCCATGTCCTTGTCGCCGCGCCCGGAGAGGCAGACCGCGAGGATCGCGTCGGGACCGAGCTCCTTGCCGATCCGGATGGCCCCGGCGAGGGCGTGCGCCGACTCGATCGCCGGGATGATGCCCTCGGTGCGGCTGAGCAGGCGCAGGGCCTGCATGGCCTCGTCGTCGGTCGCCGGGATGTACTCGGCGCGACCGATCGCGGCGAGCCAGGAGTGCTCAGGGCCGACGCCGGGATAGTCGAGCCCGGCCGAGATCGAGTGCGACTCGATCGTCTGCCCGTCCTCGTCCTGCAGCACGTAGGTGCGGGCGCCGTGCAGCACGCCGGGGCGGCCGCGCTCGATCGACGCGGCGTGCTTGGGGGTGTCGACGCCGTCGCCGGCCGCCTCCACACCGTACAGGC
>NZ_NCKN01000152.1 GCF_002257455.1 Microbacterium sp. 13-71-7
TGCCACGGTCGGCAACTCCGCGCTGCTCCAGGCCGTCGCCGAGGCCGCCGAGGCGCGCGGGTATGCGCTCGCCGTGGTGACGCTCGGTGCGGAGGGGCGGATCGGCGAGGCCTTCGACCGGCTGCGTGACCAGGGCGTGGACGGCGCGATCGTGCTGAACGAGGCTTCGGCGCTGGCTCGCGACGCGGATCCGGCCGGGCTCGCGCTCGTCGTCGTGGACGCCCCCGCGGATCCGCGCTTCACCGTCATCGGGACGGATCACGCGGCGGGCGCCCGTGCGGCGACCGCGCACCTGCTCGACCGGGGTGCGGAGGCTGTGCACCACCTCGCGGGGCCCGAGGGCTCGTTCGCTGCCGCGGAGCGCGAGCGCGGCTGGCGGGAGGAGCTCGCGGCGCGCGGACTCCGGATCCCGGATCCGCTGCGCGGGGACTGGAGTGCGGGGTCGGGTCACGACCGCGGCCGAGTGCTCGCCGCCGATCCGGCGGTCACCGCCGTCTTCGCCGCCAACGACCAGATGGCGCTCGGTCTGCTGCGCGCCCTCGCCGACGCCGGCCGCGGGGTTCCGGACGATGTCGCCGTCCTGGGCTTCGACGACATCGCCGACGCCGCCGAGTTCCGCCCGCCGCTCAGCACGATCCGGCAGGACTTCGCCGCGCTCGGCGAGCTCGCCGTGCGCCTCGTCGTCGACCGCGTCGAGGGTCGCGACGTGCAGGATCCCGCGCTTCTCACTCCCGCCCTGATCCCCCGCGCCAGCGCCTAGCGCCCTCCCGCGCTCCCGCTCTCCCTCGTTCCACTTTCGAGTCGTCCCTCTGAGCGGACCCCATGGCGTGCGCTGACGCGGACGACTCGGAGATGTGAAGCCACTCCGGTTGGTTCGCCGCGCCCCGTTCTCGAGTCGTCCCCCTGAGCGGACCCTATGGCGTGCGCTGACGGGGACGACTCGGAGATGTGAAGCCACCCCGGTTGGTTCGCCGCCCCCGTTCTCGAGTCGTCCCCTTGAGCGGACCCTATGGCGTGCGCTGGCGGGGACGACTCGAAAGGTACGCGCTCCACCCGCGTGCTCCACCCGCAGGCGGGAACGCCCCTTGCGGCTCGCGCATCCGCATGTCACCATAGGCTGGAAAGCGCTTACCAGCACACGTCGCGCACGACGAGCAACGCAACCGGCGAGACCACGACGGCCGCCGAGGCAAGGAGAGGGGACACCGTGTCCGAGACGACCACCCGCGAGATCGGCATCATCATGAACGGCGTCTCCGGGCGCATGGGCTACCGCCAGCACCTGGTGCGTTCGATCCTCGCGATCCGCGAGCAGGGCGGCATCGAGCTCCCCGACGGCACCCGCGTCACCGTGAAGCCGATCCTGGTCGGCCGCAGCGCGCAGAAGCTGGCCGAACTCGCGACCAGGCACGGCATCGAGGACTGGACGACCGACCTCGACGCCGCCCTCGCGGATCCGCAGTGGGAGATCTACGCCGACTTCCTCGTCACCAAGGCGCGCGCGACCGCGATCCGCAAGGCGATCGCCGCAGGCAAGGCGATCTACACGGAGAAGCCGACCGCCGAGTCCGTCGAGGAAGCCCTCGAACTGGCCCGCCTGGCCCGGACCGCGGGCGTCAAGACCGGCGTCGTGCACGACAAGCTCTACCTTCCCGGCCTGCAGAAGCTGAAGCGGCTCATCGACTCGGGCTTCTTCGGGCGCATACTCTCCGTCCGCGGCGAGTTCGGCTACTGGGTGTTCGAGGGCGACTGGCAGCCTGCGCAGCGCCCGAGCTGGAACTACCGCACCGAGGACGGCGGCGGCATCATCAGCGACATGTTCCCGCACTGGAACTACGTGATGGAGAACCTCTTCGGCGAGGTCAAGAGCGTCTACGCGCAGGCCGCCGTGCACATCGCCGACCGCTGGGACGAGAACGGCGAGCACTACACCGCCACCGCGGAGGACGCCGCGTACGGCATCTTCGAGCTCGAGGGCGGCATCGTCGCGGAGATCAACTCCAGCTGGACCGTGCGCGTGAACCGCGACGAGCTGGTCGAGTTCCAGGTCGACGGCACGCACGGATCCGCCGTCGTCGGCCTGTTCGGCGCCAAGATCCAGCACCGCAACGCGACCCCGAAGCCGGTGTGGAACCCCGACCTCGCCGACGCGCACGACTACGACGCGGACTGGGCCGAGGTGCCCGTGAACGACGTGTTCCTCAACGGCTTCCGCCAGCAGTGGGAGGAGTACCTGGTGTCCTACGTGCTCGGCACCGACTACGCCTTCGACCTGCTTTCGGGCGCCAGGGGCGTGCAGCTCGCCGAGGCGGGCCTGCAGTCCTCCGCCGAGGGCCGCAAGGTCCCGCTGCCCGCGCTGAGCCTGGACTGAGGCCGGCCATGACGACGATCCGCCTCCTCGCGGCTTCGGGGGAGACCTCCGACGCCGCCCTCAACGACTCCGGCGCATACGCGCGCCCTGCCTCGCCGCTGCGGAGCCGCGTCGCCTACGCGGCGGCGCACGTCGTGCCCAGGGCGCACGCCGACAACACACCGGGGCAGCCGGCCGACATCGACTGGGACGCCACGCTCGCGTTCCGCCGCAACGTGTACTCCTGGGGCCTCGGCGTCGCCGACGCCATGGACACGGCGCAGCGCAACATGGGGCTCGACGCGGCGGCCACCCGAGAGCTCATCGCGCGCAGCGCCGAGGTCGCGCGGGAGGAGGGCGGATCCGTCGTCGTCGGCGTCAACACCGATCACGTCGAGGAGGAGCGGATCCCGCTGCGGCAGGTGATCGACGCGTACGTCGCGCAGCTGCACTTCACCGAGGAGCAGGGCGCGGGGCCCGTGCTCATGGCCTCGCGCCACCTCGCCCGCGTCGCGGAGTCGCGCACCGACTACCTGCGCGTGTACGCCGCTGTCCTGCAGCAGGCGACCACCCCGGTCGTCCTGCACTGGCTCGGCACCGCGTTCGACCCGCAGCTCGAGGGGTACTTCGGATCCCGTGACTGGCGGGAGGCGTCCGGCACGCTGCTGCGGATCATCGAAGAGAACCCCGGCAAGATCGCGGGCGTCAAGATGAGCCTGCTGAACGCAGAATCCGAGATCGCGGTGCGCGAGCGGCTCCCCTCGGATGTGCGCATGTTCACCGGCGACGACTTCAACTACGTCGGGCTGATCGGGGGATCCTCGATCCGGTCGTCGAGCGAGGACGACGACGTCGACGGAGAAGCAACGCCGCCCTCCGAAGGGCACTCGACCACGAGAAGGTCGCACTCCGACGCGCTGCTCGGCGCGTTCGCGGCGATCACGCCGGTCGCCTCGGCGGCGATCCAGGCGCTCGATGCGGGGGATCCGGACCGCTACCTCGAGATCCTCGGTCCGACCGAGGAGCTCAGCAGGCAGGTCTTCGCCGCGCCCACGTTCTACTACAAGACCGGGGTCGCGTTCCTGGCCTGGTTGAACGGGCACCAGCCCGCGTTCCAGATGGTGGGCGGCCTGCACTCGGCGCGCAGCCTGCCGCATCTCAGCCGCATCGTCGAGCTCGCGAACGCCTCGCTCGCCCTCGAAGATCCGGAGCTCGCGCGGGAGCGGTGGCACGGGATGCTGCGCCTGAACGGAGTGGACGCATGAGCGCCGCCGCGGATCCCCGCCTCTCGATCAACCAGGCCACGATCAAGTACGCCGATCTGGCCACCGCGCTCAGGGTCACCGCGGAGGCGGGCGTACAGGGCATCGGCCTGTGGCGCGAGCCCGTGAACGAGGTCGGCCTCGATATCGCCGCGCGGATGCTCGCCGACTCCGGGCTGCGCTTCACGACGCACTGCCGCGGAGGGTTCTTCACGCTGCCGGACGGGCCGGAGCGGCGCGCGGCGCTCGACGACAACAGGCGCGCGATCGAGGAGACCGCGACCCTCGCCGCCGCGGGGGCCGAGGGGTCCACGGCCGTGCTCGTGCTCGTCGCGGGCGGGCTGCCCGAGGGATCCCGCGACCTGATCGGGGCGCGGGAGCGGGTGCGCGACGCGATCGGCGAGCTGTCGGCCGATGCCGCCGCCGCGGGCGTGACGCTCGCGATCGAGCCGCTGCACCCGATGTTCGGATCCGACCGCTGCGTCGTCTCCACGCTCGGGCAGGCCATCGACATCGCGGCGGACTTCGACCCGGCGGTGGTCGGCGCGGCGGTCGACACCTTCCACATCTGGTGGGATCCGCAGGTGCTCGAGCAGATCGCCCGTGCCGGCCGCGAGGGGCGCATCGCGACGTATCAGGTGTGCGACTGGAAGACGCCGCTGCCCGCCGACGTGCTGCTGAGCCGGCACTACCCGGGGGACGGCGTGATCGACTTCGCCTCGCTCACGCGTGCCGTGGTCGCCACCGGCTACGCCCGCGACATCGAGGTGGAGATCTTCAACGCCGACGTCTGGGCGCAGGATCCCGCCGAGGTCGTCCGCCGCACCGCCGAGTCCTTCGCCGCCGCCGTCTCCCCGCACCTCGGCTGACCCCCGCTCGCTCCCGCCCCCGCTTCGTCCCCGCCCCGCTTCGTTCCGCCCGCCCCGGTGCCCCTTCCATGACCGCGAGACTCCAACTGGGCGACGAGACTGCGCCTCACAACCGCAGTCTCGTCGCCCAGTTGGAGTCTCGCGGAGATAGCAAGCGGTGAACGGCCAGGGCGCCCACGTGAAAGGCTGACCGCATGACCATCCGAACGGGGCTCTGCTCTGTGACCTTCCGGCAGCTGGATCCGGCGGCGATCGCGACGCTCGCGGCTGACGCCGGGCTGCAGGCGATCGAGTGGGGCGGGGACGTGCACGTGCCCCCGGGGGATCCCGCCCGCGCTGCCGAGGTCGCCCGGATCACGGCCGAGGCCGGGCTCGCGGTCTGCTCGTACGGCTCGTACTTCCGCGCGCAGGCGGGGGAGGACATTGCCCCGGTCCTGGACTCGGCGGAGGCGCTCGGCGCCGACCGGATCCGCGTATGGGCGGGGAGCATCGGATCCGCGGACGCCACCGCGGCCGACCGCACCGAGATCATCGACGCGCTCGCGGACGCGGCGGAGCGCGCAGGGCGCCGCGGGATCTCGCTCGCGCTGGAGTTCCACGGGCGCACGCTCGCCGACGACGCCGAGCAGACGCTGCGGGTGCTGGCAGAGGTCGCCAGCCCGCACCTCTCCACGTACTGGCAGCCCACCGTCTCGGCGCCCGATGAGGTCGCCGTGGCCGAGTACGAGCGCCTCGCCGACCGGACCTCCGCGGTGCACGTCTTCTCGTGGTGGCCCGTGGCCGAGCGGCTCCCGCTCACTGCGCGGGACGGCCTGTGGACGGCGTTCGCCAAGGCGGCGGCCGTCGCGGCGAACCCTCCGCGCGACGCACTGCTCGAATTCGTGCCGGGTGACGACCCCGCCGCGCTCGCCGCGGAGGCCGCGGCGCTGCGCGGGTACCTCGCGGCGGGCGCGGCGCGCACTAGGCTCGGGGCATGAATCCGGGAAGCCCTTCCCCGCGGGCCGCGTCCGCGGCTCCCCACGCGGCGACGCTGCAGGATGTCGCGCGGGAGGCCGGGGTCTCGCTCGCCACGGCCTCGCGCGTGCTCAACGGCTCCGAGCGCAAGGTCGCCGGGGCCTTCCGCGAGCGTGTGGAGCGCGCGGCCGAGGCACTCGGCTACACCCCGAACGTCTCGGCGCAGGCGACCGCCCGCGGCCATTCCCCCGTCATCGCCCTCCTCGTCGCCGACATCGCCGACCCCTACTTCGGTCAGATCGCCGCGGGCGTCGCGCGGGGCGCGGACGAGTACGGCCTCGTCGTGACGATCTCGATCACCGAGCGCGACCCGGAGCGGGAGAACCGGATCCTGCGGGCGCTGCGCGGCCAGCGTCCGCAAGGGCTGATCCTCGCGGCCTCACGGTCGGACGACGCGGAGGGCGGATCCGTCTCCGCCGAGCTGGAGGCCTTCGAGCGCTACGGCGGACGGGTGGTCGCCTTCGGGGACCTGCCGGGTGACGGTGACGATGGCGGCTACGCCGGCGCGCGCACCGTCGTGATCGACAACGCGGGCGGTGCCGAGGAGCTCGGACGCCGCATGGCCGCGTTGGGCTACCGCTCCGCGATCGGCATCGGCGCCGCCGAGGGCGTGCGCACCTCGGATGACCGCCTGACCGGCTTCGCCCGGGGCTTCGCGTCGGGCGGCGGGACGATGGATCGGATCCATCGTGGCGACTTCCGGCGCGAGTCGGGGGCCGAGGCCATGGCCACGGCACTGGACGAGGGCGTCGAGCCCGGCACGCTGGTCTTCGGGATGAGCGATGTCGTCGCGCTGGGCGCGATGTCGGCGATCCGCGCGGCCGGCCGTGCGGTCGGGTCGGACATCGCCGTGTGCGGCTTCGACGACGTCTCCGCGAGCGGCGACGTGACGCCCGCGCTCACCACGGTGCGCGTGCCCCTGAACGAGGCGGGGTACCAGGCGTTCCGCGCGATCGTCGACGACGGCTGGACCCAGGCCCCGCTCCCCGTCGAGGTCGTCGTGCGGGGGAGTACCCCGGGCCTCGCCTGACGGTCGTGTCCCACGTTCGGCTCAGAAATCACTCGATCCCGCGCCGAAACCGGGACACGGCAGAGCCAGACCGGGACATGCCGCGGCCAAAACCGGCCCCGGCACACGCCCCGAACCGGATCAGCCCCCGAGCGCGGCGCTCACGACCGCCCTGGCCTCCTCCTGCACGCGGGCGAGGTGCTCGGGGCCGAGCAGAGACTCGGCGTAGAGCTTGTAGACGTCCTCCGTGCCGGAGGGGCGCGCGGCGAACCAGGCGTGCTCGGTCTGCACCTTGAGCCCGCCGATCGCCGCGCCGTTGCCCGGTGCGTGCGAGAGCTTGGCGGTGATCGGCTCGCCGGCGAGCTCGGTCGCGGTGACAGACTCCGGAGACAGCCTGCCGAGCGTCGCCTTCTGCTCGGGGGTCGCGGGGGCGTCCACGCGCTGATACGCCGAGGCGCCGAACGCCTCCTCGAGCTCGCGGTAGCGCTCCGACGGCGTCTTCCCGGTCACAGCGATGATCTCCGCGGCGAGCAGGCAGAGCAGGATGCCGTCCTTGTCGGTCGACCACACGGATCCGTCCCGGCGCAGGAACGACGCCCCGGCGGACTCCTCGCCGCCGAAGGCGACGGATCCGTCGAGCAGTCCAGGCACGAACCACTTGAACCCGACGGGCACCTCGAGCAGTCTCCGTCCGAGGGACTCCGCGACGCGGTCGATGATCATGGACGACACCAGCGTCTTGCCGATCGCGGCGTCGCGGCCCCAGCCCTCGCGGTGCGAGAACAGGTAGTCGATCGCGACCGCGAGGTAGTGGTTCGGATTCATCAGGCCCGCGTCAGGGGTCACGATGCCGTGCCTGTCGGCGTCGGCGTCGTTGCCCGTGAGCACGTCGTAGTCGCCCTTCTTCGCGACCAGCGACGCCATCGCGGAGGGGGAGGACGGATCCATCCGGATCTTCTCATCCCAGTCCAGGGTCATGAAGCGCCAGGTCGGGTCGACTTCGGGGTTCACGACGGTGAGGTCCAGGCCGTGCATCTCGCCGATGAGGGCCCAGTACTCGACCGAGGCGCCGCCGAGCGGATCCGCCCCGATCCTGACCCCCGCGCGCTTGATCGCCTCGACGTCGATGATCGAGGGCAGATCGCGGACGTAGCCGTCGCGGAAGTCGTAGGTGCCGAGGCCGTCGGCGTCGATGTCGGCGAAGCGGGTGCGCTTCACGCCCTCGAGCCCGGCCTCGATGAGCTCGTTCGCGCGGTTCGCGATCCAGCCCGTGGCGTCGGTGTCGGCGGGGCCGCCGTGCGGGGGGTTGTACTTGAAGCCGCCGTCCCGCGGCGGGTTGTGCGACGGGGTGACGACGATGCCGTCGGCGCGGCCGGGCTCGTCGTCGGACCGGTCGCGGTTGTAGGTGAGGATCGCGTGGCTGAGCGCGGGGGTGGGCACCCACGCGTCGCGGGAGTCGACGAGCACGTCGACGTCGTTCGCGACGAGCACCTCGATCGCGCTGCGCTCGGCGGGGCGGCTGAGCGCATGCGTGTCGCGGCCGAGGAAGAGCGGGCCGGTGATGCCCTGCGCGGTGCGGTAGTCGACGATCGCCTGGGTCGTGGCGAGGATGTGCTGCTCGTTGAAGCTGCCGCTCAGGGAGGACCCGCGATGCCCGCTCGTGCCGAACACGACTCTCTCGGTGGAGACCTTCGGATCCGGGATCCGGTCGTAGTAGGCGGCGATCAGCTCGTCGACGTCGATCAGGTCGCTTTCCTCCGCGGGGAGGCCGGCTCGGCTCGTCATGCAGCTAGTCTGCCCCGGCGGGCCCCGGATCGCATCATCGTTTCGGCGCGGGGCGGCCGCGGCCCACCCCGCCGTCGGGCGTCGGGCGCCCGGCCAGGCGCGACACCTGCACGATCCGAGCACGGATGCACGATCGGATCCGGCATTCCGTCGTGCATCCGTGACGGGATCGTGCCGCTGTCCGTGTCATCGACCAGAGCCGGGGTCGCGCCCCGGACTAGGCTGAAAGCCGTGACCGATGCCGCCCCCGCCCGCCGTACCTACAGCTATCTCGGCCCCGCGGGGACGTTCACCGAGGCGGCTCTGGAGCAGGTCCCCGAGGCGCGCGGGCACGAGTGGCGTCCGGTGCACAACGTGGGCGAGGCGCTCGCGGACGTGCTCGAGGGGCGCAGCGACGCCGCGATGATCGCGATCGAGAACTCGGTCGAGGGTGGGGTCACCACGACGCTCGACGCCCTCGCGACGCTGCCCGGCCTGCGGATCGTCGGAGAGTACCTGGTGAAGGTCGATTTCGTCCTGGTCGCAGCCCCCGGCACCAGGATCGAGGACGTCACGGTCATCGCCGCGCATCCGGTCGCGTACGCCCAGTGCTACGGCTGGCTCGGCGAGCACATCCCGAAGCATCAGCACGTCCCCGCCGCGAGCAATGTGGCGTCGGCGCTCGGGATCCTGGACGGGTCGCTGCCCGCGGACGCCGCGATCGCCGCGCCCGGCATCGTGCAGCACCACGACCTCGAACTGCTGGCCGACGGCATCGGCGACAACGACAACGCCGTCACCCGGTTCGTGCTGGTCTCGCGCACCGTGGCGCCGGCGCCGCCGACCGGCGCCGACAAGACCTCGCTCATCGTGGAGCTGCCCGTGGACCACGCCGGCGCCCTGCTCGAGCTGCTGGAGCAGTTCTCCACGCGCGGCATCAACCTGTCCCTGCTGCAGTCCCGGCCCATCGGCGACGAGCTGGGCCGGTACCGGTTCGTCCTCGACGCGGACGGGCACATCCAGGACGAGCGGATGGCGGATGCGCTGCTCGGCATCCGGCGGTTCAGCCCTCGCGTGGTCTTCCTCGGCTCGTATCCCCGCGCCGACCGGCGGATCGTGCAGTACCCCGAGCGCTACGCGGACGACGTGTTCGTCGAGGCCCGCGACTGGCTGCGCGGCCTGATCGCGGGCGAGCCCGAGGCGTAAGCCCGAGCCGGCCGAGCCCGCCGAGCCCGCCGAGCCCGCCGAGCCCGCCGGGCCCCCGGCCGCGGACGCCCCGAGGACGACGTCCGGCCCGCCGGATCCGTCCGTCGTCCGCCTCAGACCCCGGCCAGCTCCGCGTCGAGTTCGGCGGCGGTCGGCGGCATGGCTCCGGCGCGGGCGACGGTGAGGCCGGAGGACACCGCGGCGGTCCGGCCGATGTCGGCGAGCTGCTCCTCGGTGAACCGCCCCGCGAGCGCGTCGACGACGCCGACCCGCTGCACGATCGCGGCGATCAGGCCGGACATGTACGCGTCCCCGGCGCCGATCGTGTCCACCGCGACGGTCGGGCGGGCCGGCACGTCGAGCCGGGCGGAGGCCGTGCGCAGGACGCTCCCGGACGCCCCGTGGGTGACGGCGACGAGCTTCGCGCCGGCGGCGAGCAGCCGCTCGGCGGCGGAATCGGCCGCGCCGGGGTAGAGCCATTCCGCATCCTCGTCGCTGAGCTTCACGACGGCGGCGCGGGCGGCGTAGCGCTCCACGACCGCGCGGGTCTCGGCGGGCGGCGGCATGAGGGCAGGGCGCACGTTCGGATCGAACGTCACCAGCACGTCCCCCGGCAGCGATTCCACGAGGGCGAGGACCCCGTCGGATCCCGGCGCGCGCAGGGCGCCGATGGATCCGACGTGGACGGC
>NZ_NCKN01000153.1 GCF_002257455.1 Microbacterium sp. 13-71-7
GTCGCCGCCGTGCGTCTCGGGGCCGCCGCGCAGGTGCGGCCGGTCCGCGACACGTCGTCGTCGCGAGCCGCTGCCCCGGGCGCGGTCGCCTCGCCCGGGGCGGCGGAGGCGCGCCCCACGGGCGCCTCGCCCGGGGCGGCGGCCGCGCGCCCCAGGGTCCGTCCCGCGTCGTGCACATCGCCGGCGGTGTCGCGCAGCCGTGCGGGCGCGGCGGGGTGCCTCGCTGACGCAGGAGTGCTCCCGGATCCGGCCCGTGCGGCCGACTCCACGAGGATCAGCTCGGCGAGGATCGACACCGCGACCTCGGCCGGGGTCCGCGCGCCCAGATCCAGGCCGATCGGGGAGTGCAGCCGGCCGAGGAGCGAGGCGTCGAGCCCTCCCGCGCGCAGCTCCTGCACGCGCTTGTCGTGCGTCACGCGGGATCCCATCGCGCCCACGTAGGCGAGCTCGCGGCGCAGCGCGGCGTCGAGCACCGGCAGGTCGAAGCGCGGGTCGTGCGTGAGCACCACGACCGCGGTCCGGGCGTCGATGCGGCCGGCGGCGAGCTCCTGGGCGAAGTGCGCGGCGGGATGCATCAGCACGACCTCGTGCGCACCGGGGTGGCGGGCGCGGGTGGCGAACACGGGCCGCGCGTCGCACACCGTGACGTGCCGGCCGAGTGCGGACGCCGCCTGCGCGAGCGCCGCGGAGAAGTCGTTCGCGCCGTAGATGAGGAGCCGTGCCGGCGCCGCCGTCGACTCGATCAGCAGGCGCCGCACGACCGGGCACTCCGGCGTCGCACGGTCGGTCACGTCCACCACGTGCGTGCCGCCGGACCGCAGCGCCGCGCGGATCCGCTCGCCGGCGGCGGGCCCCGCCGCCCGCGCGAGCCCGTCGGGCAGCTCGTCCCCGTCGAAGGCGATGCAGAGCGCGTCGGCCCGGAGTGCGATCCCGAGGCCCTCCGCGATGAGGAGGGAGCCGGCGGTCGTGTCGTGCAGCGGCAGGTCGCGCACGAGGTGCGCGCGGCCGGCCGGTGCGGCCCTCAGGGTGCGCAGGGGCTGCACCAGCACGCGCACGTCGCCGCCGCACATCAGGCCGATGGAGATGCCGTCGTCGTCGGCGTAGCCGAAGGAGTGCAGCTCGGTCGCGCCGGACGCGAGGCACGCGAGCGCCGCGTCGACGACCGCGCCTTCGACGCAGCCGCCGGAGACGGATCCGATCGTGCGGCCGTCGTCGCGCACCGCCATCGACGTGCCGGCCGGACGCGGGACGGATCCGGACACCTCGACGATGGTCGCGATCGCCCAGCGATCCGGGTCGGCGAGGCACTCGGCGTACTCGTGGATGCGGTCCAGCATGGGGCACCTTCCTCATCCAGGTGCCGGCCATCGGCGCCTGATCAAGGGCGGTGCATCGGGCCTGTGCGGGGACGAACCCCGGGTCACAATCCACGGCGTCACCGCCTGGGATGCCCGGTAGATGGTTCTGCTGTCGCAACCCGCCTAGGCCTGCGTCGATTCTACGGCGGTTCCCTGGCGCACACAAGCGATTAGTCCGTCAGGTGGATCTTTGTTTCCGGCATGCGAAGGTTTTGGAATCAGCAGATCGCGGCATCCCGTTCACCAGCTGCGGAGCACGGATGCCTTCGGGCCGGCGACCAGGGAGCGGGCCGGGACGTCGTCGGCGACGACCGCGCCCGCCGCGATGACGGCGTCCCTGCCGATCGTGACGCCCGGCAGGATCGTCGCGCCCGCGCCGATCCAGACGTTTTCCTCGACGAGGATCGGTGCGCCGGAGAGGTACTGCCGCCGCTCATCGGGGTCGACGGGGTGCCCGACCGTGATGAACGTCGCCTTCGGCCCGACCATCACGCCGTCGCCCAGCCGGATGCCGGCGAAGTCGAGGAACGTGCAGCCCTGGTTGACGAAGACGCGCTCGCCGAGCTCGAGCCGCAGTCCGTGGTCGGTGTAGAACGGCGGATAGATCGTGAGGCGCCGCGGAAGGGGGCGGCCGAGGATCTCCTCGAGAAGCGCCGCGCGGCCGGCCTCGTCGTCGAAGGGCAGCAGGTTGAGGCGCGAGGTCAGCGCGCTCACCGCGAGCACGCGCTCGCTCATCGCGCGGAACTCCGCGCCCAGCACGCGCTCGCCGGCGGCGAGCAGCTCCGGATCATGGATCGGCAGGAAGCGGTCGCGCGTCATCCGGCAAGTATGCGGAGGGCCGCCGACATGCCGGCGGCGGCGCGCGGTCAGGACCGTCGTCCGCTGATGCTCGTCGCGCAGCCGAAGAAGTGCCGTCGCACCTCGACGTGCAGGCCGGGCTGCGACTGGAAGGCCTCGACGGCGCGGGCTCCGTCGCCGAATCCCGCGAGGTAGCGGTGCAGCATCCGGTATTCGGTCGGATCGGAGTGCAGCAGGGTCGCCGCGAGCGGGACCATCCAGCGCAGATAGGAGAGGTAGGCGACCCGCAGTGCTCGGCTGGTCGGCTCCGTGACGTCGATGAAGGCGAAGGATCCGCCCGGGCGCAGTACTCGCGCGACCTCGGCGGCCAGGCGCTCCAGCTGCGGGGTGTCGAACGTCTTCAGGCCGTACGCGCTGACCACGACGTCGAAGGACGCCCGCTCGGCCGTTCCGTTCAGCGCGTCCTCCTGGTGCAGGCGCACCCGTCCGCCGAAGCGGGCGCGGCTGCGGGTCTCGGCGTGCGCCATCATCTGCGCGGAGAAGTCGACCGCCGTGATCTCCGCCTGCGGGAGGCGGCGTTCGATCTCGGACCAGGTCTCGCCCCGTCCGCTCATCAGGTCGAGCACGCGACGACGGGATCCGGTCGCGCCGACCAGGCCGAGCAGCTGTCGCCGCCACAGCCTCGCGAAACCCAGCGAGAGGGCGATGTTCATCCGGTCGTACGAGGTCGCCATGCGGTCGAACAGCGTCCGCACGTCGTCGGCCTCGTAGAGCGCGGGGGCGGCCTCGGGGGAGGCGAGCGCGACGGCCGGCCGGTCCGGGATCTCGGTCATGGGACGACCATAGCGGAAGAACTGAACGTGTTCAATAAAGCTGGCGGAAGAGGCAGAAGAGGGCGCCTTCCCGATGGATCGCTACTCGGCCGCGGCGGCCTCGTCGATCAGTTGCAGGATCCGGGCCGCGACGCTCACCGCGATGACGGCGGGCTGCTTGCCGGCGACCTCGGGGATCCCGATCGGGGTCGTGACGCGGGCGAGGTCGTCGTCGGTCTGGCCCAGCTCGTGCAGTTTGCTGCGGAAGCGCGACCATTTCGAGGCGGATCCGATCAGGCCGATGGATCCGAGATCCGCCGTGCGCAGCGCCTGGTCGACGATCGCGAGGTCCTCGACGTGGTCGTGCGTCATGACCAGCACGTGCGCGCCGGGGGTCAGATCCAGGAGCGCCGCCTCGGGGACCGGCGCATGCACGACGCGCACGCGGGCCACGGCGTCGCCGAGCGGGCCGCGCTGTCCGGGGATCCCGATCCGGTCCTCGGCCAGCATCTCCTCCCGCGAGTCCACGAGCACGAGGTCGAGCTCGTGCCGGGCGAGGATGCGCGCGAGCTCGAGGCCCACGTGGCCGAGCCCGAACACGGCGACGGCCGGGGTGACCCGGATCGGCTCGAGCAGCATGGTGACCTCTCCTCCGCAGCACTGCACGCCGTACTCGGTGACGGCCTTGTCGCTCAGCGTGAGCGTGAGCAGCTCGGGTTCGGCGGACCCGTCGGCGAGCATCCGCCGCGCCTGCTCGATCGCGGTCTGCTCGAGGTTGCCTCCGCCGACCGTGCCGTGCACCGAGGCCGGGGCGACCACCATCTTCGCGCCGCCGTTGCGCGGGGCGTGGCCGCGGACGGTCGCCAGGGTCACGATCACGGCGGGGATCCGCCGCGACCGCAGATCCTGCAGCGCGTCCAGCCAGTCCACGATGCTCCTTCGTTGTTCTTCTTCCTCCGCGTCGTCCCCGTCAGCGGAGTCCATAGCGTGCGCTCACGGGGACGACTCGGAAGTGGGGTGGTCAGTCGCCGGCGGCGGAGACGAGCGGGCGGTCGGAGGCGGGGGCGCCGGGAACGAGCGCATCCGACGCGGGGGCATCGGGAACGGGGGCCCCGGCACCCGCCTCCTGGGCGGCGCGGACGGCCCAGAACACGGCCTCGGGCGTCGCTGGGGAGCCGAGATCCACCGAGTGCCCGGCCGGACCGAACGCCGCCACGGCGTCGCGGAGCGCCTCGCGGGCGCTGAACGCGAGCATGAACGGCGGCTCGCCCACGGCCTTGGAACCGTAGACGGCGCCCTCCTCGCGCGCGTTCTCGAACAGGCGCACGTGGAACTCCTCCGGCATCTCGGAGAAGCTCGGCAGCTTGTACGTCGACGCCGACTGGGTCTGCAGCCGGCCGCGGTGCGGGCCGTCGCTGGTGTCCCAGCGCAGCTCCTCGAGGGTCAGCCAGCCCACGCCCTGCACGTACGCGCCCTCGATCTGGCCGATGTCGAGCATCGGCGAGAGCGAGTCGCCCACGTCGTGCACGATGTCGACGCGACGCACCCGGTAGGCGCCGGTGAACTCGTCCACCTCGACCTCGGTCGCGGCGGCGCCGTACGCGAAGTACTTGAACGGGGATCCCTGCATGATCTCCGGGTTCCAGTGCAGGCCCTCGGTGCGGTAGTAGCCGGCGGCGAACAGCTGCACGCGCTGGAAGTACGCCGCCTTGACGACCTCGCCCCAGGAGACGCGGTTCACCGGTGCGCCGAGCGCGGTCACGAAACCGCCGCCGAAGCGCACGTCGCGCTCGTCGACGCCGAGCATGCGCCCCGCGACCTTCGCGAGCCGATCGCGGATCTGCTCGCAGGCGTTCTTCACCGCGCCGCCGTTGAGGTCGGCGCCGGACGACGCCGCGGTCGCCGACGTGTTCGGGACCTTGTCGGTGCGGGTCGGGGCGAGCCGCACCTGGTGCAGCTCGACGCCGAGCGCGGTCGCGGCGACCTGCAGCATCTTCGTGTGCAGGCCCTGGCCCATCTCGGTGCCGCCGTGGTTGACGAGGATCGAGCCGTCCTTGTAGACGTGGACGAGGGCTCCGGCCTGGTTGAACGCGGCGAAGTTGAACGAGATGCCGAACTTGATCGGCGTCATCGACAGGGCGCGCTTCACGTGCGGGCTCGAGGCGTTGAACGCCCGGATCTCCGCGCGGCGCGCATCGACCTCCGCCTCGTCCGAGAGCTGGCCCCAGATCGTCTCGAGCCGATCGGCGTCCTTCACGAGCTGGCCGTACGGCGTGCTCTGGCCGGGCTTGTAGAAGTTGCGCCGGCGCAGCTCGAGCGGATCGATCCCGAGCTGCGGGGCGACGCGGCCCAGGATGTCCTCGATGAGGAAGACGCCCTGCGGTCCGCCGAACCCGCGGTAGGCCGTGTTCGAGGTCTTGTTGGTCTTCACGATCTGCCCGTAGGCGTGCACGTTGGGGATCCAGTACGAGTTGTCCAGGTGGCAGAGCGCACGGCCGAGCACCGGCTCGGACAGATCGATCGACCAGCCGCCGTCGCAGGTCAGGGTCGCGTCGAGCGCCTGCAGCAGCCCTTCCTGAGAGAAGCCGACCTTCCACGCGATGTGGAACGGGTGCCGCTTGCCGGTCATCGTGATGTCCTGCGTGCGGTTCAGGCGCACCCGGACCGGTCGCCCGGTGAGCTTGGCGCCGAGGGCCGCGATCGCGGCGAAGCCGTGCGGCTGCATCTCCTTGCCGCCGAACCCGCCGCCCATGCGCAGGCACTGCACCGTGATCTCGTTCGCGGGTATCCCGAGCACGTGCGAGACCAGATCCTGGGTCTCCGTGGGGTGCTGGGTGGAGCACTGGATGAAGTACTGCCCCTCGGAGTCGCGGATCGCGAACGACGCGTGCGTCTCCAGATAGAAGTGCTCCTGGCCGCCGAACTCGGTCACGCCCTCGAAGACGTGGGCGGATCCGGCGAGCCCTGCGGCCGCATCGCCGCGCTGCACCGTGCGCGGGGTGCCCTGGAAGGACTGCGCTTCGAGGGCGTCCTGCACCGTGACGAGTGACGGCAGCGGCTCGTACTCGACCGTGACGCGCTCGGCGCCGAGGCGCGCGGCCTCCTGGGTCTCGCCGAGCACCCAGACCAGGGCGTGCCCGTAGAACATCGCCTCGCTCGGGAACAGCGGCTCGTCGTTGCGGATGCCCGCATCGTTCAGGCCCGGCACGTCCTCGGCGGTGAGCACGCGCACGACGCCGGGCACCTCGTAGGCGCCTGACACGTCGATCGTGACCTTCGCGTGCGCGTTCGTGGACTGCACCGGCCAGGCGGTGAGCACACCCGCGGTCTGCTCCGCGATGTCGTCGGTGTACATCGCCGCACCCGTGACGTGCAGGGCGGCGCTCTCGTGCGCGGCCCGCAGGCCGACGACGGGGTTCTCCGGGCGGTCGGCGAGAGTGCTCATGCCGACACCTCCTTCGACTCGATGACGGTCGCGCTGTAGAGCTTGAGCAGCGCGGTGTTGAGCATGAGCGAGCGGTACTCGCTGCTGGCGCGGTGGTCGGACATCGGAGTGCCCTCGCCGCGGAGGATCTCGGCGGCGGCCTTCACGGTGGCGATGTTCCACGGCTTGCCGATCAGCGCGGCCTCCGTGGCACGCGCGCGCAGCGGGGTGGCGGCGACGCCGCCCAGCCCGATGGTCGCGCCGGTCACGATGCCGCCGTCGATGTCGAGCGCGAAGGCGACGGCGACGCTGGAGATGTCGTCGAAACGGCGCTTGGCGATCTTGTGGAACGCCGTCGTGGTCGCGAGCGGCAGTGGGATCCTGATGGCCTTGATGAGCTCGTCGGGGCGCTTGACGGTCTGCCGGTAGCCGGTGAAGTAGTCGGCCAGATCGACCTCGCGCAGGACGACGCCGGATCCGCCCTCGGCCAGCGAGGCGAGGACGACGCTCGCCCGCAGGGCGAGCAGGGCCGGCGGTGTGTCGCCGATGGGGGAACCGGTGCCGAGGTTGCCGCCGAACGTGCCGCGGTTGCGGATGAGGCGCGACGCGAACTGCGGGAAGAGCTGTGCGAGCAGGGGGATCCGCCCGTCCAGGCGCTTCTCCACCTCGGAGAGCGGGAGCGCGGCGCCGATCTCGACGTAGCCCTCGGCGCCAGAGGCGACCTCGTCTTCGATCCTCAGGGTGCGCAGCTCGGAGAGCTGCTCGATCGCGACGACGAGCGGTGCGCGGCGACCGCGGATGTTCACCTCGACGCCCCAGTCGGTGGATCCGGCGACGAGCAGCGCCTCCTTCTCGTCCTGCAGGATCCGCAGGGCGTCGACGAGCGTCGCGGGCCGGACGAAGCGCGCCCCGTCGACCTCGGCGTCGGTCGCGACGGGCTCAGGGGCGGGCTGCGCGAGCCGCTGCTGCAGCGGGTCGTCCGCGTCGGGAGTACCGAGCGTGTAGGCGGCGTCGCGGATCGGCCGGTATCCGGTGCAGCGGCACAGGTTGCCGCTCAGCGCATGGAGGTCGAAGCCGTTCGGGCCGTGCTCCGGATCGTGGACAGGGCACGACTCGTCGGTCGCGTCGGTCGCGTCGGTCGCGTCGGTCGCGTCGGTCGCTGAGCCTGCCGACGCGGCTTCGACCGGGGTGCGGTCGGCCCGGTAGTACTCGCCCGCCATGCTGCACGCGAAGCCGGGGGTGCAGTAGCCGCACTGGGATCCGCCGGCCTCGGCGAGCTTCTCCTGCACGGGGTGCAGGCTGTCGACCGATCCGAGCCCCTCGGCCGTGACGACCTCCTGACCGTCGAGCGCGTACACCGGCACGAGGCAGGCGTTCACCGGGGTCCACGTGGTGCCGCCGTCGGTCGTCGGCGTGGCGAGCAGCATGGCGCACGCGCCGCACTCGCCCTCCGCGCAGCCCTCCTTGCTGCCGGAGAGGCCGCTGTCGCGCAGCCAGTCCAGGGCGGTGGCGTGCGCGGGCGTTCCCACGAGCGGGCGCTGTTGTCCGTTGACGGTGACGGCGATGTCAGGCATGGGTCTCCTCGGATCCGGCGACACGTTCGATCGCTTGTCCTAAGGCGATCGTGCCGCGTGGGCAGGGTCAGGACAAGGGATGTGCGGGGAAGGCGGCGGAGCGGTGCAGCCGGGTGGTGCGGAGGCCGCGCGCGCCCGGAACGGAGCACGCGGGGACGGCGGTCGCGTCCTGTCGGGCATCGCGCGGGGCGCGACGATTCGCACGGTTCGGCATCTTCGCCTCTCCTCGCCTTCAGCGATCCAGAAGTTTCCGAGATTCGGAATAGTGGTTCTGGAGCATGGAAAGCGTAAGACGGCGGATCCGTGCAGGTCAAGCCCGGCGGGTCATTGCGGCCCGAAGTCCCGCAGATGAGCGACGTTCAGGATCTCACGACCGCATCCACGGAGCGCGCTCGGGCTCGACGTCGGCCGGTGTGGGGCTCAGCGTGCGTTCGTCGCGGCCGAGATCTCGGCGACGACGTCGCGCAGTACGGGAATCGCCCGCTCGGCGAAGTCCTCGCCGACGCGCGACATCGGGCCGGAGACCGAGACCGCCGTGAGCACCGGCATGTTCGGCACCGCCATCGCGAAGCAGCGCACGCCCACCTCGTGCTCGCCGTCATCGACTGCGTAACCGCGCTCCCGGCTGGCGGCGAGATCGGCGAGCAGCTCCTCGATCGTGTCGAGCGAGCGGTCGGTCGAGTGCGGCATCCCGGCGCGAGAGATGATCTCGCGCACCTGATCGTCTCCGAGCTGCGCGAGGATCGCCTTGCCGACACTCGTGGAGTGCAGATGCGCGCGGCCGCCCACCTCGGTGAACATGCGCATGGCGTGCGGCGACGGCGCCTGCGAGACGTAGACGACGTTGTCGCCGTCGATCGTGGCGAGGTTCGCGGTCTCGCCGAGCCGGTCCACGAGGGACTTCAGCTGAGGCATCGCCATCTGGCCGAACTGGCGGTTCGCGACCTCGCCCAGGCGCACGAGCTTCGGGCCGAGCGCGTAGCGCCGGTTGGCCAGCTGGCGCGCGTACCCCTGTGAGACCAGGGTGCGCAGCAGGCGGTGGATCGTGGGCAGCGGCAGCTCCGCGGCGGCCGCGAGCTGGCTGATCGTGGCGTCGCCGCCCGCGTCCGCGATGAGCTCGAGCAGGTCGAAGACGCGGGAGACGGATTTGACGCCCGTGGAGCCCTCAGCGGCCATGCGGATCCTCTCGGCTCTGATCCGGGCGCGAGTTATCCGCATGCCGGAAGGATGATTCCCGAGCAGAGTATCCCACGAGGGGCCCCAGGTGGCCGACGCCGCCCTCCGCAAGGCACAGGCCGCCCGTTCCCTGCATGGCTGAGCCTCCTCGGCGGGGCGGCCGGGTTCACCGGGCTGACTGGGCTCGGCGGGCTCAGCGGGGTTCAGCGGGGTTCAGTCGGGTTCAGCCGGCTCCGCGGGTTGGTCGGGGTCAGCGCGCTCGGTGGGGCGGTCGGGTTCAGTGGGTTGGCCGGGCTCACCAGGAGCCTTCCCATCTCCGAGTCGTCCCTGTCAGCGCACGCTATGGCGTGCACTGACAGGGACGACTCTAGTTGAGGGAGTTTATTGCGCTGATCTGGTGAATTCGGGGTGGGAATGTCGGTGGTCCGGTGTTGACTTGGGTCATGACGAACTCGGCGGGCACGGTGGTGGATCCTGGGGTCGACCCGGTGGATCCTGTCGCGGTGCTGCGCGTGCTGCGGGAGGGTGTGGCCGCGGCCGAGGCGTCGATCATCCGATTCCAAGCGCTCCGGGACGCGCAGCTCGCCGCCGCGCAGCGCGTCGCCGAGGAACTCGCCGCCCGGGACGCCGGTAGCGGGGCGGTGCGGGGTGAGGCGGTGGAGATCGCGACACGCAGCGTGGCGGCGGAGTTGGCCGGGGTGCTGCGCATGTCGGATCGGGTGGTGCAGGGCCGGATGGCGCGGGCCGCGGATCTGATGACGAAGTTCCCGGAAGTCATGCGGGCGTTCACGCAGGCGCGGATCAACGCCGC
>NZ_NCKN01000006.1 GCF_002257455.1 Microbacterium sp. 13-71-7
TCTCGGAGGAGACCGCGGCGCGCGGGCTCGCGCTCGGCGCGGTGATGCGGCGCCATCCCTGGGCCGGGGTCCTCGCCACGGCGCTCGTGTTCGGGCTCTGGCACATCGGCAACGGCCTGTTCTTCGGCAAGACCTGGGACGAGACCTGGTGGCAGGTGCTCAGCGCGACGACGTTCGGCGTGTGTTTCGCCGGGGCGCGGCTGATGATCGAATCCGTCTGGGCGCTCGCGTTCCTGCACGGGCTCGGCGACTGGACGCAGTTCCTCTCCCCGGGGGCTGCGCCGGTCTGGTACCAGATCGCCGTCATGGCGTTCGAGCTGGTCTGGGGGATCCTGCTCACCGCGGTCGCAGTCAGGAGGGACCGGCATGCCGGGGAAGGCGGTCGCGGTTAGCATGGCCACGATGAACGCCCCTGTCCCCGGGATCGCCGAGCGCCTCTCCCGGATGATCCAGCTGCCCACCGTGTCCGCCGAGCTGGACGAGCGCGGATCCGCACCGTTCGAGGACTTCGTGGCGCTCATCGCCGAGCTCTACCCCCGGGTGCACGCCGAGCTGGCGCTCGAACGCCACACCGACTTCGGCCTGCTGTTCCGGTGGACGGGGCGACGGCACGCGGAGGACGGGCCGCTCGTGCTCATGGCGCACTACGACGTCGTCCCCGTCGACGAGTCCGACGCCTGGACGCATCCGCCGTTCGCGGGCGTGATCGAGGACGGCTCCGTCTACGGCCGCGGCGCCCTGGACGACAAGGGTCCGCTCATCGTGATCCTCGAGGCGGTCGAGACGCTGCTCGCCGAGGGGTTCACGCCCGCCCGCGACGTGTACCTCTCCTTCGGCGGCAACGAGGAGACGTTCGGATCCGCCGCGAAAGCGATCGCGGATGCGCTCCAGCAGCGCGGGATCGTGCCCTGGCTCGTCGTCGACGAGGGCGGGGCGGTGGTCGACGCGCCCCTCCCGTTCGTGCCGGGGCGAGCCGCCATGATCGGCGCCGGCGAGAAGGGCGTGATGACGGTGAAGCTCACCGCGCGCGGCGAGGGCGGGCACGCCTCGGCCCCGCCGCCGCTCACCGCGGTGCGCCGGATCGCGCGGGCCGTCGAGCGGCTCGGGCCCGGCACCTTCCGTCCGCGCACCTCGCGCGCGATCTCGCGCATGCTGACGCAGCTCTCCGGCGGGGCTTCGGGGCCCGCGCGCCTGCTGCTGCGCGCGCTCGGGGCGCTCCCGCTCGTGTCGGCGCGGGTGTTCGCGGCCCTCGGCGGCGAGGCTGCCGCCCTCGTGCGCACGACCGTGGCGCCCACGATGCAGTCCGGCGGCACTGCCGCGAACGTGCTGCCGTCGCAGGCCTCGGCCACCGTGAACCTGCGGATCGCCCTCGGCGAGACCGTGCAGAGCGCGACCGCGCGCGTGCGGCGGCGCATCGCGGATCCGCTCGTGAGCATCGAGGTGCTCGAGGGCAGCGACCCGTCGCCCGAGTCGCCCACGGACACGGCGCCGTTCGCGCTCGTGGCGGAGGCGCTGGCCGTGTCGCACCCGGGGATCCCCGCCGTGCCGTACGTGACGATGCAGGCGACGGACTCCCGCCACTTCCACCGTTTCGCGCCGGCGGTCTTCCGGTTCGCGCCGCTCGAGATGTCGAACGCGCAGCGCGCCACGATCCACGGTGTGGACGAGAGCGTCGAGATCGCCGCGCTCGAGCGCGGGGAGCGGTTCCACCGCGCGCTCATCGAGCGGCTACAGTGAGCTGACCCGCTGCGGTCGCCGAGCATCTCGACGCGGCCGCATCACGTCCCGCCGACACCGCGGGACCGCATGAAGGAGCCGCGATGACGCGCACCGCCACCCTCGGCACTCTGGTCGCCGTCGTCGGATTCCTGGCCTTCGTCGAGTTCACCAGCGGCGTGCTGCAGGGCTACTACACGCCGATGCTGAGCGACATCGCCCGGCACCTCGGCATCCACGACGCCGACGTGAACTGGTTCGAGGGCGCGCAGCTCATGCTCTCCGCCCTGGTGGTGCCGGCGTTCGCGAAGCTCGGCGACATGATCGGCCGCAAGCGCATGCTGCTGATCTCGACCGCGATCACGGCGGTCGCCGCGTTCGTACTGCCGTTCACCGACACCTTCGGCGTCTTCCTCGTGGCCTGGGCGATGATGGGCTTCTACGTCGTGTGGCTGCCGCTGGAGATCGCGCTGATCTGGTCGCGCGCCCGGCGCATCGAGGGCAGCTCGGCGATCACCGCGAAGGCGGCCGGCATCCTGGTCGCCGCGCTCGAGGGCGGCGCGATCATCGGCGCCCTCGTCGGCGGTGCGCTCATCGACGCCCTGCCGCTCACGGCGGTGCTGCTCGTGCCGGCGGTGCTCATCGCGGCCTGCTTCTTCGTGATCCTGTTCGGGGTGAAGGAGTCGCCGGAGAAGACCGGTGGGGTCTTCGACACGACAGGACTCGTGCTGATCTCGCTGTCGCTCATCGGCCTGACCGGCGGGCTCAGCCTGCTGCGCCTGCCGGGCGGCGTCGCGAACCCGCTGTCCTGGATCGTGATCGTCGTCGGCGTGCTCCTCGTCGTGCCGTTCGCGCTGTGGGAGCTGCGCCAGCAGGATCCCCTCATCGACGTGCGGATGTTCCGCAGCCCCGCGCTCGGCCCGGTGTTCCTGACGGCCGGCCTTTTCGGCGTGAGCGTGCTCGGCGCGCAGGCGCCGCTGTCGACCTTCGCGCGGACGGATCCGGCGGTCTACGGCTACGGCCTCGGCACCACCGGGTTCGCGACCTCGCTGATCATCGGCGTGTACCTCGTCGCGATGATCGCAGGCGCCCTCGGCTACCCGCAGATCGCGCGGTTCGCGACCCCTCGGATCACGCTCATCGGCGCCTCGGTGCTCGTGGGGATCGGATTCCTGCTGTTCCTGCCCTTCCATGCCGCCTACGCGCAGGTCATCACGAACATGGTGATCGTCGGGATCGGATCCGGCGCGCTCGTCGCCGCGCTTCCCGCCGCGGCGGCGTCGGCGGCGCCGCACACCCAGACCGGCGTCGCGACCGGTCTCACGAACTCGGTGAAGACGGTGGGCGGCGCGATCGCCTCGTGCGTGTTCGGGATCGCGCTCATGCATGCGGTCGCCGGATCCGCCGCGGCCGAGGGCACCGCCGGATCCTTCTCGGGCTATGTGACGGTGTGGGTGGTGTGCGGGGCGACGGCGCTCGCCGCAGCCGTCCTGCTGCTGTTCGTGCCGAAGCAGGCGTTCACCGATCGCGCCGGCCACACCGCCGCCACGGAGCCCGCGATCGGCTGACGCCCGGTTCCGGGGTCGTTGAGCGAGGTCGGCGAAGTGGTCTCTCTGTTCCGGGTTCGTTGAGCGAGGACGGCGAAGTGGTCTGTCTGTTCCGGGGTCGTTGAGCGAGGACGGCGGAGCCGACCGAGACGAAACGCGGTGCTCTGACATCGCCGCCCCCGCTCAGCGCTCAGCCCCCGCTCAGCCCCCGCTCAGCGCTCCGCGCGCGACAGCTTCGACGGCCACCACACGGCGCGACCCACGTCGTGCACGAGGGCGGGCACGAGCAGGGAGCGCACCACGAAGGTGTCCAGCAGCACGCCGAACGCGACGATGAAGGCGAGCTGTGCGAGGAACAGGATCGGGATCACCGCGAGCGCCGCGAACGTCGTCGCGAGCACGAGACCCGCCGAGGTGATGACGCCTCCGGTGATCGCGAGCCCTCGGCGCACGCCCTCGCGCGTGCCGTGGAGCCGGCTCTCCTCGCGCACGCGCGTCATGAGGAAGATGTTGTAGTCGATCCCGAGCGCGACGAGGAAGACGAAGCCGTACAGCGGCACGGCCGGATCCGCTCCCGGGAAGCGGAGGATCCCGTTGAAGACGAGCGCGGAGACGCCCATCGCGGTGCCGAACGACAGCACGGTCGTCACGATCAGGAGCACGGGCGCGACGATCGCGCGCAGCAGCATCATCAGGATCAGCATGATCACGACGAGGATCACCGGGATGATCAGGGCGCGGTCGTGCAGGGACGCGTCGTTCGTGTCGATCGCGGTCGCGGTGACCCCGCCGACGACCGCGCCGGTGCCCTCGAGCGAGGTGCGGAGCCGGCGTACCGTGTCCTCCGCGGTCGTGGAGTCCGCGGCCGCGGTGAGCGTCCCCTGCAGCATCACGTCGCCCTCGACCACGGTCGCCGCGGGGGCAGGGGCGCCGGGACGCCCGACCGGCTGGACGCCGTCCTCCGTCACGGGCGCCGCTCCGCTCGGCGAGTCCTTCGCGGTCACCGTGACGCCGTCGATGCCCTTGTCCGCGAGCAGCACATCCGCTGCGTCCTGCAGGGAGTCCCGCGCCACGAGGACCTGGACGGGGCTGCCGGATCCGCCGGGGAAGTGCTCGCCCAGTACCTTCTGCCCGTCGCGGGCCTGCGAGGAGCTGAGCACGAGGTCGGACTGCGGCACGCCGGAGGCGTCGAGCTGCACGACGCCGAGCGTGCCGAGGGCGAGCACCAGGGTCGTCGCGATCCAGATCACCCTTGAGCGGCGACGGATGAGCTCGGCGAGGCGTGCCCACACGCCGGTCGAGGGCATGCCGCCCTCGGCCGCGACGGCCTCGGGCGCATACACGGGGCGGCGCGGCCAGAACGCCGCACGACCGAACGCCATGAGGAGGGCAGGGAGCAGTGTGAGCGCGGACAGCATCGCGAACGCGATCCCGATCGCCGCGACCGGCCCCAGGGCGCTGTTCGACTTCAGGTCGCTGAGCAGCAGGCAGAGGAGCCCCGCGATCACGGTGCCGCCGGAGGCGAGGATCGGCTCGAAGGATCCCTTCCACGCCGCGAGCACGGCCTTCGCGCGATCCTGCTCGACGCGCAGGGCCTCGCGGAAGCGCGAGACGAACAGGAGCGCGTAATCGGTCGCGGCGCCGATCACGAGGATGAACAGGATGCCCTGGGTCTGCCCGCTGAGCAGCAGCACGCCCCACTTCGCGAGCCACCACACCAGCAGGAGCGCGGTGCACAGCGCGAACAGGCTCGTCAGGAGCACGACGACCGGCAGCAGCAGCGAGCGGTAGACGAGCACGAGGATCACGAACACGGCCGCCAGGGCCACCCCGAGCAGGATTCCGTCGATGCCGGCGAAACCCGCGACGAGGTCGGCGCTGAACCCGGCGGGCCCGGTGATGTAGACGTGCACGCCTTCGGGCGCCGCCTTCTCGAGGGAGGACCTGATCTCCGCCACGACGTCGCCGAGGTCGGCGTCCGAGCGGATCGGCACGAACGCCTGCACGGCCTTGCCGTCCTCGGAGAGCAGAGCGGGGGAGACGTCGTCGCCGACGCCCTCGATGCCGGTCGTGGCCGCGACCGCGTCGGACAGCGTGGTTCGCTGCGCGTCCGTCAGTGCGTGGCCCGAGGCGGCGACGACGATCGCGGGGATCTCGTCGGAGCCGGCGAAGCGGGTCTGCAGTTCCTGCACGCGGGCGGAGTCGGAAGAGGAGGGGAGGTACGCGGTGCGGTCGTTCGAGGAGACCTCATCCACCTTGCCGAACAGGGGACCGCCGAGGGACGCCGCGACCAGCCAGCCGAGGATGATCAGCGCGGGCAGGAGGATCCTCAGGAGGCGGCGGGGGCGGTGCGGGCGTGCGACGTGCTGCGGGGCGGTCATCGGCTTCCTTCCGTCTCCGGCAGGATAGATCGAATTCGCTAGCTTGGCAAGTAATAACCCTGGCGTGAAAAGATCACCGGTGTAGCATGACGGCATGACGGAGCGGCGCGACGAGGCGGACGAGCAGGAGCTCGCGACGCGCAACGGGGCGCCGACGCGCGACGGCGTCGAAGCGGGCGCCGTCTACGACATCGAGGCGAGCGACCCCGATGGCGTGCTGCTCGACCGTGCCGGCGTCGATGCGGGCACGATCCGGCAGATCGGCGAGCTGATGGCCTCCCTCGGCGAGCTCCGCGACGCGGAGCAGCGCCTCGCCGAGGCGTCCCGCCGCTACATGAAGCTCAACGAGACCGACATGCGCGCGCTGCACTACCTCATCGTCTGCGCGAACCGGGGGGCCGTCGCGACGCCGGGCGGGATCGCGCAGCACCTCGGCATCTCGACGGCCTCGACCACGAAGCTCCTCGACCGGCTGGAGCGAGGGGGCCATGTCACCCGCGCCGCTCACCCGTCGGACCGGCGGGCGCTCGCGATCACCATCACGCCGGAGACCCAGCGGGCCGCGATGGAGACCGTGGGGCGTCAGCAGGCGCGCCGCTTTCACTCGGCCGCGCGCCTGACCGCGGCCGAGCGCGAGGTCGTCATCCGGTTCCTGCGCGACATGACCGGCGAACTCGGACTCGACGGCGTCGAGTGGGCGGAAAGCGACACGGGGAGCGCTGAGCCCGGAACAACGCCGGACCCAGCGCCCGGGGCCCGGTCAGGCCTGGCTCTGCCCTAGTTCTGAATCACGGGGGCCCGGTCAGGCCTGGCTCAACCCGGCGGGCCCCTGCGTGCAGATCAGGCGTTGCCCTCTCCACCGGAGAACATCCAGTCGACGCCGAACCGATCGGTGAGCATGCCGAACTGACCGCCCCACGGCGCGGGGCCGTAGTCCTGGCTGACAGTGGCGCCGTCGGCGAGTTTGTCCCACGCGGCGCGGATCTCGGCCTCGTCGGAGCCGCTCAGCGACACCGAGACGCCCTGCGGAGTCTTGTACTCCATGTATCCGGGGGTGTCAGAGGCCATCAGTACCAGACCGCCGGGAGTGGTCAGCTGAGCGTGCATGACGAGCGCCTGCTCGGCCTCATCCTGCAGCATGCCCGGCATGTCGCCGAAGGTCATCACCTGCAGATCGCCACCGAGGGCCTGCTGATAGAACTCCATCGCGGCGCGGGCGTTGTCCCGGAAGGAGATGTACGGATTGAGGTTGGTCATGGGCGTCCTCCGTCGGAGCTCAGGATGAAGGCGCGGGATGTGCGCAGGATCAGTCTGGATCCGGCCTCCGACATCGGCAATGGTGTGTTGCGGATCAGTCCGGACCGACCGCGGCGACCTCGCATGGTGCGAGGTCGCCGCGGCCGGCGTCAGGCTCCCTTCACGTTGACGAGCTGCCTCAGCGTGTGCCGGATCCGCACCAGATCGGCGGCGTCCGCCATGACCCGGTCGATCGGCTTGTACGCCTGCGGGATCTCGTCGATGAAGGCATCGGTGTCGCGGAACTCGATGCCCGTCATTGCGGCCCGCAGCTGCTCATGGGTGAAGATCCTCCGCGCCTTCGACCGGGAGTACTCCCGTCCCGCGCCGTGCGGCGAGGAGTTGAGCGACAGCCGGTTGCCGAGGCCCTCGACGACGTAGGAGGCGGTGCCCATCGAGCCGGGGATGAGCCCTGGTCGACCGGGATCCGCCTGGATCGCCCCCTTCCTCGAGACCCACACCCGCTTGCCGAAGTGCTCCTCCGATTCGGTGAAGTTGTGGTGGCAGTTGATCCGCTCCTGCTCGTCCACCGGGACGCCGAGGAAGTCCGAGATCTGCCTCGCGACCCGATCCATCATCTCCTCCCGGTTCAGCAGTGCGAAGTGCTGCGCCCACCGCAGCTCCCTGATGTACCGGGTGAACTCCGGCGTGCCCTCGACGAGGTACGCGAGATCCGAGTCGGGAAGGTCGATCCACCACTGCGTCGCCAGTCGCTGCGCGACGCCGATGTGGTGCATCGCGATGCGGTTGCCGATACCCCGGGACCCGGAGTGCAGGAACAGCCACACCCTGTCGAGCTCGTCGACGGAGACCTCGATGAAGTGGTTGCCCGAGCCCAGCGAACCGAGCTGCAGCCGCCAGTTGCCGGCGTAAGCCCCCGGGTCGAAGCCCGCCTTCTCGGCGAGGCTCTCCAGCTCGGCGATCCGCGGCTCCGCGGTGGCCACGATCTTGCGGTTCTGGTGTCCTGCGGACAGCGGAACGGCGCGTTCGATCGCCTGCCGCAAGGGGGCGAGATCGCGGGATGCGAGCTCCTCCACGGTGAACTGGGTGCGGACGGCGATCATGCCGCAGCCGATGTCGACGCCGACGGCGGCGGGGATGATCGCGCCGAGCGTCGGGATCACCGAGCCGACCGTCGCCCCCTTGCCCAGGTGGGCATCCGGCATGAGCGCCAGGTGCGGGTGGATGAATGGCATGCGGGCCGTGGTGTGCGCCTGATCGAGCGTCTTCTCGTCGATCAGGGACGCCCACGACAGCAGCCGTGCGGAGAGCCTCTCCATGGGTCCTTTCCTTCGTGTGTGTTTCTCAGCCACAGGTCACGGGAAGGTCATGAAAAATGCCCCGGACCTGACGGTGCGGGGCATGCGGACAGCGGATGCTGTCACACGGCGCGCGCCGGAGGGTACGACTCATCGCGGTCATCGCGCTTCGTCTGGAAGGCAAGGACCGTGGCGATGGTGGAGTTCCGCAGCGCGGTCATTCCGTCGTCTCCTCGGCTGGTGCTGCGCCGATCGGCACAGCTTTGCCACCGTAGGGGAGGGAGGGCGGGTGCGTCAAGGGCGGAGACCGATCGAGCCGGATCAGTCCGCGGACGAGTCCCTCGGCGGGTTGTGCACGATCTCGATCCTGATGCCGTTGTCGTCCTCGAGGAACGAGGCGTAGTAGCGATCGCTGAACCGCGGATACTCCTTCGGCGGGCGCACCGCCGTCCAGCCCGCGTCGAGCGCGATGTCGTGCACGCGGTCGACCTCTGCGCGCGAGTCGACGGCGAAGGCCAGGTGCTGCCAGCCGACGCGGCCGTGCTCGTGAGGGCCGTCCGCGTTGTCGCGCGCGGGGTAGAGCAGGATCTCGGGCAGGCCGTCCTGCCGCCAGTACGCGAGATCGGGGGCGTCGTGCCTGCGGGTGTACCCGAGCGCACGGAGTACCGGGTCGAACTGTGCGGAGGCGCCGGGGACGTGGTCGACGCTGATGCCGAGGTGATCGAGAGTGGCCATGCCCCCAGCATCGCGGATGCCGGGGACGAAACGCGAGGTGCGTGTCCGGCGTTCTCGCCGACTGCACGGGATCTCGCCGAGTGCACGGGATGTTGCCGAGTGCACGGGTCGTCGGCGCATGGATCCCGTGCACTCGTCGCGATGCCGCGCGCTCGGCGAAGCGCGAGGCCCAGGTGTCGGGGTGTGCGACTCAGTCCGCGGCAGGCTCGCGCGGAGGGTTGTACACGAACTCGATCCGGATGCCGTTGTCGTCCTCGACGAACGACGCGTAGTAGCGATCCGAGAAGCGCGTGAAGACCTTCGGATCCCGGACCGTCGTCCAGCCGGCGTCGACGGCGATGGCGTGCAGGCGCTCCACTTCGGCGCGCGAATCGACGGCGAAGGCGAGGTGCTGCCAGCCGATCCGCCCGTACCGGTGCGGTTCGCCGCCCGGCTCGGGAGCGCGGTAGAGGATCAGCTCGGTCTCGCCCTCGCGCCACCAGGCGATCCCGCCCTCCATCTCGCCGCCCTCCGGCATGCATCCCAGAGCCGTGAGCACCGGGTTCCACTGGGCGAATGCGCGGTCGAGGTCTTCGACCGTGAGGCCGAGATGATCGAAGAGGGGCATGGAACCAGTCTGCCCGACGGCGTCCTGCGATCAGTCCCGGTCGAGCCCGAAGGTGCGCTTGACGAGCGCCTGCACGTCCCGGTCGAGGCCGTCCATGCGGGCGTTCATGACGTCGAAGCGGCCGTTCACCTCGGATCGGAGCCCGCCGATCTCCGCACGCAGGACGCGGATGAAGAGCGTCGAGACGATGGTCATCATGCCGAGCATGAGCGCGGTGAAGGCCCCGATCATCGTCCAGATCTGCGCGTCGTTCATGAATCCCACTCCCTCATCGTCGCATCGTTCGTCCGAGCATGCCAGAGGCGCAGGGCGCGGTGATCGCCGATCACGTGATCTGTGAAGAACGGATCCCGCCGCGTGGATGTGCGGATCGATCCGCGGCCCATCCCGGTCGTGGGGTTAGCGCGCGCCTTTGCGACAGACTGTGGGCATGACCGCCGTGACCCTCATCCGCTCCGCGGAGCTCTCCGACGTCGCGCAGTACGCCTACGCGGCCACCGCGCCCAAGGACGCACGACTGATCTTCCTCGCCGGCGCCTGCCCGCTGAATCGCGACGGATCCACGGCGGCGGTCGGCGACTACGCCGGTCAGGCCGCGGCCTGCATCGAGACCCTCGAGGCTGCGCTCGCCGCTGCCGGAGCGGCGCTGACCGACGTGATCAGCACGCGCGTGCTCGTCGCGTCGGCCCGGCAGTCGGACCTGGTCGATGCGTGGGCCGTGGTCCGCGACGCGTTCGGCGCCCATGACGTGCCCAGCACGCTGATGGGCGTCACGGTGCTGGGCTACGACGACCAGCTGGTCGAGATCGAGGCGGTCGCCGCGGTCCTCGACGAGGTGTGATCCGAAGAGCGGGGATCGAGGGCGGCCCCCGCGCCCGTCAGTGCGGGGCGTGGTACTCGGCCTCGCCGCGCTTCCAGTAGCCCTTCACGATGGCCTGCGCGGTGTCGACGCCCCAGCGCTCGAGCAGGGCCCGGCCCGGCTTCACGATCGACGACTCCGCCGCGACGAAGACGAACGGTGCCTCGCCGGGACGATCGGCGTCGCCGAGAGCGCCCAGGAACTCGGCGAGGGCGGATCCGGCCGGAGCGCCGCCGCGATGGATCCACTCGACCGGGACGGGGGCATCGAGGGCCAGCTCGTGCTCCGCATCGCGCACCTCGATCGCGATGCGAGCGGGGACGCCGGCGGGAATACGCGCGGCGAAGCGGCGGATCGCCGGGATCGCGGTCTCGTCGCCCGCGAGCAGCCAGCCGTCGGGCTCGCCCTCCAGCACGAGGGATCCGCGCGGGCCGCCGACGCCGATGACGGATCCGAGCGGCGCGGTCGCGGCCCAGGGTGCGGCGACGCCCTCGTCCCCGTGCACGGCGAACTCCACGTCGAGCCAGTCCTCGCCCCAGGCGAGGGGAGTGTATTCGCGGCTCGGCGCGGCGCGCAGCTCCTCCACCGAGTCGGTCGGCGCGTCCGCGAAGAAGAGCCGCATGTGGTCGTCGGCACCCAGCGAGTCGAAGCCCGCGAGGTCGGATCCGGCGAGGCGCACCCGCACGAAGTCGGGGGCGATCCACTCGCGTGCGGCGAGGGTCAGCCTGCGGAAGTGCAGCTCGAGCGGGCGTCGCGCCAGGGTGAAGCCGGATTTCGCGTTGTTCATAAGGTAAGGCTAACCTGTGTAAGACCTCAGGTTGAAGTTAGGTAAACCTAACCTTTCTTACCGGGGTACTCACACAGCACATCCCGCAGAACAGGAGCATCTCCATGTCCGTGCCTCGGATCCTCACCGCCACCGCGCTCGGCCTCGCCGCCGCCGTCGCCCTCGCCGGCTGCGCCTCCGGCCCCGCCGCGGCCCCCACGGAAAGCGCGAAGGCCAGCACCGTGACCATCGAGGACAACAACGGAGAGCACACGATCTCCACACCTCCGGCGTCGGTCGTCGCCACCGACAACCGCACGTTCCAGACCCTCGCGGACTGGGGGATCCCGGTGAAGGCCGCCGCCGTGTCGCTCATGCCGGAGACCGTCTCGTACGTCAAGGACAAGAGCATCATCGACCTCGGCACCCACATGGAGCCGGACCTCGAGTCGGTCGTCGCCGTGGCACCGGACCTCATCGTGAACGGGCAGCGCTTCACCCAGCACCACGACAAGCTCGCCGCGCTCGTCCCCGATGCGACCATCCTCGAGCTCGACCCGCGCGACGGGAAACCCTTCGACGCCGAGCTGAAGCGCCAGGTCACCGTGCTCGGCGAGGTCTTCGGGAAGCAGAAGGAGGCGAAGAAGCTCGTCGCCGACTTCGAGGCCGCCGTGGATCGCGCCAAGAAGGCCTACGACGGATCAGGCGTGATGGCGGTCACGACCTCCGGCGGCAAGATCGGCTACCTCGCGCCGAAGGTCGGCCGCACGCTCGGACCGGTCTTCGACATGCTCGGCCTCACGCCCGCGCTGACGGTCGAGGGCGCCGACGACAACCACAAGGGCGATGACATCTCGGTCGAGGCGATCGCGGCGTCCAACCCGTCCTGGATCCTCGTGATGGACCGCGATGCGGTGTTCGCGAAGGACGACGCCTCCTACGTGCAGGCCGCGGACATCCTGGAGAAGAACCAGGCGCTGGCCTCCGTCACGGCGATCCAGCAGAAGCGCGTCGTCTACATGCCCACCGACACCTACCTCAACGAGGGCATCCAGACGTACACGACGTTCCTGAACTCCTTCGCCGACGCTCTCGAGAAGAGCGCGAAGAAGAGCTGACGCCCCGTCGGATCCGGCCATGACCACCCCGCTCACCCGCCCCGCCCCGGACAGCGCCTCCGCTGCTGCCCGGGGCAGGGCGCGGCTCTTCGACCCCGCCCTGCTCGTCGGCGTCCTCATCGTCGCCGGGCTCCTCGTGCTGTCGCTCTTCGTCGGCGTCTACGACGTGACCGGATCCGCGGACGGCGCGGAGATGTTCGCGATCACGCGCATCCCCCGCACGACCGCGCTCGTGCTCGCCGGGGCGGCGATGGCGATGGCGGGCCTGGTCATGCAGATGCTCACCCAGAACCGCTTCGTGGAGCCGACCACCACCGGGACGACGGAGTGGGCGGGGCTGGGACTGCTGGCCGTCTCGGTGCTGGTGCCGCACCCGAGCATCCCGCTGCGGATGCTCGGCGCCGTGCTGTGCGCCTTCGTCGGCACGCTGGTGTTCTTCGCGTTCCTGCGGCGGGTGTCGCTGCGGTCCTCTCTGATCGTGCCGATCGTGGGGATCATGCTGGGCGCGGTGGTCGGATCCGTCTCGACCTACCTGGCCCTCGCGACCAACACCCTGCAGACGCTCGGCGTGTGGTTCGCGGGCAGCTTCACCTCGGTGCTCCGGGGGCAGTACGAGCTGCTCTGGATCGTCGCGATCGTCGGCGTGATCGTCTTCATCGTGGCGGATCGCTTCACGATCGCGGGGCTCGGCGAGGAGATCGCCACGAACGCGGGCCTGAACCACGGCAGGACCGTCCTGCTCGGCACGGTGCTCATCGCCGCCACGACCGGCGTCGTCACCGTGGTCGTCGGGAACCTGCCGTTCGTCGGGCTGATCGTGCCGAACGTGGTATCGATGATCCGCGGCGACGACCTGCGCAGCAACCTGCCCTGGGTGTGCCTGCTGGGAGTCGGCCTGGTCACGGTGTGCGACCTCATCGGACGCACGATCATCATGCCCTTCGAGGTTCCGGTGTCGCTCGTGCTGGGCCTCGTCGGAGCCGCGGTGTTCATCGTGCTGATCCTGAGGCAGCGTCCTCGTGGCTGAGGTGCTGAGTCTGGCGCAGGCGCCCGCGACGCCGGTGGCCGGGCGCACGTCCGGTGCGTTCCCGACCGTCCGCGCGAGGCGGCGGTACGTCCTCGTGATCGCGGCGCTCACGGTGCTCGCCGCGGCGGCGCTGATCGGTCTGCTCGTGCACGGCAACCCGGTGCCGTTCGGCACGGACGGGTTCTGGCGCGTCGTGCAGCTGCGCGTGACGGGCGTGCTGGTGATCCTCGTGGTCGCGATCGCCCAGGCCACCGCGACCGTGGCGTTCCAGACCGCGGCGAACAACCGGATCGTGACCCCGTCGATCATGGGATTCGAGTCGCTCTACACCGCGATCCAGACGACGGCCGTGTTCGTGCTCGGGGCCGCCGGGGTCACCGCGCTGCAGGGCGTGCCGCAGTTCGCGCTGCAGATCGTGCTGATGACCGGATTCGCCGTCCTGCTCTACGGCTGGCTGCTGTCGGGCCGGAGGGGCAGCATGCACGTGATGCTGCTGATCGGGATCGTGATCGGCGGCGGGCTCGGCGCCGTGTCCACGTTCATGCAGCGGCTGCTCACCCCGAGCGAGTTCGACGTGCTCGCCGCGCGCCTGTTCGGGAGCGTCGCGAACGCCGACGCCTCCTATCTGCCGCTCGCGATCCCCCTGTGCCTGGCCGCATCGGTGCTCCTGTTCCTGCGCGCGCGCCGACTGAACGTGCTGGCGCTCGGACCGGACGCGGCCAACGCGCTCGGCGTCGACCACCGGCGCGAGCAGCTGCGCGTGCTGCTGCTCGTGGCCGTGCTGATGGCGACCTCGACCGCGCTGGTCGGCCCGATGACGTTCCTCGGCTTCCTCGTCGCGACGCTCGCGTACCAGCTGGCCGACACGCACGACCATCGGCTGGTGCTGCCCGTCGCCGTGCTCACCGCGATCGCGGTGCTGGGCGGTGCGCACTTCGTGATGAAGCACCTCTTCTCGGCGCAGGGCGCCGTCTCCATCATCATCGAGCTGGTCGGCGGATCCGTCTTCCTGCTCGTCCTGCTCAGGAAGGGACGCCTATGACCGCCAACGACAGATCCGCGAGACTCCAACTCCGCGACGAGAATGCGGTCTGGGAGCGCAGTCTCGTCGCCCAGATGAAGTCTCGCGGTCAGGGGGAGGCGACCGGGAGCGGGGGCGAAGGCGAGGGACAGGGCGGGGTCTCGATCGCGGGGGTGCGCAAGCGGTACGGCGCCAGGGCGGGGCTGGGCGACGGCGCGGCGATCGGGCCGGTCGACCTGGAGATCCCGGCGGGGGGCGTGACGGCGCTGATCGGCCCGAACGGCGCCGGCAAGTCGACCCTGCTCACCATGATCGGGCGGCTGCTCGGGATGGACGAGGGATCCATCCGGATCTCCGGCTTCGACGTCGGGACCACGAAGTCGAAGGATCTGGCCACGGTCGTGTCGATCCTGCGTCAGGAGAACCACTTCGTGACGCGCCTGACCGTGCGCCAGCTCGTCGGATTCGGTCGCTTCCCGCATTCGCGCGGCCGGCTCACGCGCGCGGACGAGGAGGCGGTGAGCCGCGCGATCGACTTCCTCGAGCTCGGCGAGCTGGAGAAGCGCTACCTCGACGAGCTCTCCGGCGGACAGCGGCAGCGCGCCTACGTCGCGATGGTGCTCGCGCAGGACACCGGTACCGTGCTGCTGGACGAGCCGCTCAACAACCTCGACATGAAGCACGCGGTGCGCATGATGCGGCACCTGCAGCGGATCTCGGCCGAGCTCGGCAAGAGCGTGGTCGTGGTGCTGCACGACATCAACTTCGCCGCGCGCTACGCCGACCGGATCTGCGCGATGAAGGACGGCGAGGTCGTCGCGTTCGGCCCTGTGACCGACATCATGCGGGGCGAGGTGCTGACCGACGTGTTCGAGACGCCCGTCACCGTGATCGACGGCCCGGACGGGCCGCTCGCCGTGTGGCACTAGCCGCCGACCGGATGGGAAGGACGCGACTCACCGCCTCCGGTGGTCCTCCGGGGCCAGGCGCGGTCCGCGCCGGGGCTCCAGGGCGCCGCTCATCCGGATGAGTCGCACGACGCGCTGGCGATGCCCCGCCCACGGTGCGAGCAGCTCGAGCATCCCGGCGTCGTCGGTGCGGTGCCCGGCGAGCGCGAAGCCGACCTCGTGCGGGAGGTGGTAGTCGCCCACGCTCACCGCATCGGGGTCGCCGAGGGCGCGGATCCGGATCTCCGCGGAGGTCCACAGCCCGATCCCGGGAAGGCTCGTGAGCGCCCTGTCCCGTGCGGGTCCGTCCGGGGCGGCCTGCACGGCGCGCTCGATCCCGGCGGCGCGCTCGGCCGCCCGCACGATCGTCCGCGACTGCGGCGGCTCCACGCCCGCGCGATGCCAGGCCCAGGACGGGATGCGGCGCCAGCCCGCGGCGTCGGGGGCGACCGCCATCGGGCGCGGGACCGGGCCCGGGGCGGGATCCCCGAAGCGCGTCACGAGGGAGCGCCAGGCGCCGTACGCCTGCAGGCCGGTGACCTTCTGCTCCAGGACGACGCCGGCGAGCGCGTCGAAGACGGCGCCGGTGCGCGTCAGGCGGACGCCGGGATTCCGCTGTGCGGTCGCCGCGAGCAGCGGGTGGGAGGACGGGTCGAACCCGTCGGGGTCGTCCTGCGCGCCGCACAGGGCGGGGACGAGGTCGAGGGCGGCATCGGCGCCGGCCCCCCAGACGCTCGCCCGCACCTCGCCGGATCGCGCGCGCAGCGCGAGCGTGGCGATGCCCGCCGCGGTGCGCAGCGACAGCCAGAGCACGGGGCCGTCCTGCACGAACGTCGGGTCGCGTGGTCCGCGGCCCAGGATGCCGAGGGTGGCCGGCAGATCGAGCGGTCCGCGCGGGCGGTACGCGCTCTCGCGCACCGGCCAGGTGCGCGGTGCGGGATCCGCGGCGAGGGTCATGGGAACACCCTAGATCCGCGCGCCGACAGGCGGGGTCCAGGATCCGGACCCGCGTCTCCGCAGCCGGATCTGCTCACGTCTTGTCGGATGCGCGGGAGGTCGTCGGATGCGCGGACAAGCCGCCGAGTGCACGGGAAGTCGTCGAGTGCATGGCATCCGCACGCGGACAAGCCGTGCGGTCGGCGGGATCCGGTGCGGTGGGCGCAGGATTCGGCGCCGTAGGAAGCGCGGGACTCAGAACCTCGGGGACTCAGAACCGGTCGGGTGAGGGGGTGCCCACGCCGTAGCGGATCGCGACGTCGGCGTGGCGGTCGAAACGGTAGCCGACGCCGCGGACGGTGCGGACGATGTCCTCGTAGCGGCCGAGCTTGGCGCGCAGGCGACGCACGTGCACGTCGATCGTGCGCTCGCCGGGGGCCTCCTCGTCGGAGGTCTGCCACAGCGCGCCGACGAGCTCGCTGCGCTCGATCGTGGAGCCCTCGCGCAGCACGAGGTACTGCAGCAGCTCGAACTCCTTGTACGTGAACGCGGCGGAGTCGCCGTCGATCAGCACGCGCTTGCGGGAGATGTCGACGACGACGCCGCCGCCGTCCTCTGGCTCGCGCTCCTCGGCCTCGGCCTTGGAGCGGGCGATCGCGCCGGGCTCGTGCAGCGCGAGGCGCACGACGTCGAGGTCGCGGCCGCCGGTGCCCTGCGGGGCGAGGGCGACGGTGGCGTGGGTCTCCGCATCGGGCGCGAGCTCGGCGAGCGTGCGGCGCAGGGCGTCGACGAGGAGGGGCAGGCTCACGCCGTTCGTGGCGGCCTTCAGCTCGTCGAGGCCGACGTACAGGGCGAAGCCGCGGGGCGAGCGGGCCGGCGGGGCGTCGACGGCAGGAGCCGGAGCATCGATCTGGGTGCGCGGCACGGCGTGCAGACGGGGCGCGGCGACGGGGGAGACGGTGACGGGACGCTCGAGGAGGGCAGTGTTCGACATGATGATGGGTCCTTGGAAGGAAGGAGTCGGTCGGCGACTCGGAGAGTGTTGCGAAGTGACCGGCGAGCCGGAAGACGAGCACGCGGATGGGTGCTCGGAGACTCAGCCCGCGAAGATCACGACGAGCGAGTCAGACAGAGTTCTGTGGCTTCAGCGACACATTCGGCAACACATGCCAACGCAACCGGGCATCATCATCCCGGTCGTCCCGTTCGCCTCCTGGGCGGACAAGGGGCGTGCATTGGTGGTCATGGGGCCGATTATTACCGACGGTGACCACCTATGTCAAAACGTACCCGGTCGAACAATGCGGGCGTAGCGTGAAACCGTGGGGATCTCTTCAAGCTCTGACCGGTTCGTGCTCACTCGCGAGGCCGACGCGTCGCGCTATACGCTGACGCGCGACGGCGTGCTGGTGAGCGTGCTCGACTACCACGACGACGGGCGCACGATGGCGCTGACGAGGGCCTTCACGGTCCCGTCGTTCCGCGGATCCGGCTATGCCGCGATCGTCGTGGCCGGTGCCGTCGACGACATCGCGGCGCGCGGTGACCGGCGCATCGACGCCGTCTGCTGGTACGTCGCGGACTGGTTCGGCGCCCACCCCGAGCGGGCGGGGCTGCTCCGCGCACGCTGAGCCGTAGCGTTCCGCGCGGCGTGTGTGACGTCATGTTACGTACCGGCGAGGACGGGCCGGGATCCGTCCTCCGTCCTCGACTCCCGGCACGCCTCGGGAGCAATGTCCGACCCCGTCCGTAGCGTGGTGGTCATGAAGATCCTGCACACCTCGGACTGGCACATCGGCCGGACCTTCCACGGGCACTCCACCCTGGAAGCGCTCGCCGAGGTGCTCGCCGCCCTGGTCGTGCAGGTGCGGGAGAACGACGTCGACGTGGTCGTCGTCGCGGGCGACGTGTTCGACTCCGCGACCCCTGCGGCTCCGGCCTACACGCTGCTGACCGACACGCTCGTCGCGCTGCACGCCACGGGAGCCAGGGTGATCGTGACCAGCGGGAACCACGACTCCGCGGCCCGGCTGGGCTTCCAGGCGCGCCTCCTGCGCGACGGGATCCACGTCGTGACGGATCCGCGCACGATCGGCGAGCCGATCACCATCGACGATGCCGACGGACCCGTGCGGTTCTTCGGGATCCCCTATCTCGAGCCCGCGATCGTGCGGCAGTACGCCGCCTTCCAGAAGCCTGCGGATGCCGGTGCCGGTGCCGGTGCCGATGCCGATGCCGACGAGGGCGTCAGCGCCGGCGACGACGCCGATGGGCGCCCGCTGCGCACGCAGGCGCAGACCCTCGCACGTGCGATGGGGCTCGTGCGGGCGGGGATGGCGGAGAACCCCGGCCGCTCCGTCGTGATCGCGCACTGCTTCGCGGCCGGCGTCGACGCGACGGCCGGCCTCGAGCGGGAGATCCGTCAGGGCGGCATCGACATGGTGCCGGTGTCGGTGTTCGACGACGCGGACTACGTCGCGCTCGGGCACATCCACGGGCGTCAGGCGCTCTCGGAGCGGGTGCGGTACGCCGGCGCGCCGCTGCACTACAGCTTCGGTGAGCAGCACAAGCCCCGCGGATCCTGGCTGGTCGACCTGTCCGCGGACGGCGCGGTCGACGCGCAGTGGCTGGAGCTTCCCGTGCCGCGCCGTCTCGTGACGCTGACCGGATCCTTCGACGAGATCCTCTCGGCGGAGAACGTGGCCGCGCATGCGGACGACTGGGTGTGCGCGGTCTACACGGACGACCTCCCGCAGACCGAGCCGATGCGCCGGCTGCGCGAGAAGTATCCGTTCTGCGCCCTCGTGCAGCACGAGCCGCTGCGGTCGGCGTCGGTCGAGGAGCGCTCGTACAGCGAGCGCCTGCGTACGGCCGCGACGGACGAGGAGCGCATCGACGCCTTCCTCGCGCACGTGCGGAACGGTGCGGGGGCGACGCCGCGCGAGCAGGAGCTGATCCGCGAGGTGCTCGACGACCGCACCCTGGCGGAGGCGCTGGTTTAGTGCGCCTGCATCGACTCGAGATCGAGGGCTTCGGACCGTTCCTGAAGCGGCAGACGATCGACTTCGACGCGTTCGCCGACGACGGCGTCTTCCTGATCGGCGGGCGGACCGGCGCGGGCAAGTCCAGCATCCTCGACGCCGTCTGCTTCGGGCTCTACGGCAACGTGCCGCGCTACGAGGGCGGGGAGAAGCGCCTGCGCAGCGACCACTGCGAGCCGGCGGATCCCACCGAGGTCGTGGTCGAGTTCAGCACCGTCTCCGGGCGATACCGGGTGACGAGATCGCCGGAGTACCAGCGCCCCGCGAAGCGCGGCGGCGGCCTGACGAAGCAGGCGTCCTCGGTGGCGCTGGAGGAGTTCGCCGACGGCCGGTGGATCGGCCGGGCCGCGCGCGAGGTCGACGTCGCGCACGCGCTGGACGAGATCCTGCAGCTCAACCTGCAGCAGTTCCTGCAGGTGATCCTGCTCGCGCAGGGGCGCTTCGCGCGTTTCCTGCTCGCCGACAGCCGGGAGAGGCAGTCGCTGCTGCGCCGGCTCTTCGGGACCGGTCGGTTCGAGGACTACCAGGCGCGCTTCGACGAGCGCCGGCGGGCGTCGGAGCAGGCGCTGGGTGCGGGGCGCGCGACGGTGATCGCCCGCGTGGAGCAGGCCGAGAAGCTCGTCGCCGAGAACGCCCTGCACGGCGCCGACCAGGGAGGATCGGATGACCCAGCGCCGGCGTCGGGCGAGCCGGCACCGTCCCTCGACGAACGGCTCGACGCCCTGCGCCGGGCCAAGGCCCGCGCCGACTACCGTCATGAGCAGCGCGGTCAGGAGCGGGATCAGGCGGAGGCCGCGCACCGCGCCGCGAGCGCGGCGCTCACGGCCGCACGCGAGGAGCGGCAGGCGCAGGCCGAGCGGGATCGCGCCCGCGCGGCGCTCGCCGCCCTCGATGCGGCCGCCGACCGGATCGCCGCCGATCGCAGGACGCTCGACGACGCCAGGGCTGCGGAAGCCCTCCGCCATGTGCTGAGCACGGCCGAGCGCGCGGCGGCCGCCGCCACGGCGGCGTCCGCGGCGGTCGTCGAGGCCGAGGAGGCGTGGCGCGGGCGCACCGCGGACGATGACGGCGCTCCGGGGGGATCGTCGGCGGAGGAACTGCGGGAGTGGGCGTCCGACCTCACCCGGTCCAGCGGCGCCTGGCAGCTGGCGGCGGAGGCCGAGGCCCGGCTCGCCGCGTACGAGACGGCGGTGGCCGCCGCGCAGAGCGAGGCGGAGGCCGCAGCCGCGGAGCGCGCCGTCCGCGAGCAGGAGCGCGCCGCCCTTCCCGCCGCGATCGAGGCGCTGACCGCCGAGCGCGACGACCTGCGCCGTCGCGCCGATCGCGCCGCCGACCTCGAGGCCGCGGTCGCCCAGGCCGCCGCGCGGCTCGAGGGCGCGAGAGACGCGGTGGCACGGACCCAGGAGCGGGGAGCGGCCGAGCGTACGGTCGCGGACCGCGAGCAGGAGGCCGCGGCGGCGTTCGCGCACGCCGCGGACCTGCGCCGCCGCCGTGAGGCCGGAATGGCCGGCGAGCTCGCCGAAGCCCTGATCCCGGGCGAGGCCTGCAGCGTCTGCGGATCCACGGAGCATCCGGCACCGGCCGCGCACGCCGACCCGGTCTCGGCGGAGGACGTGGCGGAGGCCACCGAGGCGCGCGAGCGCTCCGCCGATCGGGTGCGCCTGGCCACGAGCGCCCTGGCGTCGGTGGACGCCGCCCTCGCCGCCGCGACGGCCCGCGCCGACGGGCGCACCGTGGAGGACGCGGAGGCCGAACTCGTGGCCCGCACCGCGGAGCGGGACGCCGCCGCGGCGGCCCGGACGGCCGCCGCGGATGCCGAACAGCGTCTCGCCGAGCGGCGGGCGACGGCCGAAGGGCTCGAGGCGGAGATCGCGGGGCTTTCCGCGCGTCACGCCGAAGCGAGTGAGACTCTCGCCCTGGCCCGGCAGGCGCTCGCCTCCGCCCAGGAGTCCGTCGCGCAGGCGCGGGGTGCCTTCGCCACGGTGGCCGCGCGGGTGGCCGATGCGGGCGCGCGGATCGCCGCGGCGCAGGGCCTCGCCGCGGCGCTCGAGGAGCGCGACGCCCGTGCCGAGGCGGCGTCCGCCGCGCTCGCCGAACAGCAGGAGTCCCTGGCCGCCTCCTCCTTCGACGACGCGGCCGCCGCCGAAGCCGCTCTGCGCAGCCCCGCCGACCAGGCCGTGCTCGAGGGCCGGATCGCGGCGCACGCCGCCGAACGCACCAAGGAACGCGCGATCCTGCTCGATCTCGAGCTGCGGACCCTTCCCGATGAACCGATCGACCTCGCCCCGCACGAGGCCGCCGAAGCCGATGCGCGTGCGGCGTGGTCGACGGCCGTCGACGAGGCGAGCCGCGCGGGGATGGTGACCGCTCAGCTCGGATCCCTGCTCGAATCCGCGGCGGATGAGCATGCGCGCGGCGCCGCCGCGGCCGCGGAGCACGAGACTCTGCAGCAGCTGGCGGACACGGTCGCCGGGCGCGGGGCCAACACCTACCGGATGAACCTCGAGACCTTCGTGCTCGCCGCGGAGCTCGAGGAGATCGTCGCCGCCGCGAACCTGCGCCTCGCCGACATGTCGTCAGGGCGCTACCAGCTGCAGCACAGCGATGCCAGGGCGGCGCGCGGAGCAGCCTCCGGCCTCGGCATCGTCGTCTTCGACGCGTTCACCGGTCAGACCAGGCCCGCCCAGTCGCTGTCCGGGGGCGAGACGTTCCTGGGCTCCCTCGCGCTCGCGCTCGGGCTCGCCGAGGTCGTCACGGCCCGCGCCGGCGGCATCCAGCTCGACACGCTCTTCATCGACGAGGGCTTCGGATCCCTCGACGGCGAGACGCTGGACGTCGCCATGCGCACGCTCGACGAGCTGCGCGCGGGCGGTCGCACCGTCGGCGTCATCAGCCACGTCGAGGCGATGCAGGAGCAGATCCCGGCCCAGATCACGGTGCGCGCGACACCGGACGGCCCGAGCGTGATCGACGCCTGAGCAGCGCGTCGCGCGGGCTCAGAGCAGCTCGTACACCGTCGCGTTGGCCATGCCGCCGCCCTCGCACATCGTCTGCAGGCCGTAGCGGATCCCGTTCTGCCGCATGTGGTGCAGCAGGGTCGTGGCCAGCCGCGCGCCCGATCCGCCCAGGGGGTGGCCGAGGGCGATCGCGCCTCCGCGCGGGTTGACGAGGTCGGGGTCCGCGCCGGTCTCGGCGAGCCAGGCGAGCACGACAGGGGCGAACGCCTCGTTGACCTCGAAGGCGCCGATGTCGGCGATGCCGAGGCCGGCGCGAGCGAGCACCTTCGCGGTGGCGGGGATCGGTCCGGTGAGCATGAGGATCGGATCCGACCCGACGACGGCGACGCTGTGCACGCGCGCGATCGGGGCGAGCCCGAGTTCGGCGGCCCGCGCGCTCGTCATCATCAGCACGGAGGCCGCGCCGTCGGAGATCTGCGATGCGCTGCCAGCCGTGACCATGCCGTCCTCCAGGAACGGCGTCGGGAGGGTCGCCAGGCGCTCGACCGTGGAGTCCGCGCGGATGCCCTGGTCGGTCGTGACCACTCCTGCGGGGGTCTCCACGGGGACGATCTCGTCCGCGAACAGCCCGGCAGCAGTCGCCGCGGCGGCCTTCTGGTGCGAGCGGACGGAGAACTCGTCCAGCTGGGCGCGGGTGAGGCCCCACTTCCGGGCGATGAGCTCGGCGCCCCTGCCCTGGTCGCCCAGATCCGGGAAGCGCTCGTGCATGAGCGGGCCGTAGGGATCCTGGCCGATGCCGTTGACAGAACCGACGCTGGAGAACATCGGCACGCGGGACATGACCTCGACCCCGCCCGCCACCACGATGTCGGCGTGGCCCGCGATGATCGCCGCGGCGGCGCTCTGGATCGCCTGCTGCGACGAGCCGCACTGGCGGTCGATCGTCATCCCCGGCACGTGCTCCGGCAGCCCCGCGGCGAGGGCGGCGTTGCGGCCCACGTTGAAGGACTGCTCGCCGACCTGCGAGACGCAGCCCCACAGGACGTCGTCGACGAGGGCCGGATCGGCGCCCGTATCGGCCAGCACGGCCCGGATCGGGTGCGTGGACAGGTCGACGGGGTGCACGCCGCTGAAGACCCCGCGCTCCGGCTTGCCGACGCCGACGGCGGTGCGGCGGGCGGCGACGATGACCGCGTCCCGGCCGGTGATTCCCGTGCTGCTCATGCTGCCATTGTCCTCCGGCTGCGGTTTCGAAGCGCGCAAATGGTTCGATCCGCGGCGCGATCACCGCCATTCGCGCGCTTCGAAACGGAGGGGGACGTCACTCCACCGTGACCGACTTCGCGAGATTGCGGGGCTTGTCCACGTCGTGTCCGAGGCGGACCGCCGCCTGGTAGGCGAGCAGCTGGGTCGGGATGGTGAGCAGGATCGGATCCAGTTCCGGCTCGTTCTTCGGGACGACGATCGTCCGCGCGTCGAGGTGCGCGAGGTCGACCCCGGCGTGGGTGATGGCGATCAGCGGGCCCTTGCGCGCGAGGACCTGCTCAGCCGCGGCGAGGTTGCGGTCGGTCAGCTCGTCCTGCGGGATGACGGCCACCGTCGGCATGTGCGGGTCGATCAGGGCGAGGGGGCCGTGCTTGAGCTCGCTCGTCTGGTAGGCCTCCGCGTGGATGTAGCTGATCTCCTTGAGCTTCTGCGCGCCCTCGCGGGCGACCGGGAACCCGCGCACCCGCCCGATGTAGAACGCGCTCTGCGCCTTCGCGATGTCCTCGGCGACGGCCGCGATCGGATCCGTGTTCTCGAGGATCTCCCGGATCTGCTCGGGGATGCGCTGCAGCCCGCGCAGGATGCGCTGGCCGTCCGCGTGGGACAGGTCGTGGAGGCGACCGAGGTGCAGCGCGAGCAGGGCGAAGGAGAGCGCCATGTTCGTGAGCGCCTTGGTCGAGGCGACGGAGATCTCCGGACCGGCGTGCAGGTAGATCCCGCCGTCGACCGTGCGGGCGATGGTCGAGCCGACGACGTTGACGACGCCGATCACGCGGCCGCCCTTGCGCTTGATCTCCTCGACGGCGAAGGCCGTGTCCGCGGTCTCGCCGCTCTGGCTCACCGCGACGTAGAGGGTGTCCGACTCGATGATGGGCTGGCGGTACCGGAACTCCGATGCGGCCTCCGCGTCGGCGGGGATGCGCGCCAGATCCTCGATGAGCTGCGCGCCGAGCTGGCCGACGTAGTAGGCGGACCCGCAGCCGAGGATCTTGATCCGGCGGAAGCTGCGGAGCTCCCGAGGATCCAGTCCGAGACCGTCGAGGCGGGCGGTGGCGAACCTCTCGTCGAGCCGGCCGCGCAGGACCATCGCCGCAGCGTCGGGCTGCTCGTGGATCTCCTTGAGCATGTAGTGCTGATAGCCGCTGAGCTCGAGATCCTCTGCCGCGACGCTGATCTCGACCGGCTCCGAGCTGGTCGGGCTGTTGCCGCGGTCGAAGGTCCTGAAGCCGGTCGCGGTCACGGTCGCGAGCTCGCTGTCGTTCAGGTGCACGACCCGATCGGTGTGCCGCACGAGCGCGGCGACGTCGCTGGCCACCAGCATCTCCTTGTCGCCGATGCCGATGATCAGCGGGGACCCGCTGCGGGCCAGGACGATCCGCTCGGGGTGCCGCTCGTCCAGCACCGCGAGGGCGTAGGTGCCCGTGATCCGGGCGAGGGCCGTGAGCACCGCCTCCTCGAGGGTCTCCGCATCCGACTGGGCGATGAGGTGCGCGATCACCTCGGTGTCCGTGTCGCTCCGCAGCTCGACGCCCGACTGCGCGAGCTGGGTGCGCAGGGCTGCGGCGTTGTCGATGATGCCGTTGTGCACGACGCTGATCCGGCCGTCCTGGCTGCGCTGGGGGTGCGCGTTCTGCTCGAGGGCGGGACCGTGTGTCGCCCAGCGGGTGTGGCCGATCCCGACCGTGCCGGTGAGCCGCTTCGGGAGCGCGGCCTCGAGCTCGCGCACCCGGCCGACCCGCCGGATCGAGGTCGTGCCCTTGCTTCCGAGCACGGCGATGCCGGCCGAGTCGTAGCCGCGGTACTCGAGGCGCGTGAGGCCTTCGACGAGGACGGGGGCGGCGGCCTGGTGGCCGATGTATCCGACGATTCCGCACATGTGGGGGCTCCTGAGGAGTGAGGGGGACAGGGGGTGAGAGGACAGGACGGTGCCGGGCTCAGCCGTACACGATGCGGCGCAGCTGCCGCTCGGAGAGCTCCGGGGCCGCGACGCGACGGCCGCGCAGCTCCGCGGCGATGACCGCGAAGGCCTCCGCGTTGCGCGTGCCGTAGAGCTGGAGCTCGGCGTGGCGACGGCGCACGAAGGCTTCGACGGGCTCGTCGTACCAGGCGAGGACGTCGTCGACGACTCGCGCGGCCACGCTCGCCGGCAGACCGGTGGACGCCGCGATCCGGTGGATCAGGTCATCGTCGGTCATGAGTCGAGTATGCGGATCCAGGATCTCCAATGACAAGAATCTGCCCGATTTCGGGCAGATTCTGGATTGTGGGGTCGTTGAGCGAGGACGACGGAGTCGACCGAAACGCGGTGATCCGGGGGTGCCGCGTTTCGTCTCGGTCGCTGCGCGTCCTCGCTCAATGACCCTGGGGGAAGGCGCGCTCGCTCAGCGACCCTGGGGAAGGCGCGCTCGCTCTGCGTCCCCGGGGAAGGCGCGCTCGCCCTGCGTCCCCGGGGGAAGGCGTGCTCGCTCAGCGATCCCGGGGAAGGCGCGCTCGCTCTGCGTCCCCGGGGAAGGCGGGCTCGCTCAGTGGTCCCGGATCACAGTCCGAGGCTGCGCGCGATCAGCATGAGCTGCACCTCGGTCGTGCCCTCGCCGACCTCGAGGATCTTCGAGTCGCGGTAGTGCCGGGCGACGCGGTACTCGTTCATGAAGCCGTTGCCGCCGAACACCTGGGTGGCGTCGCGCGCGTTGTCCATCGCGGCATCGCTCGCGGTGAGCTTGGCGATCGCCGCCTCCTGCTTGAAGGGCTTGCCCGCGAGCATGAGCGCGGCCGCGTGGTAGTAAGCGCGGCGGGCGACCTGCGCGCGCGCCTCCATGCGGGCGATCTTGAACGCGATGGCCTGATGCCCGCCGATGTGGGTGCCGAACGCCTGGCGCTCCTTCGCGTAGCGGACCGCGTCGTCGACGCAGCCCTGCGCGGCGCCGACCGCGAGGGCCGCGATCGCGATGCGCCCCTCGTCCAGGATCCGCAGGAAGTTCGCGTAGCCGCGCCCGCGCTCGCCGAGGAGGTTCCCCTCCGGCACGCGCACGTCGTCGAAGGACAGTCCGTGCGTGTCCGAGGCGTTCCAGCCGACCTTGTCGTAGGGAGGGGCGACGACGAAGCCCGGGGTGCCGGACGGCACGATGATCGTCGAGATCTCCTTGCCGCGCTCGGTCTCGCCCGTGACGGCGGTGACGGTCACAAAGGCGGTGATGTCGGTGCCGGAGTTGGTGATGAACTGCTTCGAGCCGTTGATGACCCACTCACCACCGTCGAGGCGCGCGGTCGTGCGCGTGCGGCCGGCGTCGCTGCCCGCATCGGGCTCGGTGAGGCCGAAGCCTCCGAGCTGCGTGCCCGCGGCGAGCGAGGGCAGCCAGCGCTGCTTCTGCTCCTCGGTGCCGAACCGGAAGATCGGCATGGCCCCGAGCGAGACGCCGGCCTCGAGCGTGATGGCGACGCTCTGGTCGACCTTCGCCAGCTCCTCGAGGGCGAGGCAGAGCGCGAAGTAGTCGCCGCCCATGCCGCCGTACTCCTCCGGGAAGGGCAGGCCGAACAGGCCCAGCTCCGCCATGCCCGCGACCACCTCGTAGGGGAAGCTGTGCTCGCGGTCGTGCTGCGCGGAGACAGGGGCGACCACCTGCTCCGCGAAATCGCGGACCGTCGCGGACAGCTCGCGGTACTCCTCCGGCAGTTCGGACGGGATCGTCTCGGACACGCAGATCAGCTCCTCAGTGAACGATCGGTAACTGAAATAGATGTTAGCGCGCGTTCACTCGACTGTCCAGGATCGCTATCCTTACGGGATGACCACCGCGAGGGCGCAGGGGAAGGCACGGACGAGGCAGCTCTTCCTCGACGCCGCCGCCCGGCTCTTCGCCGATCGCGGGTTCCACGCGGTCTCGATCGGCGAGCTCGGCACCGCGGTCGGGGTCAGCGGGCCGGCCCTGTACCGGCACTTCCCGAGCAAGGACGCGATGCTCGAGGAGATCCTGATCGGCACCAGCGAATTCCTGCTGCAGGGCGGATCCGAGATCGTCGCGGCGCCGCACTCCTCGGATCTGGACGTGCTGGACGACCTCATCGACTTCCATCTCACCTTCGCGCTCGCGCACCGCGACATCATCCGCGTGCAGGACCGCGAGCTGGGCACGCTGCCGAAGGCTCCGAACCGTCAGGTGCGCAAGCTCCAGAGGCAGTACCTGGACCTGTGGGCCGAGGTCGTCGGACGGCTGCGCCCCGAGATCGCGCCGGCCGACCTCCAGGTCGCGATGCATGCGGTGTTCGGACTGCTGAACTCCACGGCGCACAGCACCGAGAAGCTCGCCTCGGCCGATGAGCGCGGAATCCTCTCCGGCGCCGCGCGGCGCGTGCTGATCGGCTGAGGGGTCGGGAGCGGGGTCAGCCCGCGGACTGGAACCGGGGCCTTCGGGGAGGGCGGCGCTCATCCGGGGCGAGGGCGATCGTGCCGTCGGCGGCGATGTGCTCGAACATGGCCTGCACGAGCGTCACGATGTGCGGATCGTCCACACGGTACAGCTGTCGCCTGCCTTCGCGGCGCGAGGACACGACCCCGGCGGCGCGCAGCTTGGCAAGCTGCTGACTGGTCGCGGGGATGCTCGATCCGGTGCGCTCGGAGAGCGTCGTCACGTCGCTCTCCCCGCCGGCGAGCAGCCAGACGAGATGCAGTCGGCCGGGCACCGAGAGCAGGTCGAAGGTCCCCGCCGCGGCGGCGAGGCGCTCAGGGGTGGCGGGGATGCGGCCTTCGTCGAGCGTGCTCACGAGATCCTTCCTGCATTCATTTGCGCAACCGATTGAATGAGGATATCGTACTCGTGGCCCGGCGCACGGGCCGTCGACCGCGAGCCGAGGAGGTGATGACGGTGAGTCATCCTGCTGATCAATCCCGTCCCCTCTTCCTTCGCGCTCACCCGATGCGCCGCTGATTCCCTGACCGGCGGCTCGTTCGGGCGGCGCTCGTCTCATGGAGCCCGCCATGACGATCCTCCGTCCCTTCGCCGGCCACACCTCCGTCGGCGTGCGTTCGCGCACCCGTCTCATCGCCGACGCCGTCGTGCTGGTCGGCTTCGCCGTTCTGCTGTTCCTGCTGATCCGCCTCGCCGAGGGCGTGGGTGCGCCGTTCACCCCCGCGAACGCCGCGGCGAGCGTCTCCACCGACCCGGCGAACCTTCCCTACGACGCGCTGCGCTCGCTGCTGCGCATGTTCGTCGCGCTGCTGGCGTCCCTGCTGTTCACGTTCGTCTACGCGACGGCGGCGGCGCGATCGCGTCGCGCCGAGAAGATCCTCATCCCGCTGCTGGACATCCTGCAGTCGGTGCCGGTGCTCGCGTTCCTGTCCGTCACGCTGTCGATCTGGCTGGTCCTCTTCCCCGGATCCATGCTCGGGCTGGAATGCGCCTCGGTGTTCGCGATCTTCACGAGCCAGGCATGGAACATGACGTTCGCGTTCTACAGCTCGCTGACCACGCAACCCCGTGAACTCGACGAGGCCGCACGACTGCTGCGGCTCACGAAATGGCAGCGCTTCTGGAAGCTGGACGTCCCCAGCGGCATGATCCCGCTGGTCTGGAACGGGATGATGAGCTTCGGCGGCGGCTGGTTCTTCCTCGTCGCGTCCGAGGTGATCTCGGTCAACAACCACACCTACGCTCTTCCCGGCATCGGATCGTATGTCGCCGCCGCGACCGAGCAGCAGGACATCCCCGCGATCCTGCTCGCGATCGGCGTCATGGTGCTCATGGTGGTCGGCGTGAACACGCTGTTCTGGCGTCCGCTGACCGCGTGGGCGGAGAAGTTCCGCACCGGCGACACCTCGGCCGCCGTGCCGCAGCGCAGCATGACGCTCGCCGTGCTCCGGCACTCGGGCGTCCCTCGCTACCTCGGCATGGCCTTCCGCCCGGTGAGCCGCGGCCTCGACGCCCTGACCCGCCCGTTCGGACTCGCCGATCGCCCGTTGCGCGTGAACGCGGGCCGACGCCGCGCCGGCGACATCGTGTTCGGCGTCGTCGTGGGGCTCCTCATCGCCTGGGGCGCGATCGAGCTGTTGATCTACATCCAGGGATCCGTCGGGCTTGCGGAGTTCGCCACGGCGCTGCTGCTCGGCTTCGTCACCTTCGCGCGCGTGGTCGTGCTCGTGCTCGTCGCGACGCTCATCTGGGTGCCGATCGGCGTATGGATCGGGATGAACCCCAGGGTGACCCGGTTCGCACAGCCCGTGGTGCAGGTGCTCGCGAGCTTCCCCGCCAACTTCCTGTTCCCGTTCGTCACGCTGCTGCTGATCACGACGGGCATCAGCCTCGACATCGGCGGCATCTTCCTGATGGCGCTGGGCGCGCAGTGGTACATCCTGTTCAACGTGATCGCGGGCGCCTCGGCGATCCCGGCGGATCTGCGCGAGGCGTCGATGAACCTAGGCGTCTCGCGATGGCTCCGCTGGAAGCGGCTGATCCTGCCCGCGGTGTTCGCCTCGTGGGTGACCGGCGGGATCACCGCGGCCGGCGGCGCCTGGAACGCGTCGATCGTCTCGGAGGTGGTCGGCTACGGACACACCACCCTCACCGCGACCGGGCTCGGCGCCTACATCGCGAACGCCACCGCGGCGGGCGACTTCGCCCGCACGTTCGTCGGCGTGATCGTCATGACGCTGTTCGTGGTCGGCATCAACCGGCTGTTCTGGCGCCGCCTGTACCGGATCGCCGAGACCCGCTTCTCCCTGACCTGACCTCATCCCTGTTTCCTCACTCCTGTTCTCCTCACTCCTGTTCTCCTCACTCCTGTTCTCCTCACTCCTGATTCCTGAAGGAGGTGCCCCATGGCACTGAAGACCGCACGCACGCCCGTGACGCTGGAGACCGGCGCGCCGCTCATCGACATCGACCGCGTGACGACCTCGTTCCCCTCTGCCGACGGCACCACGCTCAACGTGCTCTCGGAGGTCTCGCTCACGCTGCGCAAGGGCGAGATCGTCGCCCTGCTCGGCAAATCCGGATCGGGCAAGTCGACCCTGCTGCGCACGATGGCGGGGCTCATCGCGCCGACGACGGGGGAGGTGCGCTACCGCGGCGAGCGGCTCGACGGCGCGAACCCGGGCGTCGGGATGGTGTTCCAGTCGTTCGCGCTCATGCCGTGGCTCACGGTGCAGGCCAACGTCGAGCTGGGGCTCGAGGCCCGCGGCGTGCCCGCGGCGGAGCGCACGGAGCGCGCGCTCGCCGCGATCGACGTGATCGGCCTGGACGGTTTCGAGTCGGCGTATCCCCGCGAGCTCTCCGGCGGCATGCGCCAGCGCGTGGGCTTCGCGCGCGCCCTGGTGCTGCGTCCGGACGCCCTGCTCATGGACGAGCCGTTCTCGGCGCTCGACGTGCTGACCGCGGAGAACCTCCGGGGCGAGATCATGTCGCTCTGGGCCCAGCCCGAGTTCCCGACCTCCGCCATCTGCATCGTCACGCACAACATCGAGGAGGCGGTGCTGCTCGCCGACCGGGTGGTCGTGCTGGGATCCAATCCCGGACACGTCAAGGGCGAGGTGCCGATCCTGCTGCCGCGGCCGCGCGATCGCCGCAGCCCGTCGTTCGAGTCGACGATCGACGCGCTCTACGCGATGCTCACCGACACGGAGCGGGTGCCGACGTCATCGGTGGTGCCCGCACCGACCCCGCTCAGCCACCCGCTGCCGGACATCACCGTGGGCGGGCTCGCCGGCCTCATCGAGATCGTGCACGCGCACAACGGGCAGACCGATCTGCCCGATCTCGCGGACGAGCTGTCGTTCGAAGTGGACGACCTGCTGCCGCTCGTGGACGCCGCGCAGCTGCTCGGGCTACTCGAGGTCGAGGGCGCGCAGGCGTTCCTCAGCGACGGAGGGCGGGAGTGGCTGACCGCCGACATCCAGTCCAGCAAGGAGCTGTTCGCAGCGCGGGCGGTGCAGAGCGCTCCGCTCATCCGGACGATCGTGAAGGCCCTGGAGAACAGCGACGACGGCGCGCTGCGCGACGACTTCTTCCTCGACCTGCTGCGGCGGGGCTACACGGCCGAGGACGCCCGCAGGCAGCTCGACATCGCGATCGACTGGGGGCGCTACGGGGAGCTGTACGACTACGACGCCGACACCGGGGAGCTCGTGCTCGGCGAACTCGCCGCCGAGGCGGAGCGGCACCTGGCGGCGGGGAGCGCGCCGGACTGAGCGTCGGGGTGACGTTCGCGCGACGGATGCACGACCCCGTCACGGATGCACGAGGAGAACGCAGGATCCGTCGTGCATCCGTGATCCGGTCGTGCATCCGTCGCGTGCGGCAGCCGGGCGACGGGGCCGTGGATCAGCCGCCCGTTCGGATCCGGGCTTGACCCTGACGTGACGTGAGGGGCGAGGCTGGCCTCATGAACGACTACTACGACGCCTTCGAGATCAGCCCTGTGCCTCCGCCGGGTCCGGACGCGGTGCCGCCGGAGCCGTACCGCGGCATCTACGGCATGCCCGCCTTCGTCACGGTCCCGACGACGGATCTGGACGCCTCCGTCGCGTTCTGGACCCGGGGTCTGGACTTCATCGAGCTGTTCCGCACACCGGGTCGCGTGGTGCACCTGCGCCGCTGGGCCTTCCAGGACGTGCTGCTCGTGCGGGCCGACGAGGTGCAGGAGGAGACGCCGGCGATGACCGTCGGTTTCTCCTGCGTGATGCAGCAGATCGAGCCGATCGCGGCGGCCTGTCGCGCGCTCGACCCCGACGCGGTGCAGGGGCCGACGGACACGTTCTGGAACACCCGGGACGTCGAGGTCGTGACGCCGGAGCGCGTGCGGGTCGTGTTCACCGCGGCCAAGCCCTATGTGCCGGAGAGTCAGGGAGCCCGGAATCTCGCGGCGATGGGCATCACCGGGCCGGTCGGCGCGGACGGCGGGCAGAATGAGGAGGATGACTGAACGCCGGATCCTCGACGCCCCGGGCGTGCGGATCGGCGACGGCCTGACCGTGGGCCGCGCCGCGGACGTGCTCGGCATCACGGTGCGCACCCTGCACCACTGGGACGAGATCGCGCTGGCCCGCCCGTCGCTCCGATCGACGGGCGGGTACCGCCTGTACACGACCCGCGACCTCGAGCGACTGCAGCGGATACTGCTCTACCGCGAGCTCGGGCTGGGGCTGGCCGCGATCCGCGCCCTGCTGGACGATCCGAGCGCCCAGGCGCCCGCGGAACTGCGACGGCAGCGGGAACGGATCCGGGAGCGCATCGCCCGGCTCGCGCAGCTCGACACCGGGCTGGAGCGGATGATCGCCGCGCACGAGCGCGGGGTGCTGCTCACCCCCGAGCAGCAGGTCGCCGTGTTCGGCCCCGACTGGGACCCCTCCTGGATCGACGGCGCGCGAGCGCGCTGGGGGGCCACGCCGCAATGGGCGCAGTACGCGGAACGCTCGGCCGAGCGTTCCGCCGAGGAGTGGAAGGCGATCGCCGACGCCACGGCGGACTTCGAGCAGGCGCTCGGTGCGGCCTTCGACGCCGGCCTCGGGCCAGGGGACGCCGCCGCGGATCGCCTCGTCGATCGCCATCGCGCGGTGTTCTCGTCCTACTTCCCGCTCAGCCGGTCGATGCAGGTCTGCATGGTGCGGATGTACGCCGCGGATCCGGGCTTCGCTGCGCACTACGACGGGATCCGACCCGGACTGGCCGCCTGGTTCCGCACGATCGTCGATGCGAACGCCCGCGCGCACGGCATCGATCCCGACGCCGCCGCCTGGGAGTAGGGACGACCGCCCGAGGATCGCCCCGGCCTGGCGCAGCACCGAGAAGCCCGCCCCGGCCGATGAGCGCGGAATGCTCTCCGGGCCGCGCGGCGCGTCCTGATCGGAGGCTGATCCGGCTCGCGGCTCAGCTCCGCAGGGAGAGTTCGGCGCAGCCGGTCACGATGCGGGCGTAGCCGAGGAGCAGTTCGCGCGCGCGTCGCGGACCCGCCGAGCCGTTGCCGCTGATGATGTGCATCTCGTAGGCGTCTTCGAGCGCGACGAAGTTCTGCGCGAGGTCGATGATGGGGCCTGCCAGGTGGAAGTGCCCCTGGGCGACGCCGAGTTGCAGCGCCGAGAAGTAGAGAGCGACCTGGCGGTCGTACAGCGCCTGCAGCAGCGAGGCCATGTTCGGGCTGCCCCTGCGGAACAGGTCGACGTCGTGCATCGCGATGACCAGCGCATCGTGCTGGCTCTGCGGCACGCCGGCATCGATCATCGCGGCGAGCTGATCACGCGCGTCCTCGATGTCGGCGAGGGCCTGCAGTCGCGTGGTGTAGAACCGCTCGCACGCCCAGCTGTAGACGTCGCTGATCAGCTGGTCGAGGTCGTTGAAGTGGTAGTGCACCGTACCGGTGGAGACCCCCGCGCGCTCGGCGACGTCCTGGATGCGCAGATTCGCGATCCCGCGATCGCGGATCGCGTCGAGCGTCGCCAGGATCAGCTGGTCGCGACGCTCCGCTGTCTTCTTCGCGCTTGCCATGCGCCCATCCTCTCAGGGCGGGCGGTCCGCTGTCGGATCCGACCGGATTCGGCCCCAAATGTTTCGAGTTTGATTCGTCAGTCAGAATATTGCATTGATTCGTTGACTTAACAGGGCGCGTGCTTTTGACTGGGCAATCAAATATCCATACCCGACGAAAGGCTCGAGGATGAGCGACGGATTGCAGGAAGAGCTCGGCGAGGCCGCCGGCGCGCGGGGGGCGAAAGCTCCGGGGATCATCCCCGAGGCGGGGAAGTACCCACAGCAGCTGTCGCGTGGGCTGACCTTCAAGGAGAACATCCTGATCACGCTCTCGGCCGTGACGCCCGCGTCGAGCGTCTTCATCATCGTGCCCGCGATCATCAACGGCATCGGCGGGGCATCGGCGCTCGCCTTCCTCATCGGCGCGCTCGTCGGCGTGTTCGTCGCCTTCTGCTACGCCGAGCTCTCCAGCGCCTTCCCGATCACGGGCGGCGAGTACGCGTTCGTCGCGCGCACGCTCGGCAAGCCCTGGGGCTTCGGGCTGTTCCTGCTGAACCTGGTCAGCGGCGTGCTGATCATCGGCGTGATCGCCTCGGGCGCGGGGCAGTACCTCGGAGTGCTCTCCGAGGCGCTCGGGGGCGGGTGGGTGGGGATCGTCGTGATCCTGGTGACCACCGTGATCGCCTGCCTCGGCATCAAGACCAACGCGTGGGTCACCGGCATCTTCCTGATCCTCGAGATCGGCGCGCTGGTCGTGCTCACGGTGGTGGGCTTCCTGCACGTGAGCCAGCCGATCTCCACGCTGTGGACGGTCGCGACGAGCGGTCCGGGAGGCGTGCTCGTGAGCGCGTCCGCCGGCCTCGTGGTCTCGTACACGGCCACGGCCCTGTTCGCGTTCAACGGCTACGGCGCCGCGGTCTACTACGCCGAGGAGACCAAGAACGCCCGCTCCACGATCGGCCGCGCGATCCTGTGGTCGCTGCTGATCGCCGTGGTCGCGGAGATCGTCCCCACGATCGCCGTGCTGCTGGGCTCGAAGGACCTCGCGGCGCTCGTCGCGTCGCCCTCGCCGATGACGCTGTTCCTCACCGAGCGCGCGGGGCCCGTCGTCAACACCCTGGTCAGCGTGGGGATCGCCGTCGCCGTGATCAACGCGGTGCTCGCGATCATCCTGCAGTTCGGCCGGACCCTGTTCTCCTCGGCGCGGGATCGCTCGTGGCCCGACGCGATCAACCGCCCCCTGGGGCGGATCCACCCGACGCTGCGCACCCCCGTGGTCGCGACGATCATCGTCGGGGTGATCGCCGCGCTCTGCCTCTGGCTCGTGCCGTTCAACGTCCTGCTCGTCGCGACGAGCGCCGGCATCGTCATCCTCTACGCCCTGGTCGGCCTCGCCGCGTTCGTGGGACGGATCAACCACACCACCGACGCCGCCGAGTACCGGATGCCGATGTGGCCCGCGGCGCCGATCCTGATGACGCTCGCGACGCTCGTGATCCTGGTGATGAGCCTGATCGCCGACTGGGTCCCCGTCGCGGTCGCGGTCGGGATCTTCGCCGTCGGTCTGCTCTACTACGCGCTCTACCTGCGCGGGAAGCCGGATCGCTGGACGCTCCCGCTGCCCGCGGACGAGGAGCTCGAGGACGAGGTGCGCGGATGAGCCGGGCACGCGCGCACGATCTCGGACTGGTGCGCGGAGGGACCCCAGGCCCGCACAATGCGATCACCGATGTGCCGGGCGTCGAAGTCGGGTACACCACTCTCATCGAGGACGGCGGGGCGGCCGTCGTCCGCACCGGCGTCACCGCGATCCTGCCGCGAGGCCGCGCCGGCGCCGGAACCCCCGTCGCCGCCGGGGTGCATGCGCTGAACGGCAACGGGGAGATGACCGGATCCGTGTGGATCGCCGAGTCGGGGAGCCTCGGCACCCCGGTGCTCATCACCAACACCCATTCCGTCGGCGCCGCGCACGAGGGCGCGATCCGCTGGATGCTCGACGTGGTCCCCGGGGCAGCGGATCAATGGCTCCTCCCGGTCGTGGCGGAGACGTGGGACGGCCGGTTGAACGACATCAACGGCCTGCACGTGCGCCCCGAGCACGCCGTCGGCGCACTGGACGCCGCCCGGACGGGGCCCGTCGACGAGGGCGCCGTCGGCGGCGGCACCGGGATGATCTGCTACGGGTTCAAGGGCGGATCCGGGACCGCGTCGAGACGGGTCGTGCTGGGCGACGCCGAGTACACGGTCGGCGTGTTCCTGCAGGCGAACTTCGGCGAGATGTCGGAGCTGACGGTGCGCGGAGAGCACGTCGGGCCTGCGCTCAAGGCCGAGTCCGCGACGGAGGCGAACGCGGCGGCGGCACCTGCCGCGGCGGGTCCGGCGATGCCGCCGCAGGGAGCGGGCAGCGTGATCGTGGTCGTGGCGACGGACGCGCCGCTGCTGCCCGGACAGTGCACGGCGATGGCGCGGAGAGTCTCGCTGGGCCTCGCGCGCACGGGGACCGCGGGATCCCACTTCTCGGGCGACATCTTCCTCGCCTTCTCGACCGCGAACGCGGGTGCCCTCGCCAGCCGCTTCCCCGCCCCTACCGGCTCAGCGCCCGCTCCTGCAGCAGCTCCTGCACCCGCTCGACCGGAAGACCGCGCACGCTCTGCCGATGTCCGGCGGTGT
>NZ_NCKN01000154.1 GCF_002257455.1 Microbacterium sp. 13-71-7
GATCGGTCTGGTCGAGCACATGAACACCGCCGGCACGCCCACCGAGGGCACCGTGCGCCGTCTCGCCGAGCCCGCGCAGGTGGATCCCGAGCTGCTGGAGCAGCTCCGCGACGCCGGGGTCGTCCCCGGGGCGCGCGGCCGCTTCCGCTTCAACGAGGGCTACGTGCTCATCGAGGTGGACGGGCAGGACGAGGGGCTCGAGCTCCCGGTCGAGCTCGCCTCGCACATCTTCCTGGTCGCCTGAGGAACTCGACGGCCGCGCCGGGCCCCGCCGGCTGGACGTCGCCTGTGCGCGCACGGCCGGATCCGCGGGATTCCGGCGTTCAGCGGATCCTTGGGGCAGCGTGACACGTTCGTGACTTTCCGGTAGCGTCGAGAGGGCCGTCCGCGAGAAGCGCGCCGACGGACTCCACGGCGCTCGCCTCATCGGCCCGTCGCCGCCGTGGGGAGACATGTGTCCGAACCCTGTGCGGACCGACCCGATCGACGACGGACCGGCGCCCGATGCGCAGAGGCCGGAGGACAGACTTTGCCTGAGACCACGATCGAGACCACGAGCCGGACGAGTGCGGACCCGACCGCGCGGCAGAAGGCTGCGACCCGATCCGCTGCTTTCGTGCGGCCGGTGCGGACGGTCGCCATCCTCGGAGCGGTCGGCGCCCTGGTCGCCGCGATCGCCCTTCCGGCGTTCGTCTCGACGAGCGGTGCCGCGGATGCCGCCCCGGTGACCACCGAGCAGCTGGCGGCCGACAACGCGCAGTCGATCGTGGTCGCGTCCGAGGCCACGCAGGCTCCGAGCACGCGAGGGCAGTTCGCCGCGACCACGCCTGACGAGATCGAGAAGCGCAAGGCCGAGGAAGCCGCCGCTGCGCGCGCCGCCGCCGCGGCCGCCTCGGCGGCTGCGGCTTCGACCGCCAGCAGCTCCCGCCCGTCTCTCGCCGGGATGGCGCTGGTCGCCCCGGGGTCGGGCGCCGTGCGCTACCCGGTCACCAGCTTCACCCCCGGTGAGGGCCCCGGCTCGGGGCGCGGCCACGAGGGCTGGGACATGATCGCCCCCGAGGGCACCCCGATCTACGCCGCTGCCGCCGGCACCGTGACGGCCTCCGCCGAGAGCATCGGCGGCTACGGCGTCTCCATGATGATCATGAGCAACCTCAACGGCACCATGGTCGAGACCCGCTACGGTCACATGGTCTACGGCAGCCGGATGGTGGAGGCGGGCGACCAGGTCTCCGCGGGCCAGCTCATCGGGCTCGTCGGCAACACCGGCAACTCCTACGGATCCCACCTGCACTTCGAGGTGCGCATCGGCGGCTCGGTCATCGACCCCGAGCCCTGGCTCGCCGCGAACGCGGGCTGACCGGCATTCGCGCCCGAGCCCGACCCTCGGATCGGCCATCCCGAATCAGGGGGTGACAGATTCATCACGATCGGGTAACGTCGGGGAGGTCGTCGACGAGAAGCCCGTCGGCGATAACCCCGGCGGCCGCCTCCCGGTTCGTCACCGCCGTGGTCATCATGATGTGCGTCGAAATCCCGACGTGCACGCGAGTACGGACGAGCCGACGCACGGCGCCGAGGCCTGGAGGAAGCCCTTGGCTGAAGAACTCGAAAAGACCGACACATCCGTCGCCACGCGTTCCCCGAAGCGTGCGAAGAGTCCGGTCTCCCGTTCCGTGGTGCGCCCGATCCGCACCTTCGCCGTCGTCGCCGCCGTGGGAGCGCTGGTGACCGCGATCGCCCTGCCCGCGCTCGCGACCGGCGCCGCGCCCGCGACCGCCTCGCCGGCGACCGCTCAGCAGATCGCGGCCGGCCACGCGCAGTCGATCGTCGTCGCCTCCGAGGCGACGGCCGTCGCCTCCACCCGCGGCTCCTTCGCCGCGACGACTCCGCAGGAGATCGAGCAGAAGAAGGCGGAGGCGGCCGCTCTCGCCGCCGCCAAGGCCGCGGCGGAAGCCGCCGCCGCCAAGCCCTCGGTCGCGTCCGTCCGCAGCAACATGGCACCGATCGCGAACCCCGGACAGGTCATCTACCCGATGGCGGCCGGCTCGTACACGCTGAGCGATGGATTCGGAGCCGCCCGCAGCGGTCGCAGCCACATGGGCCAGGACTTCGCCGCGCCGATCGGCACTCCGATCTACGCCGCCGCCGACGGCTGCGTCACGATCTCCCAGGACAGCTACGGAGGCTACGGCGAGACGATCGAGCTCGCCCACCCCGCGCTGAGCGGATCCGCCGCGATCTCCACGCTCTACGGCCACATGAACTACGGCAGCCGAGCCGTCGGGGTCGGTCAGTGCGTCACCGCCGGCCAGTACCTCGGCGAGGTCGGGAACACCGGCTGGGTGTCCGGATCCTGCCTGCACTTCGAGGTGCTCGTGAACAACACCGAGATCGACCCGCTCGCGTGGCTCCAGGTCAACGTCCGCTGATCGGACCCGGCGTTCACCGGAAGTTCTCCGCGTCGTCGCCGGGGCATGGGTTAGCCTGATTCCGTCGTCGCAAGGGCGGAGGAACACGATGGGACGAATACCGAGCATCCGAACCACGGATGCACTCGGTCGACTCGTTCTTCGGCATTGCCCGCAGGATCTGCACGGATCACCCGTGCGTTCACGGCGCTGTCTCTCGTAGACAGCGCCGTTTTCGTATCCTGCGGACCCTCCGTCTGCGCACGGTCGAGAGACCGGGAAGCCGTCCCGGTCGGATCGAAGGGATGAAGGATGCGCACACTGGTGCTCAACGCTGGGTACGAACCGCTCGCGGTCGTGTCGTTCAGACGCGCGATCGTGCTGGTCATGAACAAGAAGGCGTCCGTCGTCGAATGCGCCGTCGACGATCCCGTCTGGGCGGCGAGCGGACGCTTCGACCGCCCCGCCGTGATCGTGCTGAGCCGGTACGTCCGGATGCCGAGAGCCCGGTACGCGCCGGTGACGAGACGCGGGGTGCTGCGCCGCGACGGCAACCGCTGCGGCTACTGCGGCAAGTCCGCCTCCACCATCGATCACGTGCTGCCGCGTTCGCGCGGAGGCAAGAACTCCTGGGAGAACCTCGTCGCCTGCTGTCTGCGCTGCAACAACGTCAAGAGCGACCGCACGCCGCAGGAGATGGGGTGGGAGCTGCGACTGACTCCCGCTCCGCCGCGGGGGACGGGATGGACCGTGCGCGGTTCGGAGCGGGGCGACCCCCGCTGGGAGCCGTACCTGGCGATGGCGGCATAGGGCGTCGAGTGCTCGTTAGACTGGGAGAGCGCCTTCGTAGCTCAGTCGGATAGAGCGGCCCTCTCCTAAAGGGCAGGTCGCAGGTTCGAATCCTGTCGGGGGCACGAACGGAAAGGGACCGCCCATTCGGGCGGTCCCTTTCCGTTCGTGTTTCGCGATCAGTGCGCGGCGCGGTAGGCCTCGATCACATCGGCCGGAATGCGGCCGCGCTCCGAGAGCTTGTAGCCGTTGTCGCCGGCCCAGGTGCGGATCGCCGCGGTCTCCGGGTTGCGGTTCGGGCGCTTGGCGGCGGCGGACGGTCGCCCGGTCGCCGCGCGCTGCGTGCGCCTGCCGGAAGAGATGAACGGAGCGAGCGCCGCACGCAGGTCTGCGGCGTGCGCACTGGTCAGGTCGATCTCATAGGCGGAACCGTCGAGCGAGAAATGCACGGTCTCGCCCTCGCCCACCTCGAGAACGGATCCGTCGATATCGTCGACGAGCTGATGAACGATTTTGCGTGCCATGGCGACAAATCTACGTGCAGGAATTGTCCGTGGCAATGATTGGAATGCGGAATGTCATGAATGTCCCGGATCGATCAGCTTCAATCCGACAATGCATCCCACCAGGCCGAGGATCAACAGGATCCGGATCCAGGAAACATCGGAATCACCGGTGATCATCGCCCAGATGACGGTGAGGGAGGCGCCGACGCCCACCCACACCGCGTAGGCGGTGGCGGTGGGGATCTCCCGCATCGCCCAGCCCAGTCCGAACATCGACGCGACGAGGCCGATCACGAAGAGGACGCTGGGCCAGAGTCGGGTGAATCCCTCGGACTTGCCGAGGGCCGTCGCCCAGACGGCCTCGCAGACTCCGGAGATGATGAGCACGATCCACGCCACGGCGGGCCTCCTGAGAGCCAGTCTTTTCGCTGTCCGGGTACTGGCCCGCCTCGTCCGGGTGCGCAATGCGCTGTGTCGAGGTTACCGCGGGCGCCTGGGCAGGAGCAGGGCAGTGCGACTCAGGGGATCAGGCCGTCGCGCCGTGCCCGCGCGACGGCCGCGTGCCGGGTCGGGGCGTCGAGCTTCGCCATCGCGGTGCCCAGATAGGCCTTCACCGTCGATTCGCGCAGCCCCAGCTCGGCGGCGACCTGCGCATTGGTGTGTCCGAGGGCTGCGCAGCTCAGCACGTCGAGCTCGCGCGGGGAGAGGTGCACGTCGGAGGTGCGGGGAAGCGGGGACGGAGCGGAGAGGGCCACAAGACGACGCTCGAGGTCGCCGAGGCGTTCGCGCACGGCCTCATCCGGCACGAGGGCCGCGATCGATCGGAGCTCGGCGAAGCTCTCCCGCAGCTCCTCCCGGTGGGCGGGACTCAGCGCCGGCGGGGGAGTGGGCGCGCTCGCGGAGCGCAGTCGTCGCTCCACCTCTTCGCGGATGCGCAGTTCACCGGCGAGCGCGTCGGCGATCTGCATCGCCGGGGCGGTGGTGATCCCGCCGGCCGGGGGCTCCTCCCAGGAGCCGGCGTAGAGCACGCCGCGCGGCCGCCCCGACACGATCACGGGGATCGCGAGCAGGGTGCGCAGCCCCTCGCCCAGGACGAAGCCGTCGTAGTCGTGCGTGATCTGCTGAGAGGCGCCGTAGTCGTGCGTCATGCGGGGGCGCAGCTCGATCATCGCGCGCCCGCCGAGGCCGCGCTGCGGCTGGACGCGGAGCCCCTCGAGGCTCCGCGTGCGGGAGCCGACGATCGCGGTCACGGGAACCTCGCCGCTGTCGAGCAGCCCGCCGAAGGCGACGGGGAAGCGGGTGCGCCGGATCAGCTCGCGCACCGCCTGTGCGACCAGATCCGCATCGGATCCGACTGTCTCGAACGAATTCACCCGACTACCGTTTCCGGGGCGTGCGCCCCGTCCCGTCGTTTGTAGCGTCGACGCTATCATTCCGGCGCCGGTGAGGGCGTGCCGGAGAATGCACAGCCGGCCGACGAAGCCGCATGCCGTGACCATTGATGCGCCTCTGTCGCGACGGTGTCCGGATGCGGGAGCGGGAGCTTTTGTCGGCGGCATCGATCGGGCGGACCATTCGTCCCCCCATTCCGGCCCTGCCGCGGACGATGTGACGCCCCTTTTCCGAAGGCATATGCCCTTTCGGAGAGGGGGCGTCCGCCCCGGCGGCCTACACGCCGGAGCGGACGTCGCGCGCGGGACGGGCTCGGGCGGCCGCATCCGCCTCCAGGTCCAGGAGGTATCGCTTGCGTTCGGGGTGCGCGCCGTACTCGCCGGGGGAGCCGTCCGCACGCACCACGCGGTGCACGGGGACGACGATCGAGAAGGGGGTGTTCCTGCATGCCGTCCCGACGGCCCTGGCGGCCCCAGGACTGCCCGCCATCGCCGCGACCTCGCCGTAGCTCGCGCTCTCGCCCCAGGGGATCTCGCACACGGACAGCAGTGCGGAGCGGGTGAACCCGTTCACGAGCCGCCAGTCCAGGGCGAGCTCGTGATCGAAGCGGATCGGCTCGCCGGAGAAGTACGCGTGCAGCAATGCGTCGATCTCGGCACTCGCGCCCGGATCCGGTTCCGGCACGGCGTGCAGCATCCGCGCGGTCGCCTCGAGGGCCCAGGGCGAGTCGCGGTGCATCGCCTCCGGCAGGTCGAACGCCACGAGCCCCTCGTCGGAGAACACACACAGCGCATCACCGAAGGGGGTGTCGGCGAAGTCGTAGCGGTAGGTCATGCACCCATCCTCGGTCACCGCGTGCGCGCAGGACGGCCGGTAGCGCAATCGGTGCGGAGAATCCGGAAAAGGCCCGCTGTGGAGGGGGAAAGCACCTGAATACGGCGAAACCCAGTGGATCTGACGGTTCTGCCCATCCACCACGCCTAGTCTTTGTCGTGTGTGGCGACGTGACGGGAAGAACGCGGAGGAGAAGTCCGTGACGCCCGGCGACGTCGATGTGGCAGAGCCGGGCGTGCAGGCGGTGCACGCGGCGACCGCGGAGCGAGCCCGCCTCAGGGCGGAAGCGGCGGAACTCGGCGGCCCCTCGCCGCTGACCGCCTATCGCGATGTCGCCGCCGGCGGGATCGACATCTCGCGCGCCCACCCCGGCAGCCTGCCGCAGTTCATCACGGGCCGCTCCACCCTGCTGTCCAATCTGTTCCGCGACGAGGTGGGGCTCCGCGGCGCCCGTCTTGCCGCCGACCGGATCACGGCGAAGAACACCGAGCTGCGCACGGTGCGCGGCCTCGACGCCGTGCACCTCGCGGTCGGGCTGTGCACCTGGCGGATCGGCGGCGTCGATTACGCCGCGCCGATGCTGCTGCGCCCGCTCGCGATCCGCCGGCACTACGCCGACTACGAGCTGAAGCTGCACGGGCAGTTCTTCCTGAATCCCGAGCTCGTGCGCATCGCGCGCGATCACTTCGGGATCTCGATCGACGACGCGCGCCTCGCAGCCCTGGCGTATCAGAACGGCGTGTTCGCGCCGCAGCCGGCGATCGACATGCTGCGCGCGGCCACCTCGTCCGTCGACACCTTCTCGGTGCAGCCGCGCATGATGGTGTCCACGTTCGCCGACGTCGGCACCGCGATGGCGCGCGACGCGCACGACCTCGACCACCCGATGCTCAACGCGCTGGCCGGCCACGCCGCCGACCGCGAGCGCGTCTCCGCGCCGGGACCTCAGCCGTCCGCGGCCGGGCCCGACGACCGCGCCCCGGCATCCGACAACCTCCTGCTCGATGCCGACAACGAGCAGGAGCAGGTGCTTGCCCGCATCGCGGCAGGGCACTCCCTCACGGTCTCGACGCTTCCGGGAACGGGCGGGACCCAGACCGTGATCAACGCGATCGGCGAACTGGTGCGCGCGGGCAAGCGCGTGCTCGTCGTCTCGCCCCGCCGCTCGACGCTCGACGGTGTGCGACACCGTCTCAGCGGGATCGGGCTGGACGGGTTCGCCGTCTCGCCGGCTTCGGTGCGCCGGGATCTGGTGCGCGCGATCGGGCGCAACGAGAAGGCCGCGGCGCCCAAGCTCGCGGAGATCGACGACGCCCTGCTGCGGCTGCGGACGGTCCTGCGCGACTACCGCCGCGCACTCACGGAGACGGATCCGGCGCTGGGCGCGAGCGTGCTCGACGCGACCAGGATGCTCACCAGGCTGGCGCTGCTCCCGACGCCGCCGACCACGACGGCGCGGCTCGGCCGGGCTGCGCTGGAGAACCTCGCGGAGGACCGCACGCACGCCGCGGAGGCGCTGGCTCAGGCCGCGCGGCTGGGGGAGTTCCGCTTCGGTCCCGACGACTCGCCCTGGTACGGCGTCGTCTTCTCCTCGTCGGACGAGGCGCACCGCGTGCACGCGCTCGCCGAGACCCTGCACGCGCGCACCGTGCCGGAGCTGCTCGAGCTGGGCTACGAGCTCGTCGCCCAGACGCACATGCGCCCGTTCGCGACGATCTCGGAGCTCGGCGAGTACCTGCGGCTGCTCCGGGGGATCCGCGACTCGCTCGACCACTTCACTCCGGCCGTGTTCGAGCGGCCGCTCGGAGAGCTCATCAAGGCGCACGGCAGCCGCCGGGACAGCGCGGCGATGACCGGCGCGAATCGTCGCCGGCTGCGCCAGCTCGCCAAGGAGTACGTGCGTCCCGGCGCGCACGTGGGCGACATGCACGACGCGCTCGCCCGCATCCAGGCCCAGCGCACCGAATGGCAGCGCTACGTCGACGCCGGCGTCGCACCCGAGGTGCCGCTCGGACTCGCCGACGTCTCCGTCGCCTGGCGCGACGTCGATGCGCAGCTCGCCGAGCTCGACACGGCTCTCGGGCGGCGCGAACCGCTCGCGACCCTTCCCGTCGCCCGTCTGCTGCGTACGCTCGCCGGCCTCGCGGCCAAGTCGGACGTCTTCGACAACCTCATCGAGCGCGCCCGCATCCGAGACGAGCTCGCGGGCCTCGGCCTCGAGCCGCTTCTTATCGACCTGTCCACCCGGCACCTCTCCGAGGATCGGGTGGGCGCCGAGCTGGAGTACGCGTGGTGGCAGTCCCTGCTGGAGCAGGCGCTGCGGCAGAACCGCTCCCTGCTGGGGGCGAACACCTCGGTCGTCGACCAGCTCGAGCGCGACTTCCGCCTCGTGGACGAGGCGCACGCCGGGGCGGCCGGCCCGCTGCTGGCCTGGCAGCTGAGCGGGCAGTGGCGGATCTCGATCGTGGACGAGGCCGCGGAGGCGCAGAACCTCCGGCACGGGCTCACGCAGCACCGCACCACGGTCGCCGAGCTCGTGGCCGCGGCCCCCACGCTCATGCGCGTGCTCGCGCCGGTCTGGATCGCCTCGCCCTATCAGGTGCCGGATCTGCCGGACTCGGTGGAGTTCGACACCGTGATCCTCGTCGACGCCGCGGCGATCAACCTCGCCGAGGCGACGCCGGCGATCCGCCGTGCCCGCCAGATCGTCGCGTTCGGCGACCCCGTGCTGCAGAAGCCGACCGCGTTCCAGGTCGCCACGATGCCCGCGGAGGACCGCGAGGAGGAGGTGCCGTTCGACGAGGTGTCGGTGTTCGAGCGCCTCTCCGAGCTGCTGCCGGTGGTCACGCTGACCCGCAGCTACCGGGCGGGCGGCGAGGATCTGGCCTCGCTCATCAACGACGCCTTCTACGGCGGTGAGATCGTGTCGCTGCCGTGGGCGGGGTCCTACCTCGGCCGCGGATCGCTGACCGTGGACTATGTCGAGGGCGGCGTGGGGATCCCGCATCCCGAGACCGGCGCGATGGAGAGCCCCGAGGCCGAGGTGGCGCGGGTCGTGACGCTCGTGGTCGAGCATGCGGTGCATCGTCCCAGCGAGTCGCTCATGGTCGTCACGGCCAGCCGCACGCACGCCGAGCGGGTCTTCGCCGCGGTGTCGATCGCCTTCGCCGGACGCAGCGATGTGGCCGAGTTCGTCGGCAGGGACACGCAGGAGCCCTTCATCGTGCTGACGCTCGAGGAGGAGGCCGCAGAGAGCCGCGACCGCGTGATCTTCTCGCTCGGCTACGGCGTCACCAAGCACGGCCGCGTGCTCAGCGACTTCGGCGACCTGTCCTCGCCCGACGGAGACCGTCTGCTTACGATCGGCATGACCAGGGCGCGCCGCTCGATGGTGATCGTCTCGTCGATCCGCCCTTCCTCGTTCGACGAGGGGCGCCTGGATCACGGTGCGGCCACGCTCATGTCGATCCTCGGCGATCTCGCCGGGCACGTGCGCGAGGAGCGCGCGGAGGATCAGGCGGATCCGCTGACCCTCGCGCTCGCCCGCGAGCTGCGCCGCATCGGCGTCTCGGTCGACGTGGACTACCGCGGACTGCTGCCGCTCGTGGCGCAGCACGCCGGCAAGGCGGTCGTGATCGAGCCGGATCCGGAATCGCGTGCCGAATCGCTCCGGGAGACGCTGCGGCTGCGGCCGCAGGTGCTGCGGCGCCTGGGCTGGCACTACATCCGCGTGCACGCCTTCGATCTGTACAGCGACCCCGCCGGCGTCGCGCGCCGCATCGGCGAGGTGCTCGGGGTGCCCCTCGACGCGCCGCGCGTGGACGGCGACACCCAGCCGCTCGATGTGGACGATGCCTGACGGCGACCCTTCCGCATCGCCTGAGCCTGCGGAGGCCGACTCCGAGGGCTCCGGATCCCGCCAGCGCATCGTGCGCGTGCGGGGCTCGCGCCGTGCGCGGCTGACGCCGGCTCCCGGCACGCACGCGGAGCCCGATGAGCGCGAAAT
>NZ_NCKN01000155.1 GCF_002257455.1 Microbacterium sp. 13-71-7
TCCGACAACGAGGCCGGACGCTTCAGCACGACCTGACCCGGTCGGCCGTCCACTTTCGGGAAACGCAGGTTGTAGCTCTCCGGATGCAGGAACAGCCAGGCCGCGGCCAGTACCGCCGGCACGTAGTCGCGGGTCTCCTGGGACAGCTCGTCGTAGACCGAGGGATCATAGAAACTCACGTCGGGCCGATCGCCGGCGAGGCGCCGCATGCGCCCCTCACCGGCGTTGTAGGCGGCGAGCTTTCGCAAGGCCGTCGCGGTGCCGGCGCGCAGGTGCCGCTGCACGCGCAGCCGCAGCGTCGCCGTATCCCGCGCCGCGAAGGACTCGAAGATGCGCGCGTGGTCCTCGGCCATCGCGATCAGGTCGTCGTGGTCCTTGAACAGCAGCAGCAGGCGTCCTCGCATCATGCCGAGGATCTCGTTGACCGTCGCGTTCTCGGCGAGCTCCGCCATGACCAGATGGAACTCCGCCCCTGCCGCATGCGCCGCGGCCGCATCCCCGACGCCCGCCGCCGCGAACTCGCGCTCGAGCGTCGCCTCGACCTTCGCGATCCCGTCCGACGTGTGCCGGAGCGCCGCGATCTCGAACACGAGCACTTCCAGCACGTCGCGCACCTGGGCGATGTCGCGCACGTCGTCCTCGGTGAACTGACGGACCACGGCCCACGACCGCGGACGCGCGGTGAGCATGCCTTCGGCGAGCAGCTGCCGGATCGCCTCCCGCACCGGAAGCCGGCTCACGGCCAGCTCGTCCGCGATGTCGCGCTCGATGAGGCGGTCGCCGGATCGGCGCTGCCCGGACAGGATCGAGTCGCGCAGGAGCCGGACCACCCTGGCCGACTCGAGCTCCACGCTGCCCGCGTTCCCCATGGGGCCATTGTGGCACCGACGCGCCAGGCCGCAAGCGGTGGACCGGGATCCGGGAACGGAACCGGGGCCCGCCTCACTCGGCGGACCCCCGGCTCCATCAGGGATGCGTCGGCGTCCCGTGCTCCTCGAGCCAGTCGAGCACCTGCTGCGCGGCATCCTGCACCGGGAGGGCGGCGTCGACGACGAAACCCGCCTCGTCGGGACCGAGCGGCTCGAGCGTGTCGAGCTGGGAATCCAGGAGCGAGGCCGGCATGAAGTGCCCGAGCCGGCGGCCGAGCCGCTCGGCGAGGTCGTGCCTGGTGCCCTCGAGATGCACGAACTCCACGCCGGGGCGGGCCAGGATCTCGCGGTAGCTGCGCCGCAGCGCGGAGCAGGTCACGATGCCAGGCTCGCCGGCCTCCTGCTTCGCGACGATCCAGTCGCGGATCAGCTCGAGCCACGGACGGCGGTCCTCGTCGGTGAGCGGGATCCCCGCCTCCATCTTCGCGACGTTCGCCGCGGGATGCAGGTCGTCCCCCTCCTCGAGCGCCCAGCCCAGGCGCCCGGCCAGGACTCCGGCCAGTGTGCTCTTGCCGGATCCGGAGACCCCCATCACCACGAGGATCCTCGGCGGCACCGTCTGCGTCGTCATCATCGTCCCGTCCCGATCAGCCCACGAACACGCCGATGATCATGACACCGGCAAGGCCGACGACGGAGATCAGGCACTCCATGATCGACCACGACTTCAAGGTCTGCGGGATGCTCAGGCCGAAGTACTCCTTGATGAGCCAGAACCCGGCGTCGTTCACGTGCGAGAGGAAGACGGATCCGGCGCCGATCGCGAGCACCAGCAGGGCGGATCCGGCGGGCGAGAGGCCGAGGTCGTGCACGAGCGGCTGCAGGATGCCGGCGGCCGTGATGGTGGCGACCGTGGCGGATCCCGTGGCCACGCGGATCAGCACCGCGACGAGCCAGGCGAAGAACAGGACGATGGGCAGCGCACCGCCGATGCCCGAGATCGCGTGCGCGATCACCGTGCCGATCGTGGAGTCGACGAGCACCTGCTTGAAGCCGCCGCCGGCGCCCACGATGAGCAGGATCCCGGCGATCGCGGGGAGCGACGACGACACCGAGGCGCCGACCTCCTTGGAGCTCATGCCGCCCCCGCGGCCGAGCACGACCATGCCGACCAGCACGGCGATGAGCAGCGCGATGACCGGCTTGCCGAGGAAGTCGACGATGCCCTTGAACGCAGAGGTGTCGTTCGGGGCGACGATGTCGACGATGGCGGAGAGGAGCATCAGGACCACCGGCAGCAGGATGCTGAACAGCGTGGTGCCGAAACCGGGACGCTTGCGCGCCTGCACGGTCGCGGTCTCGCCGGCCTGCGCGGTGTCCTCGGCGGTCTCGAAGAGCGCCGGCACGGGCACGTCGACCCAGCGGGCAGCGAGGCGGCCGAACAGGGGTCCGGCGATGATCACGGTCGGGATCGCGACGAGGACGCCGAAGGCGAGCGTGAGACCGAGGTTCGCGCCGATCAGGCTGATCGCGGCGAGCGGGCCCGGGTGCGGCGGGACCAGGCCGTGCATGGCGGAGAGCCCCGCGAGCGTCGGGATCGCGATCTTCATGAGCGAGACGCCGGAGCGGCGGGCGACCAGGATGATCACCGGCACGAGCAGCACGAGTCCGACCTCGAAGAACATCGGCAGGCCGATCAGCGCGCCCACCAGGCCCATGACCCAGGGCAGCGCCGCGGCGCTCGCCCGGGAGACCAGGGTGTCCACGATCCGGTCCGCGCCGCCGGAGTCGGCGAGCAGCTTGCCGTAGATCGCACCGAGGGCGATCAGCACGCCGACGCCGCCCGCGGTGGATCCGAAGCCGTTGGAGAAGCTCGTGACCGTCTGCGTGGCGGACATGCCTGCGACGAGGCCGGTCACGAGCGCGCCGATCAGGAGCGAGAGGAAGGGATGCAGTTTGACCCAGGTGATCAGCACCACGATGGTCGCGATGCCGACGAGCGCCGCGAGGATCAGCACCCATTCCGGGGCGGTCGTCGTGGGCGGGACGGGGTCTGCGGCCGAGAGGAGCGTTCCGGGAACGGCGGCGAGAGGGATCGAGGACATAGCCATGAGCTTCCTTGGTCTGGCGGAGAGATTTCGCCTCAGCGTAAGCGATAAGTAGGACTTAATCAAGTACGCCACTGCTATACGCCGCTCTACAAGGGATCCACCCTCTTTCTTGCCGGGCTATCGCCATAATGGGCTTCATGGCAGAAGGCACCCGCGAGGCGGCATCCGCGCAGCACCGCCGGCTGCTCGACACGATCGGCATGCGCATCGTGGAGGGCGAGCTCGCGCCGGGCGCCCGGCTGCTCACCGCCGACGTCGCCGCGGAGTACGGCGCCTCCCGCTCCGCGATGCGCGAGGTGGTGCGCGTCCTCGAGACCATGGGCATGGTCGAGGTGCGCCGGCGGGCCGGCGTCGAGGTCCTGCCGGCCGAGCGCTGGAGCCCATACGCCCCCGAGGTGATCCGCTGGAGACTGGACGGATCCGACCGGCTCCGCACCCTGCACGAGCTCAGCCAGCTGCGCTCGGCGATCGAGCCGCTCGCCGCACGTCTCGCGGCCGCCCATGCCTCCCCCGAGCAGCGCGCCACGCTCGTCAAGGCGGTGCTCGGGATGGTCGAACACGGCGATCGAGCCGACGAGCCCGTCTACCTGCAGCACGACATCGACTTCCATGCCGCCGTGCTGCGCGGCTCGGGGAACCCCTATCTGGCCGGTCTCACCGACGTGGTCGCCGAGCTGCTGCACGGGCGCACGGCCCACGCGCTCATGCCCCACCGGGCGGACGAGACCGCGCTGCGGATGCACCAGGAGGTCGCGGCCGCGATCACCTCGCGCGACCCCGAGGCGGCCGCGACCGCGATGGCCGCGATCGTGACCGAGGCCGACGACGCCGTCGAGGCGATGGCGAAGCCCGGAACCTGAGCCTTGTCGCCGGGCCCGATCGCTGAGTCGAGCCAGGTCGCCGGGCCTGTCGAAGCGCCCGAACGACCTTAACCGCGCTGATAGGCGCCGGACAGCCTCCCCTGATCGCCCGGCACGCATAATCGACCCATGGCGGACACGAGGATCGAGGCGGGACGCGGGACGCACGCGCCCAGCGCGCTGCCTCGCCTGCTCGCCGCCTCCGTACGAGGGGTGCGCCGCGTGCGCCGCCCCGCGACGCCGACCGCGCCGGCCTTCGACCTCGCGTATGTGCGCAGCGGACCGCGCTCCGCGGCGCCGATCGTCGTGATCCCCGGAGGTCCGGGACTCGGATCCGTGCTGCCCTACCGGAGGTTCCGGCGCAGGGCCGCAGCCCTCGGGCTCGACGTCATCATGATGGAGCACCGCGGCGTCGGCCTGTCCAGGGCCGACCTCGCCGGCGGCAGCCTGCCGCTGTCCGCGATGCGCATGGTCGACGTGATCGACGACCTCGCCGCCGTCCTGGAACAGGAGGGCGTGCCGCGCGCGTACCTCTCCGGATCCTCGTACGGAAGCTACGTCGCCGCGGCGTTCGGCGCCCGCCACCCTGACCGGGTGGCCGGGATGCTGCTGGACTCCGCCCTGCAGTCGGTCGCGGATCGCGACGCCGAGCGCGCGATGATCCGCGGGCTGTTCCTGGACGGGGACACCAGGATCACCGCGGCGGTGCGCGAGCTGCTCGACGACGGGTCGGATCCGCGCATCCTCCTCGGCGTCCTGCGCGCGGCCTACGAGCTGGGCGGGGAGGGGCTGCTCGAGCCGCTGCTGCGCCGGCGCGTGCACGATGTGCGGCGCACCGATCGAAGCGGGCGTCCCCGCCACGAGTCCCGCATGCACGGGCCGGTGTGGTCGGCCCTGGAGGCGTACGTCGACAAGGCCGAGTCCGAGGCGCACGTTCCCGGGTTCTACGAGTTCGATCTGGTCGGCGCGATCGCGTTCCGCGAACTGGGGTTCGGGCCGGATCCGGACGGCTCCGCGCTCGACCCCTCGCTCACGTACGCGGCCATCGCCGACCGGTTCCCCCGTTTCGCCGGCGAGCCCTTCGACCTGACGGCCGCGGCGGCCGGCTTCCACTGGCCCACCGTGCTGCTGACCGGCTCGCGCGATCTGCGCACGCCCGCCGCGGTGGCGCGCCGCGTGGCCGCCGCCGCGCCGGACACCGTGCTCGTCGAGATCGACAACGGGCACAGCGCTCTGGAGTCCCACCCGCTCGCGCTGCTGCACGCGCTCGAACGGCTGAGCCGTGGCGAGCAGCGCCGGCTGCCCACGGAGAGCGCGATGATGAACGCGCTCCCCCGCCGCGGGCTCGTGGCGGGCCTGCCCCGGTTGCTCACCACGGGCACGCGCTGGGAGGCGGCGCTGCGGCCGTGAGCCCGGCCTCGGACACGATTCCGCCCCGCGGTCGTACGTCCGCCAGGAATGGAACCCCGGTCCATTCCGTTGCATAGATCGTGACCTCCTCCCGCTCCGATCTCCTCGCCGCCGACACCGCGATGGGCGCCGTGACGCTGCTCGTCGCCGACCTCGACGCGATGACCGCGTACTATCGCGACGCCGTCACGCTGCGGGTGCTGTCCGCCGAGGGCGACCGCGTGGTGCTCGGCCGGGGCACGAGGCCGGTCGTGATCCTGCAGCACAGCCCCGAGCTGCGGCACGCGGCGCCGCGTGCCGCGGGCCTGTTCCACACCGCGATCCTGTTCGAGACCCAGGCGGCCCTCGCCGCCGCGCTGTACTCGGTCGCGCAGCACGCCCCCGGGACCTTCACCGGCAGCGCGGATCATCTGGTCAGCCAGGCGTTCTACTTCACGGATCCCGAGGGCAACGGGGTCGAGCTGTACTGGGATCGCGATCGCACCCAGTGGAGCTGGACGCACGGCCGGATCGAGATGGACACGCTGTACCTGGACCCGAACGCGTTCCTCGGCGAGCACCTCACCGAGAGCGGCGCGGCCGACCCTGTGATCGGCGGCGCGACCGTCGGGCATGTGCACCTCTCCGTCGGCGACGTGGCGTCCGCACGCGAGTTCTACGTGCACCGGCTCGGGTTCGAGACCACCTCGGAGCTCGGCGGATCGGCCCTCTTCGTGAGCGCCGGCGGCTACCACCACCACATGGCGATGAACACCTGGAACAGCGCGGGCGCGGGCCGGCGCTCCCCGGCGCTGGGCCTCGGCCGCGTCGACATCGTGCTGCCGGGGGCGGACGATCTCGGATCCGTCGCGGAGCGCATGACGCACTTCGGCGTGCCCGTGCGCGACGACGGACGGACGCTCGCGTTCGAGGATCCCTGGGCGAACGCGATCCGCCTCACGACCGCGGGCTGAGCACCGCGCGAGGCACCGCGCCGGGCGCGGCCGCCTCAGCCGATCCGCACCGCGCTGACCGCGCCATCGGTCCAGAACACCTCGACGAGCGCCTCCCCCGCGTCGGACACGACCGCACGCGCCGAGGGTGCCGGGTCGGAGCCGCGCCCCACGCGGACCGCCGCGATCACGACATCGCCCTCCCCCACCTCGGCGAAGTCGAGTCGCGGGATCGAGGTGACCGCGCCGATCGGCGAGACGCCGGTCTCCGTGCGGACCGACGTCGCCGGCGCGCCCGAGAGCGCGCGCAACTCGGAGCGCATCCCGTCCAGGTCGAGCGCGATCTCCGCGTCCCCGCTCTCCATGCTCGCCGCGGCGGTGCCGGTCAGCGGCCAGCCGCTCACGCGCACCGGCAGCGGCGTCCCGGCGACCCCCTCCCGGGGCAGCCGCCGGGTCGCGCGCACCTCCCACGCTCCGCGGACGACGCTCGCCGTGGCGAGCACGGGGCCGTCCGTCACGACGCCGGCGCGCCCGGATCCGTGGTCGTACGTCGGGGCGTCGATGCTCGAGTCCACCCAGTGCGCGTCGGCCGTAGAGCTCGCGAACGCCGCGATGCCGTCGTCGCCGATCACGCCGCGGGCGAACCCGGTGCGGTGCGTGGACCGCCCCTCGGCGTCGAGCGCGCCCACCATGCTGTCGGCGGGATCGTCGATCGTCGCGCCGGTGAGCGGCGGCAGCGTCGCACTGGAATAACCGAACCGGGCGTACAGCGCCGAATCGCCGATGCGGTCGCCCTCGAACGCGTGGTCCGCGCCGTGATTGATCACGCGCACGATGCCGTCGGCCGCGGTGCCGCTGACCAGCCAGCCGGCGGGCCGGATCACTCGGCGCACATCGCCCTGCTCGATCGGCAGCGGCTCCTCCACCGCCGTCCAGACCTCGTGGTCCGCCGGCAGTACGAGGCCGAGGAACCCCTTCGACGCCCAGTACGGCGAGCCGCCGCCCGAATACGACTGCGCCATCGCCGGCCACTCGCCGAACAGTCCCATCGTGAGCAGACCGCGCTCGTCGATCGCCCCGCGTTCCACGAACGCGCGGAGCTGGCCCGACGCGGCCCGGCGCAGCAGGCCGAGCGGCAGCCGGGTGGCGCCGGTGACCGCGCCCATCCAGAGCGGCGCGGCCGTCGCGAACCGGTAGATCAGGCTGCGCCCCTGCAGCACGGGCATGCCGTCCGCGCCGATGAGCGCGGCGTAGTCGTCGAGGAACTCGGTCAGCCGGGCGCGGAACACGGGCCCGAGGGCACCGGATCCGAACTCCGCGGATCCCTGCGCCCCCGCCCAGAGCAGCGGGTACAGGTGCATCGCCCAGCCGCAGTAGTAGTCGTAGGCGCGGGCCGCGCCGTCGGCCCACCAGCCGTCGGCGCGGTACCAGTCCTCGATGCGGGCGAGGTCGGAGGCGATCCGCGCGGGGTCGTGCGGACCGCCGACCGAGGCGAGGAACGTCTCGACCGTGATGCGGAACCACAGCCAGTTGTTGTCGGGGTACCAGCCCACGGGGTTCAGGGCCAGCCAGTCCACGATGCGCTGCTGCGCGACCGCGTCGAGCGTGTCCCACAGCCACGGCCGGGTGAGCTGCAGCCCGAGCGCGATCGAGGCCGCCTCCACCTCGGCCTGCGCCTGCTCGGCGGGCAGGATCCACCGCTCCGGATTCGAAGGGTCGGTGCCGGCGATGAGGCCGTCACGGTACCAGTCCAGGAACCCGTGCGGATCCTGGCCACGCTCGCCGGTGAGGCGGAAGGCGAACAGCAGGAACGAGCGCGCGAAGCCCTCCAGCCCGTCGCTATCGGCCCCGCTGCTGCTGATCTGCCCCGGCAGGCGCACCTGGCTGCGGGTGGGCGTGAAGTACGGCCGCAACGAGAGCAGCAGGTGGTCGGCCACGGCGGCCCAATGCGCGCGCGTCCATCCCGTGTGCGGCGAGAGCGCGCGGTCCTCCGGAGGCAGGATCAGACGCGCGGGGTCGAAGGCGGTCACGGAGTCAGGGTATACGCTTTCCCGCGGAGGAACCATGACCCGAGAAGGCGACCCCGAAGCGCTCGTCGTGATGTCGCGCGAGGCGTTCGACGCGCAGTTCGACGCCGCCCGCATCGCACGGCTCCGTCGCATCGCGTCCGTCCCGGACCCGCTGTGGACCGCCGATCCCACCGACCCGGCGCTCGCCGATCGGCTGGCCGGAGTCGAGGTTCTGCTCACGGGCTGGGGCGCGCCGCAGCTCGACGCCGACCTCCTCGGCCGGATGCCGCGTCTGCGCGCGATGCTGCACTGCGCGGGATCGGTGCGCGCCCTGGTCAGCCCCGAGTTCTGGGAGCGTGGGATCCTCGCGACCTCCGCCGCCGAGGTGAACTCCGCCCCCGTGGCCGAGTTCACGTTCGCCGCCGTCATCATGGCGGGCAAGAAGGCGCCGTTCATCGCCGCCGACCCCGCCTCGCGGCGCCTCAACGGACTGACCGCAGATCGATACGGGGAACTCAGCAACTTCGGCCGCACGATCGGCGTGGTGGGGTTCAGCCGCATCGGCCGCCGGGTCGTCGACCTGGTTCGGCAGCTGGACGACGTGACGTGCCTCGTGGCGGATCCGTTCGCGGATCCGGAAGAGGTCGCGGCGGCCGGAGGCACACTGGTCGCTCTCGACGACATGCTGCCCCGCGTGGACGTGCTCTCCGTGCATGCGCCGGAGCTTCCCTCGACCCGCGGGATGATCGGTGCGGCGCAGCTCACGGCGCTGCCCGATCACGCCACCGTGATCAACACGGCGCGCGGCAGCCTGATCGACACACCGGCGCTGGAGCGCGAGTGCGCGAGCGGACGTCTCAACGCGATCCTCGACGTCACGGATCCGGAGCCGCTTCCCGTCGATTCACCGCTCTACGACATGCCCAACGTGATGATCACCCCGCATCTCGCCGGCTCGCTCGGATCGGAGTTGTTCCGGATGACGGACGCAGCGCTCGATGAGCTGGTGCGATTCGCGAAGGGCCTGGATCCCCGCGAGCCTGTGACGCAGGAGAGCATCCGCCTGAGCGCCTGACGGCACGCCGTCCAGGGACGCGGCATTCACCCCCTGGACCCCGCGCCTCCGAGGGGCGCATGCTGGGACCATGACCGCTTTCCAGACCACGCACGCGTTCAGCGGGTTCAGCGTCGACGACATCGATGCGGCCCGGACCTTCTACGGCGAGACCCTCGGCTTGGACGTCTCGATCAACCCGATGGGCTTCCTCGACCTCCGGCTGCCGCAGGGCGGATCCATCCTGGTCTACGCGAAGCCGGACCACACGCCGGCGAGCTTCACCATCCTGAACTTCCCCGTCGACGACGTCGAGGCGGCGGTCGACGACCTGAACGCCCGCGGCGTCGTCACCAAGATCTACACGGATCCGGATCTCGGCACCGATGAGAAGGGCATCGCACACGGCGGTCCGGGCCGCGGACCCGACATCGCCTGGTTCACCGACCCCGCCGGCAACGTGCTGTCGGTGCTCGCTGCGGTCTGATCCCGTTCCCGCTTGACTTCGAGTGCACTCGAAGTCGTAGCGTGGGGCGCATGCCGGAAACCACCACGACGCGCTCGATCTCCGAGGCGGCGCACGAGCTCGGGCTGACCGCGCACACCCTGCGCTACTACGAGCGGGAGGGGCTTCTGCTGACC
>NZ_NCKN01000156.1 GCF_002257455.1 Microbacterium sp. 13-71-7
GAGCGACTGGTCGTACTCCTGGGTGCCGGTCGTCGGCCCGCTCCTCGGCGGCACCATCGCCGCGCTGCTCTCGCCGGTGCTGCTGCACCTCGCAAAGTAACCCAAACCGCTATTCAAAGGAGAACTGCACATGGCTGATTACGTCATCGCGATCGACCAGGGCACGACGTCGAGTCGCGCCATCATCTTCGACCGCAAGGGCAGCATCATCGCCACCGGTCAGAAGGAGCACGAGCAGATCCTGCCGCAGGCCGGCTGGGTCGAGCACGACGCGTCGGAGATCTGGGCCAACGTCCAGGAGGTCATCGGCCTGGCCCTCAGCCGCGCCGATCTGACGCGCCACGACATCGCCGCGGTCGGCATCACGAACCAGCGCGAGACCGCGGTGGTCTGGGACAAGACCACCGGCAAGCCGGTCTACAACGCGATCGTCTGGCAGGACACCCGCACGCAGCCGATCGTCGACCGCCTGGCGGCCGAGGGCGGCGTCGAGCGGTTCAAGGAGATCGTCGGCCTGCCGCTGGCGACCTACTTCTCCGGCACCAAATCGCGTGGATCCTCGAGAACGTCGAGGGTGCGCGCGCCAAGGCGGAGGCCGGCGACCTGCTCTTCGGCACCACCGACAGCTGGGTCCTCTGGAACCTCACGGGCGGCGTGGACGGCGGCGTGCACGCGACCGACGTCACCAACGCCTCGCGCACGATGTTCATGGACCTCGAGACGCTGCAGTGGCGCGACGACATCCTCGACGCGTTCGGCGTGCCGAAGTCGATGATGCCGTCGATCCGCTCCTCCTCCGAGGTCTACGGCGCGGCAGAGGACTCCTCGCTGCTGCGGGAGACCCCGATCGCGGGCATCCTCGGTGACCAGCAGGCGGCCACCTTCGGCCAGGCGGCGTTCAACACCGGCGAGAGCAAGAACACCTACGGCACGGGCTGCTTCCTGATCTTCAACACGGGCGAGGAGATCGTCCACTCGAAGAACGGGCTGCTCACCACCGTCGGCTACAAGCTCGGCGACGGGCCGACGCACTACGCGCTCGAGGGCTCGATCGCCGTGACCGGATCCCTCATCCAGTGGCTGCGCGACCAGCTCGGCATCATCGACTCCGCCCCCGAGGTGGAGGAGCTGGCCCGCCAGGTCGAGGACAACGGCGGCGTGTACATCGTGCCCGCATTCTCCGGCCTGTTCGCGCCGTACTGGCGGCCGGACGCCCGTGGTGCGATCGTGGGGCTCACCCGCTACGCGAACAAGAACCACATCGCGCGCGCGGCGCTCGAGGCCGTCGCGTTCCAGACCCGCGACGTGCTCGACGCGGTCAACGCCGACGCCGGCGTCGACCTCACCGAGCTCAAGGTCGACGGCGGCATGGTCGCGAACGACGCGCTCATGCAGTTCCAGGCCGATGTGCTCGGCGTGCCGGTGGTGCGCCCCGTGGTCGCCGAGACGACCGCACTGGGCGCCGCCTACGCGGCCGGCCTCGCCGTCGGATTCTGGAGCGGGCTAGACGACCTCTCCGCCAACTGGCAGGAGGACCGCCGCTGGGAGCCCACGATGGACGCCGCCGAGCGCGACCGTCAGCTGCGGCTGTGGCGCAAGGCCGTCACGAAGTCGATGGACTGGGTCGACGACGACGTGAAGTGACCTGACGCACGAAGAAGGCGGGTCCGGAGGGCATTCCCCTCCGGACCCGCCTTCTTGCGTCCCGGCCGGCGCGCACCGGGCCGCGGATCAGACGGTCAGCACCGCCTTGACCGGGGCGCTGCGGTGCAGGTCGCCGCCGAAGGCGACGAGCTGGAACTGGCGTCCTCCGGCGAGATCCACCGCCTCCGCGAAGAACACGTCCCGGTGCACCCGTCCCAGCCAGCTCGTGCCGGAAGCACCGATCTGCAGCACGTCGTAGCCGACGGCATCGGACTGGAGGTCCCAGCCGAACGTCAGATGCCGCTTCCCGTCCCCGGCATCGCCCGCATCGGCGACCTGGAAGCCCGTCGGCGTCGCGGGCTTGAGCGGCTTCCCGGCCTCCCGCAGCGACACCCGGCCGATGCGACCGTCACCGCTCGTCCGCAGGGAGATCCGCGCGACGCGCCGACCGCGCGCGTTCACTCCGCCCGTCCAGCCGTCCCAGCCGGCCGGATCCGTCTTCGTGAGCGGCTGCCAGTCGATCTCCGACGGCGCGTCCTGCCAGGTGACCCCGAGATCGATCGCCGATACGCCCTGCGCCCGGATCTCCACGGCGATCGCCTTGTCGGCCGTCAGATCGGTCTTGAACAGGTGGATCACTCCCCCGCCGCGCAGCGCAAGGCTGTGCCCGCTGCCGTAGCTGGTGGACTCGTCCAGTGAGACGACGACATCGCCCTCGGTCCAGAACTGCCAGGTCAGCGCCCGATCCGCGCAGCCCATGTTGTCCCAGCCTCTGTCGCGCACCTTCGTGCCCTCGAGGAAGAAGGCGGATCCGACGCCGACGTTGAAGTCGGTCGCGATCGGCAGCGTGCCGTAGGGCGAGCGCTCGGTGATCCAGTGCGCGATCCCGTCCCACTGCCGATAGTTCAGCGTGTCGGTGCGATACGGGGGCGTGCGGGGCTCGAGCCGCCCCGATGTCCCTGGGTTCCCCGTCGGCCCGGACCAGAACCGCTGCTCCAGATCCCGATACGTCGCGCGCCCCTCCACGGTCGACGTGGCGCCGTCCCACGATCCGTTCAGCCAGATCTGCGAGTCCACGAACAGCGCGACCGAGGTCGGCGCGGGCCGGCCTGGCCCGGCGACGCTGCCGAAGTCCTCTTCCGGCCGGAACCCGCCCTTCTGGTGCTCGACGCCCGCGAATCCGACGACGCGCGGATCGCGTCCTGCGGCGACGGCCGACGCGGCGCTCTTGCTGAGGTCGCGGTCCGCGCCGCCGGTCGTCGCCTGCCACCAGTAGTTCATGAACAGGGAATCGTAGATCGGCGCGTCCGGCGTGCCCAGCCAGCGCAGGTTGTTCTCGCTCAGCCTGTTCTCGTAGCTGACCTCGCCGCTGTCGAAGTCCGCCGAGTCGTAGCCCTGCAGGTAGAAATCCGGATCCCTGCGCTTGAGGTAGCGCAGGAAGTCCTGGAACTTCTTGATCTGCGCCGCGCTGACGCTGCCCTCCTGATTGATGAACAGCCCGTCGAAGCCGAAGTAGGCGCGGATCTCGATCATCTTGTCCGCAACGGGGAAGGACCCGTCGCCGGCCTGCACGAGGAAGGCGTCGAAGTCGACGGGCCGGGGCCAGAACCAGCCTCCGATCGACCGGGCGCCGTTCTTGTGCGCCGCCTCGGTCCAGCCGGGGTTGGGGATGTCGATGACGCCGTACGGGCGTCCGGGTGCGCGCTGTCCGTCCACCATCTCGATGGGCGCCGATCCCTTGACCTGTCCATGCCAGGTGCCCCAGATGTCGATGTAGGACCAGTACCGCTGGGTGTACACCTGCGCCTCCAGGCCGATCGCCTGGTTGTGGCCCTCGTAGATGCTCCCCGCATCGTCGATCGTGAGGGTGGACAGCTGCACGGCGGGGTCGAGATCCGGATGCGCCTGGGTCGCGGCGAAGGGCGCGATCCGCGGCGCCCGCGGGATCAGGCAGCGCAGGTGCCGGGCCCACGGCGTCGTGCCCGGATCGAAGGCGAGCAGGTCGTCGGCCGCCCAGCCAAACGTGTACGGGCCGGGCGGTGTGCCCCCGGACGCCGGGACAGGGGCGGCGGAGCCGGTTCCGGCGGAACCGGTTCCTGCGGCCGGACGAACCGCCGCCGCGGCGACGCCGGGCGCACCGGCCAGCAGCGCTGCCAGTCCGACACCCCCGACGGTCAGGAATGTTCTGCGATTCAGGTCAGCCATGTGCACCCTCCAGGTTGCGCTCCGTTGCGTGGCGGATCCGCGCCCCCGTGATCGGCGACGCGAAGCCGCGCCCAGGCTATAACGCTTTAGTGTCGAAACGCGAGGTTCGCCCCCGGCGCGTCGAGGAGCGCACCCGGAAACGTCCGATGTTCGCCGTCGTCGGTGCCCTGATACGCCACGGGGCGCCGGGCCGATGCGGCCGCGGCGCCCCGTGGGGACGACGTCAGTTCTTGCCGAAGAGCTTCTGGATCTCGGCCATGTCTGCTTCGCTGGGCGCCGGCTGCCCGCCCAGACCGAATCCGGATCCGGTCGCCGACTGCCCGGTGGCGAGTCCGGCGTTCTCGGCGGCGCGCTTGGCCGGGTTGCCCGAACGGGAACCAGAGCCCTTCGCCTTCTTGCCGCGCTTCGAGGACGCCCCAGGGCGGCCCATGCCGGGCATCGCGCCCATGCCGGGGATGTTCGGGGTGCCGCCGCGGGCGACGGTCTTCATCATCTTCGCGGCCTGCTCGAACCGCTGCACGAGCTGGTTCACATCGGTCACGGTCATGCCGGAGCCGCGCGCGATGCGGAGGCGTCGCGAGCCGTTCAGAACCTTGGGGTTGCGGCGCTCCCCCGGCGTCATCGAGCGGATGATCGCCTCGGTGCGATCGATCTCGCGCTCGTCGAAGTCCTCGAGCTGCTGCTTCATCTGGCCCATGCCCGGGAGCATCCCGAGCATCTTCTTCATCGAGCCCATCTTCTTGAGCTGCTGCATCTGCTCGAGGAAGTCCTCGAGCGTGAAGGTCTCGGTCGCAAGCTTCTCAGCGACCTTGAGCGCTTCAGCTTCGTCGAACGCGTTCTGCGCCTGCTCGATGAGGGTGAGGATGTCGCCGAGGTCGAGGATCCGGCTCGCCATGCGGTCGGGGTGGAACGGCTCGAGGTCGTCGAGGCCCTCGCCGGTGGACGCGAACATGATCGGGCGCCCGGTGACCGAGGCGACCGAGAGCGCGGCGCCGCCGCGGGCGTCGCCGTCGAGCTTGGAGAGCACCACGCCGGTGAAGTCCACGCCGTCCTGGAACGCCTTCGCGGTGTTGACAGCATCCTGACCGATCATCGCGTCGATGACGAACAGGACCTCGTCCGGATCCACGGCGGCGCGGATGTCCGCGGCCTGCTTCATGAGCTCCGCGTCCACGCCGAGGCGTCCCGCGGTGTCGATGATGACGATGTCGTGCTGCTGACGGCGGGCGTGCTCGACGCCGTCGCGGGACACCCGCACCGGGTCGCCGACGCCGTTGCCCGGCTCGGGCGCGTAGATGGTCGCGCCCGCCTGCTCCGCCACGACGGTGAGCTGGGTCACCGCGTTCGGGCGCTGCAGGTCGGCGGCGACGAGGAGGGGCGTGTGCCCCTCGCCCTGCAGCTGCTTGGCGAGCTTGCCCGCGAAGGTCGTCTTTCCGGATCCCTGGAGGCCGGCGAGCATGATGACGGTCGGCGGGTTCTTCGCGAACTCGAGGCGGCGCTGCTCGCCGCCGAGGATCGCGATGAGTTCCTCGTTGACGATCTGCACGACCTGCTGCGCGGGGTTCAGCGCCTTGTTGACCTCGTCGCCCAGGGCGCGCTCGCGCACCTTCGCGGTGAAGTCCTTGACGACGGGCAGCGCGACGTCGGCGTCGAGCAGGGCGCGTCGGATCTCGCGGACGGTGCCGTCGACGTCGGCGGCGGTCAGCTTGCCCTTCGTGCGCAGATTGCGGAAGGTCTCGGTGAGCCGATCGGAAAGCGTGCCAAATGTAGCCATGGTGCTGCAATTCTACGCGAGCGGATCCCCGATCCGCGGCGCGTCAGCCCCAGTGCAGATCTGCGATGCGCGGCAGCGCGTGCTGAAGCTGCGCGAGCGGCGATCCGTGGCCCGCCCCGCCCTCGGCCCAGACGCGCAGCGACGACAACACGACGACGGCATAGGCGGCGCCGAGCACGTCCGCCCTGATGCGCTCCACGCCCGCGCCGCGCGCGGCCTCCGACAGCGCCGTGGCGAGCCTTCCCTGCCGCAGAGCGGACTCGCGCTGTAACTCCTCCGCGAGGCCCATGGCCTGCGCGTTGCCGAAGGCGAGAGCCAGCGGATCCGGCTCCAGCCCCTCCAGGATCGCGGCGAGCACCGCCTCGATCCCGGCCGAGTCGGCGCCGGCACCCGGGGTGGCGAGAGCCGCGACCGCGCGATCGAGACGCTCGTCGAACCCGGACCACAGGACATCGCTCTTGGAGGAGAAGTAGTTGAAGAAGCTCGACCTGCTCACGCCGGCGCGCTGCGCGATGCCGGCGATCGACGTGCCCTCGTACCCGGATTCCAGGAACAGCTCGCAGGCCGCCTCGGCGATCGTCTCGCGCGAGGAGACCCGGGGGCGGCCGACGCCGCGGGCAGGGGTGGTCACCACGACACCGTATCGCGATGCGCGCACCCCGCCGATTCGGCCCTATTATTGAACCGCATACAACAACTCGACCAGAAGGATCGGCATGCTCGACATCCAGACGGTGGGCCTCGCCCCCGAGTTCGTCCCCTACCTCGACGGCTGGGATCTGCAGCGGCGCGTCCACGCCGAGGTCGCGGCCGGCACCCGCCCCGACACGCTGCTGCTCCTCGAGCACGAGGCGGTCTATACGGCCGGCAAGCGCACCGAGCCTCAGGAGCGTCCCCAGGACGGCACACCCGTGGTCGACGTCGACCGCGGCGGGAAGATCACGTGGCACGGCCCCGGGCAGCTCGTGGGCTATCCGATCGTGCGCCTGCCCGAACCCATGGACGTGGTCGCCCATGTCCGCCGGCTGGAGCGCCTGCTGATCGACGTGCTGCGCCCCCTGGGCGTGGACGGATACCAGATCGACGGACGCAGCGGCGTGTGGGTGCGCCGGCCGCTCAGCGAGGACAAGGTCGCGGCGATCGGCGTACGAGTGCAGCAGGGGGTCACGATGCACGGCTTCGCGATCAACTGCGACAACACCCTCTCGGGCTTCCGCGGCATCATCCCCTGCGGCATCACCGACGCCGGCGTCACCACCGTGAGCGAGGTGATCGGCCGCGAGGTCTCCCCCGCCGACATCGTCGACGCGGTCGCGACGGCGTTCACCGCCGAGTACGCCACGGAGGTTGCCGCGTGAGCGCCGCACCGGAGGGCCGCAAGCTGCTGCGCCTGGAGATCCGCAACGCGGAGACCCCGATCGAGCGCAAGCCGGAGTGGATCAAGACCAAGGCGAGGATGGGGCCGGAGTACAAGGCCCTGCACTCGCTCGTGAAGGACGAGGGCCTGCACACCGTGTGCCAGGAGGCCGGCTGCCCCAACATCTTCGAATGCTGGGAGGACAAGGAGGCGACGTTCCTCATCGGCGGATCGCAGTGCACGCGCCGCTGCGACTTCTGCCAGATCGATACCGGCAAGCCCGCGGACTACGACACCGACGAGCCGCGCCGCGTGGCGGAGAGCGTGCAGCAGATGGGCCTGCGCTACGCGACGGTCACGAGCGTCGCCCGCGACGACCTCCCCGACACCGGCGCGTGGCTGAACGCCGAGACGGTGCGCAAGATCCACGAGCTCAACCCGAACACCGGGGTCGAGCTGCTCGCGAACGAGCACAACGCGGATCCGGCCTTCCTGGGGCAGATCTTCGACGCCCGCCCCGAGGTCTTCGCGCACAACGTCGAGACCGTGCCGCGCATCTTCAAGCGGATCCGTCCGGCGTTCAAATACGAGCGCTCGCTCAACGTCATCACGCAGGGGCACGAGGCGGGGCTCATCACGAAGTCGAACCTCATCCTCGGCATGGGCGAGGAGCCGGAAGAGGTCGTGCAGGCGCTCCAGGACCTGCACGATGCGGGCTGCGACATCATCACGATCACGCAGTACCTCCGCCCCACGCCCCGCCACCTTCCGGTGTCGCGCTGGGTGAAGCCCGACGAGTTCGTCGCGTTCAAGGAGGAGGCAGAGCGGATCGGGTTCCTCGGCGTGCTCGCCGGCCCGCTGGTGCGCTCGTCCTACCGCGCCGGCCGGCTGTGGGCGCAGTCCATGGCGTCGAAGGGCCGCGAGATCCCGCCGCACCTGGCGCACATCGCCGCCAGCGCAGACCTCGGCTTCGCCCAGGCCGTCTGAGACGCGGATCGCCGGACGGCCCTTCGTCTCGCTCCGCTCGCTCAGGGACCGTTAGTTCGTACGCCGGTTCCTGAGCGAGGAGCGCAGCGACGAGACGAAGGACGTTCAGTCGGCGCTCATGACCGACAGCACGGAGCCGTCGGATCCGAAGTTCACCAGCAGCACATCGTCGGCGCCATCGGCGTCGAGCGCGTACTCGAGCACCGCGAAGGGTTCGCTGCCGCCGTGCTCGTCCACGAGCAGCGTCATGCTCATCAGCTGCAGCGAGCGGATGATGTCGACCGCGGCGTCACCGCTCACGTCGACGAGGTACTCCTCGAGCTCGTCGCCGTACTCCTCCTGCTGCTGCAGGATGTACTCGGTCACCTCGCTCGTGCGGTCGTCGACCTCGGCGAGCATCCCGCGGCGCGCCTTGTCGTCGATGGCCTCGAGCCCCGAGACGAAGGCGGCGGCGATGTCGAGCGACTCCCGGGACACGTCCTCCTGGTCGGGCGCGGTCAGATCCACGGTGAGCGCGTGGTCGCCGAACTCCACCGTCTCGGACCAGAAGATCGATCCGTCCGGTCCCGAGGACAGCAGTCCGAAGAAGTCGTGTTCGATCGCCATACGGCTATAAAACCAGCCTTGCGCGCGAGGCGGTAGTCCGTCGCGCGCGTGCCGCGGACCGGTTCGTCATCGTCATGGAATCAGGCGCCGACGAGCGCCTGCACGAACACGTGCGGCGTGAAGCCGGTGAGGTCGTCGATGCCCTCGCCCTGGCCCAGGAGCTTCACCGGGATGCCGGTCCGCTCCTGCACGGCGAGCACGAAACCGCCCTTCGCGGAGCCGTCGAGCTTGGTGAGAACGAGCCCCGTCACACCCGCGTGCTCGAGGAACGCCTCCGCCTGCATGACGCCGTTCTGGCCCGTCGTCGCATCGAGCACGAGCAGCACCTCGCTGATCGGCGCCTGCTTCTCCACGACACGACGGATCTTGGACAGCTCGTCCATCAGCCCGCCCTTGGTGTGCAGGCGTCCTGCGGTGTCGATGATCACGATCTCCGTGCCCTCGCGCTTGGCGTAGTCCACGGTCTGGAACGCGACGGACGCCGGATCCTGCCCGTGCTGCTGCGGACGCACGATCGCCGCGCCCGCACGCTGCGCCCACGTGGCCAGCTGTTCGACGGCGGCGGCGCGGAACGTGTCGGCGGCGCCGACCACGACCGAGCGCTGGTAGCCGCGCAGGAACTTCGTGAACTTGCCGATCGTGGTGGTCTTGCCGACGCCGTTCACGCCGACGACGAGGACGACCGCGGGACGCTCGGTGAGCTTGAGCGTGGTGTCGAACTTCGCGAAGTGCTCCTCCAGGGTCTCCCGCAGCATCCGCTGTAGATCCTTGGGATCCGTCGTGCGGTACTTGTCGACCTTGGCGCGCAGCTCGTCGACCAGGCGCTCTGTGATGTCGGGACCGAAGTCGGCCGTGAGGAGGGCCGTCTCGAGATCGTCCCAGGTCTCTTCGTCGATCGTGGGCTTGACGAACATGCCGCGCAGCGCGCGACCGAGGGACCAGGACTTCTCCGCCATGGCACCAGCCTACGGGGAGCAGCCCTGCGAACCCGGCGTGTTCGCCGACGGCGCGCAACCCGCTGTGCGCGGTCTCGGCTCAGACGGCAGCGGCCGCGCGATCCCCGACCCGCTGTCCGACCACCGCGGACACGCCGTCCTGGCGCATCGAGACGCCGTAGAGCGCGTCGGCGATCTCCATGGTGCGCTTCTGGTGCGTGATGACGAGCAGCTGCGAACTCGCGCGCAGCTGCTCGAACACCGTCAGCAGTCGGCCGAGATTGGCGTCGTCGAGCGCCGCCTCGACCTCGTCCAGGATGTAGAACGGGCTGGGACGCGCCTTGAAGATCGCGACGAGCAGGGCGACCGCCGCGAGC
>NZ_NCKN01000157.1 GCF_002257455.1 Microbacterium sp. 13-71-7
CGAACGGCGGGGTCGACCAGTCCAGCACCCCGGTGAACGGCGTGTGCCAGTGCAGCTCGCGCGCCTGCTTCGCCCAGAACGCCTCGCGATCGGTGGCCGCCTCGGTGTAGATCTCCGGCTGCGCGACGGCCGCGGCGGCGAATTCGGGGGAGGGCGGGAACACCCGGGTCTCGTCGAACACGTGATCGATCTGGCTGCTCATGGTGAGAGGGCGCTCCTTTGCGGCGGGGGGATCGCGGCGTGAGCCGTGACATCGGCGAATCTAGCCGTGCCCATCGTCTCTCACTACCGACGGAAGTCGGTAGTGGGATCCGTTTTGTACGGTGCCTTTTCGGACGTACACTGTCCGACGGCCGATCAATCGAATCCGGCTTTCCTGCGGTTCCGACGGTCCCCCTCCGCCGGCCGCAGACGGGCGGCATCCCATTCCCCCCGTGGGATGCCGCCCACTCCTCTTCCTCCTCCTTCGTCGCCGGCGGCTTCCGCGCCCGCGTCTGCAGGGGCGCTCGTTCTGCACAGACCGGGCGGGCGGCGGGTTGTGCACGGATTGCGCGGACCCCGTCCCGAGCCGGATCACGGGTCCCTAGCGTCGGGACATGGCCTCGCCTTTCGTGATCGTCCCGCGGGGATCCGCAGCCGCCCCAGAGCGGCTGGACCTGGATCCGGCCTTCGGCGACCTCGCCGTGCACGCCGCCGATCCGCGGGTCACCGACCTGTTCCTGAATGGCGCCGCGGGGCTCTTCCTCGATCGCGGCGCCGGCGCCGAGGCGGTGCCGGGATGGACGGCTTCCGAGCGCGAGGTGCGGGAGCTCGCCGTGCGCCTCGTGGCTCTCGGGGGCAGGCATCTCGACGACCAGGCGCCCTGCGTGGACGTCCGGCTCGCGTCGGGCGTGCGCGTGCATGCGGTACTCGCCCCGGTGTCGACAGGCGGCACCGCGGTCTCGGTGCGGATCCCGCGCGTGCACGCGGCGGACCTGGACGATCTCGGCCGGCTCGGAGCTATCGACGGGGCGCAGCGGGCCTGGCTCGAGCAGACGGTGCGCGGCAGGAGGAACGTCCTGATCACCGGCGGCACCGGCACGGGCAAGACCACGATGCTGGCCGCCCTGCTCGCCCATGTCCCGCCGCACGAGCGGATCGTCACCATCGAGGACGTCGCCGAGCTGCGGCCCCGGCATCCGCACCACGTCTCGCTCGAGGCGCGGCAGCCGAACCTGGAGGGCGTCGGCGCGATCAGCGTGGCGCGGCTCGTGCGCGAGTCTCTGCGGATGCGGCCGGACCGCCTGATCGTGGGCGAGTGCCGCGGCGAGGAGATCCGCGATCTGCTGACCGCGCTGAACACGGGGCATGACGGCGGCGCGGGCACCCTGCACGCGAGCGGGCTCGCCGACGTGCCTGCGCGGCTGGAGGCGCTGGGCGCGCTGGCGGGGATGGATCCGCCGGCGCTCGCCCGGCAGGCCGTGAGCGCCTTCGCCTACGTGCTGCATCTCGTGCGCGCCGAGGGCGGGGTGCGCCGGCTCGCCCAGGTCGGCGTGCTGCGACTGGCGGGCGAGCATCTCGGCATCGAGGAGGTCCGGCCATGGTGAAGGACAGGCGCACGCGCGCCGATCCCCGAAACCGCCGCGTCGTGCAGCGGATGCGCCGGCGCGGGGCGCAGCCCTCCGAGGCCGAGGTCGCGGAGATCGTGCGGACGCTGGCCGTCCTGTTGCAGGCGGGGGCGGCCCCGGTCACGGCCTGGCGGCACCTCGCGGAGAGCGGTTCGACGGATGCCGTCCACGTGCTCGCCGAGGTGGAGCAGGGGCGCGCCCTGGTCGACGCCATCCGTGCCAGAGGCGGGGCGTGGCGTCTGGTCGGCGCGGCCTGGGCGATCGCTGCGACCGTCGGTGCTCCGTCGGGGGAGGTGCTGCGGGCGATCGCGGCGGCGCTCGAGCAGGCCGGCGAGATCCGAGCCGAGATCTCGGTCGCGCTCGCCGAACCCGCGGGCACCGCCCGTCTCATGCTGTGGCTGCCCCTCGTGGGTCTGCTGCTCGGGACCGCGCTCGGCTTCGACACCGTGACGATGCTGCTCACGCAGCCCGTCGGGTGGATCTGCCTGGTCGCGGGCCTCGGGCTGCTGCTGATCGCGAGGGCATGGACGCGGTCGCTGGTGCGCGGCGCCGCGCCGGCGGCGGGCGTCCCCGGGATCCGCGCCGAGCTGCTCATCGTCGCGCTCGCCGGCGGGACGGCGATTCCGCGCGCCAGAGCCCTCGTCGAGCAGGAGACCGTGGCGGAGGACGATCCTGCGACCGTGGAGGAGGCGATCGAGCGCGTGCTGCGCCTCTCCGCTGCCGCAGGAGTGCCGGCCGTGGAGCTCCTTCGCGCCGAGGCCGATCGGGCGCGCCGCGACGCCCGCACCGCCGGCCGCACCAGGGCCGCACGGCTGAGCTCGCTCCTGCTGCTCCCGCTCGGGGCGTGCACGCTCCCGGCGTTCATGCTGCTCGGCGTCGCCCCTCTGATCCTCAGCGTGCTGTCCACGACGCCGCTGCCGTTCGCCTGAGTCCGGCGGCGCTCGACCGGGCGCCGTCACCCGAAGAAGAAAGAAGGAACACCATGAACCAGATCCGTCCCACCGCGATGACGCGCCGTTCGTCGTCGCAGCAGGTCGCCGTCCCGATGGCCCCGGTCGCGCGAGCGCTGCCGCCGCTCACCCGGGGCCGTGCCGCTCTGCTGTTCGGCGACGACACCGGTGCCGCCACCGCGGAGTACGCCATCGCCACGATGGCCGCGGTCGCCTTCGCGGGCCTGCTTGTCGTCATCATGCGCTCGGATGAGGTGCGGGGGATCCTGACCGACCTCGTGCGCCGGGCCCTCACGGTGGCATGACCGGTCCGGCGCAGCGGATCCGTGCCGGCTGTGATCGGCAGCGCGGCTCCGCCACCGCAGAGCTCGCCATGGCGCTCCCCGTCGTGGTGCTGACGCTTCTCCTCGGGGTCGGCGCGCTCGGCGCGGGCATGCGCATGGTGGCGCTGCAGGACGCCGTGGCCGACGCCGCGCGCCTCCTCGGGCGCGGCGACGATGCGGGAGCCGCCGGGGCGGCGGTGACGCGCGCGGATCCCGCAGCGGAGTTCGCGGTGTCGCGGTCCGAAGCGCTCGTGTGCGTGACGGCCTCGGCCGAGACCCGCATCCTCGGCGGCCTCGTCGTGCCGATCCGGGCGACCGGCTGCGCACTGGACGGAGGGCGGTGATGGCGGGCTCCGTCCTCGCGATCGGCGGGATCGCCGTGGTCGCGGCGTTCGGTCTGGGCGTGGCCATGGTCGGCGGAGCCGGTGCGACGTCGCAGCGGGCGGCGGCCGCGGCGGACGCCGCCGCGCTCGCCGCCGCCGATGCGATCTCGGGCGCGATCCCCGTGGCGGAGGAGCCCTGCGCCCTCGCCGCCCGGGTCGCCCTCGCGCACGAGGCGGCGCTCCAGGACTGCCGGATCGACGGCGCCGTGGTCATCGTGCATGTCGCGGCGGCGTACGCTGGATTCCCGGCCGTCGCCGGATCCCGTGCAGGACCACCCGAACTTCCTGCCGGCGACGGATGACCGCGCTGAGTCCCCGACTCCGGTGCGGTGTGTATGGTGTGCTTCGACGAAAGGACGCACCCGTGGCGCAAGGCAAGAAGCTTGTCATCGTCGAGTCTCCGACGAAGATGAGGTCCATTCAGGGCTATCTCGGCGACGGCTTCGAGGTGCTCAGCTCGGTGGGTCACATCCGTGACCTCGCCGACAAGAAGGACATCCCCGCTGCTGACAAGCAGGCGTACGGCAAGTACTCGATCGACGTCGACAACGACTTCGATCCCTATTACGTGGTCTCGGATCGCAAGACCAAGACCGTCGCCGAGCTCAAGCGCGCCCTCAAGACCGCCGACGAGCTCCTGCTCGCCACTGATGAGGACCGCGAGGGCGAGGCCATCGCCTGGCACCTGCTGGAGACCCTCAAGCCGAAGGTTCCGGTCAAGCGGATGGTGTTCCACGAGATCACCAAGGACGCGATCCAGGCCGCGGTCGGCAACACCCGCGAGCTCGACCTCGCGCTCGTCGACGCGCAGGAGACCCGCCGGATCCTGGACCGCCTGTACGGCTGGGACGTCTCGCCGGTGCTCTGGTACAAGGTGAAGTCCGGCCTCTCCGCCGGCCGCGTGCAGTCCGCCGCCACCCGCATGATCGTGGACCGGGAGCGCGAGCGCATGGCGTTCGTGTCCGCCGAGTACTGGGACGTGGACGCCAAGGCCGCGGCCTCCGGCACCACGTTCAGCGTGCGCCTGGTGCGCCTGGACGGCGGCGCGATCGCCCGCGGCACCGACTTCGACGACAACGGCGCGCTGAAGAAGGCCGTCGTCGTCCTGGACGAGAAGGCCGCAGCGGCGCTCGCCGCAGCCGTCGACGCGGTCGGATCCGGCACCGTCTCCAAGGTCGAGGCGAAGCCCGGTACGCGCAGCCCTTACGCGCCCTTCACCACCTCCACGCTGCAGCAGGAGGCGGGACGCAAGCTCTCGATGAGCGCGAAGCAGGCGATGAGCGTCGCCCAGCGCCTCTACGAGAAGGGCTTCATCACCTATATGCGCACCGACTCGACCGCGCTCAGCACCCAGGCGGTGCAGGCGGCCCGGTCGCAGGCGGTCGCGCTCTACGGCGACGCCGCCGTGCCGCTCAAGCCGCGCGTCTACAAGTCCAAGAGCAAGAACGCGCAGGAGGCGCACGAGGCGATCCGCCCGTCGGGGGAGCAGTTCCGCACGCCCGCGTCGGTCTCCGGGCAGCTGGATCGCGAGGAGCAGCGGCTCTACGACCTCATCTGGAAGCGCACGGTCGCGAGCCAGATGTCCGACGCGAAGTACGAGACCACCACCGTCACGATCGCCGTGGACGCGGACGGCCGTACCGCGGAGTTCACCGCCTCCGGCACCGTGTACACCTTCAAGGGCTTCCTGGAGGCGTACGAGGAGGGCAAGGACGAGCGCCGCAACGCCGCCGATGCCGCCGAGAACCAGTCGCTGCCGGCGGTCGCCGTGGGCGACGTGCTCGGCGTCGCGGACGCCGAGGCCAAGTCGCACCGCACGACGCCGAAGCCCCGCTACACCGAGGCATCGCTGGTCAAGGCGCTCGAGGAGCACGGGATCGGCCGCCCTTCGACGTTCGCCAGCACCATCGGCACCATCATCGACCGCGGCTACGCGACCAAGCGCGGGCAGGCGCTCGTGCCGACCTGGATGGCGTTCAGCGTCGTGCGGCTGCTCGAGCAGCACTTCGCCGACCTCATCGACTACGACTTCACCGCGGCGCTCGAGGACGACCTCGACGCGATCGCCCGTGGCGAGCAGAAGCGCATCGAGTGGCTGCACTCCTTCTATTTCGGATCCGACGCGCACGTGGGCCTGCGTCAGGTGGTCGACAACCTCGGCGAGATCGATGCGCGGGCGCTGAACGCGACGCGGATCACCGACACCGCGACGCTCCGCTTCGGCAAGTACGGTCCCTACCTCGAGGTCGCGGATCCGGCGCAGCCCGACGCGAAGCCGCGCATCGTCAACGTGCCGGAGGACCTCGCCCCGGATGAGCTGACGGCGGCCAAGGCCCAGGAGCTCATCGACGCACCCGTGGCCGGCGACCGCGTGCTCGGCGAGAACCCGGACAACGGCAAGATCATCGTCGTCAAGGACGGCCGCTTCGGCCCGTACATCCAGGAGAACGATCCGGTCTCCGACGACGATCAGGTCGACGAAGCCACCGGAGAGGTCGTGGAGGCTCCCAAGCCGAAGCGCGGCGCCAAGAAGGAGGCGGCGCCCAAGCCGCGCACCGCATCGCTGTTCCGTTCGATGTCGGTCGACACGATCGACCTCGACACGGCGCTCAAGCTCCTCGAGCTCCCGCGCGTCGTGGGCGTCGATCCGGCGACCGACGAGGAGATCACCGCGCAGAACGGCCGCTTCGGACCGTACCTCAAGAAGGGCGCGGACTCGCGCTCGCTCGAGAGCGAGCAGCAGATCTTCGACATCGACCTCGAGCAGGCGCTGGCGGTCTACGCCCAGCCCAAGTACGGCGCCCGGCGCGCCTCGAGCGCTCTCGCCGAGTTCGATCCGGATCCCGTGAGCGGCAAGCCGATCCGGATCCGCGACGGCCGATTCGGCGCGTACGTCACCGATGGCGAGACCAACGTGACCATCCCGCGCGGACAGCAGGTGCAGGACATCACGTTCGAGATCGCCGTGCAGATGCTGGCGGACAAGCGCGCGAAGGGCCCGGCGCCCAAGCGCGGAGCCCGCACCGCCGCCGCGAAGAAGGCCCCCGCGAAGAAGGCGCCCGCGAAGACCGCGGCGAAGAAGGCTCCGGCCAAGAAGGCCCCGGCCAAGAAGGCGGCGGCGACCGACGCCGAGAAGGCCGCCGCCCGCTCCGCCGCGGCGAAGAAGGCGGCAGCCACGAGGGCCGCCAACGCGGCGAAGAAGCAGGCCGGCGCGTGAGCGCGGGCCGCGGCCTCTGGATCACGCTCGAGGGCGGCGACGGGACGGGCAAGACCACCCAGGCCGCGCTGCTGGAGGAGTGGCTGCGCGGCCAGGGCTGGAAGGCCCTGCGCACGCGCGAGCCCGGCGGATCCGAGGTCGGCGTGCTCATCCGCGACATCGTGCTGCATCACCGCGGCGACATCGCGCCCCGGGCCGAGGCGCTGCTGTACGCCGCCGACCGCGCGCACCACGTCGCGACGGTCGTGCGTCCCGCGCTCGAGCGCGGCGAGGTCGTGATCCAGGATCGCTACCTCGACTCCTCGGTCGCCTACCAGGGCGCGGGTCGCGTGCTGGATGCGGACGAGGTGCGCGGACTCTCCCTGTGGGGCGCCGAAGGCGCGCTGCCCGACCTCACCGTGCTGCTCGACCTGGATCCGGTCATCGCGCGGCGCCGCCTGGATTCCGCGGAGAAGCCCTTCGACCGGCTCGAGGCCGAACGCGAGGAGTTCCACCGGCGCGTGCGCGAGTCCTTCCTCGCGCTGGCGGCGGCCGAGCCCGAGCGCTTCCTGGTCGTCGACGCCGCCCAGGATCCGGGCGAGATCGCGGCCGCGGTGCGCGCCAGGGTGGCGGCGCTGCTCGCCTGAGCGCGGTCGGCGCTGCTCGCCCGCAGGCGGCGCGTGCGATGTCGCCGTCCCCGGTTAGGCTTGACCGCATGCCGGCCACCGTTCTCGCTCCCTTTCCGTGGACGGACGTGTGGGGGCAGGACGACGCCGTCGAGACGCTGCGCACCGCCGTCGCCGATCCTGCGGCGATGTCGCACGCCTGGCTCATCACCGGCCCGCCCGGATCCGGCAGGTCGACGCTCGCCACGGCGTTCGCGGCATCGCTGATCGCCGAGCGCCCCGATGACGAGCAGACCATGCACCAGGTGCTCGCCGGCACGCATCCCGACGTGACCGTGCTGCGCACGGAGAAGGTGATCATCTCGATCGCCGAGGCGCGCGCACTCGTCGAGCGGTCGTACTTCGGCCCATCCAGCGGGCGGTATCGCGTCATCGTCGTCGAGGACGCCGATCGCATGACCGAGCGCACCTCGAACGTGCTGCTGAAGGCTCTGGAGGAGCCTCCGGAGCAGACGGTCTGGATCCTGTGCGCCCCGAGCGAGGCGGATCTGCTGCCCACGATCCGGTCCAGGGTGCGGTCGCTGCGGCTGCGCGAGCCCGACGTGTCCGCGGTCGCAGAGCTCATCGTGCGGCGCACCGGCGCAGACCCGGCCGTCGCCGAGCAGGCGGCGCGGCATGCGCAGCGGCACATCGGCATGGCGCAGCGTCTCGCGACCGACTCCGCAGCCCGGGCTCGCCGCGAGCAGACGCTGCGCGCCGTGCTGGACACGCGAGGGGTCAACGACGCCGTCGAGGTCGCGGGGCAGATCGTGCAGGCGGCGACGGACGATGCCAAGGCGCTCACTGCGGAGCGGGATGAAGCCGAACGGCGCGCCCTGCTGCACACAGTGGGCATCGCCGAGGGCCAGGCGGTGCCGCCTGCCGTGCGCTCGCAGATCAACGCGCTCGAGGACGAGCAGAAGCAGCGCGCGAAGCGCAGCGTGCGCGACGGTCTCGACCGCGTGCTCACCGATCTGCAGTCGCTGTTCCGGGACGTCGTGATGCTGCAGTTCGGCCGGGACGACGTGCTGATCAACGCCGAGCTGGCGCCGGAGCTCGCCGCCCTCGCGGCTGCCTGGCCGCCGGAGCGCACGCTCGTCGTGCTCGACCATCTCGCCGAGACCAGGGAAGCGCTGGAGCGCAACGTCGCCCCCGCGCTGGCCCTCGAGAGCTTGCTCGTGACCGTCACGAGCGGGAGGAGACCATGAACACGCGTTCCCCCTCGCGCCTGCGCCGCACCTCGGTGGTGGTGGCGGGTCTCGTCGTCGCCGCGATCGCACTGTCGGGCTGCCTGTATTCGATGATCCCCGCGCAGTCCACGTCGGCAGGGCCGGCCGCGAGCCCCGACACGTCGGGCATCGCCGAAGACCTCAAGCCCTTCTACGGGCAGAAGCTGAGCTGGTCGGCGTGCGGCAGCGGCATGGACTGCACCACCGTGAAGACGCCGCTGGACTGGGAGGATCCCGCCAAGGGGTCCCTCGACCTCGCCGTCGTGCGCCATCGCGCCACCGGCGCCTCCAAGGGCTCGCTCCTGACGAATCCGGGCGGACCGGGCGCCAGCGGCCTCGACCTGATCAAGTCGAGCCTCGACTACGCGGTCAGCCCCACGCTCATCAAGAACTACGACGTCATCGGCTTCGATCCGCGCGGCGTCGGATCCTCCACGGCCGTGAAGTGCCTCGACGCGTCGCAGATGGACGACTACCTGTACACGATCCGGCCCGGCGCCCGCGGCGGCGACGAGTGGACGGCGGCGCAGAAGAGTGCCAACAAGGGCTTCGCCGACGCCTGCGCGCAGAACAGCAAGGGCATCCTGCCGTACATCACCACGGTGAACTCCGCGCGCGACATGGATCTGCTGCGCGGCGTCCTCGGCGACAAGAAGCTGAACTACCTCGGCTACTCCTACGGAACCTTCCTCGGCGCGACCTATGCGCAGCTGTACCCCGAGCGGGTAGGACACCTGGTGCTCGACGGTGCCCTGGATCCGGCCGTGTCCAGCCTCGACGTCAGCACCACGCAGGCCATCGGATTCGAATCCGCGCTGCGCGCGTACATGGCGGACTGCCTAAAGGACAAGAAGTGCCCCTTCCAGGGCACGGTCGACGATGCGATGAAGGATCTCGGCGCCCTCCTGGCCAGCGTCGACCGCTCGCCGCAGAAGAACGCGGACGGGCGCATGCTGGGCGCCGACACGCTGATGACCTCGATCGTCGCGGCGCTCTACTCGCAGGAGAGCTGGTCGTACCTCACGCAGTCGCTCGCCGCGGTGCTGAAGGGCGACCCGTCGGTGGCGTTCCAGCTCGCGGACTTCTACAACAACCGCAAGAACGGGAAGTACACCGACAACTCGACCGAGGCGTTCCGCGCGTACAACTGCATGGACTACCCGCTCGAGGACGATGCCGCGGCCAAGGCGGCGTCCGACGCGAAGATCAAGGCCGAAGCGCCGACGATCGCCCCGTACTGGGACGGCCCCGACCCCTGTGAGCAGTGGCCGTATCCGCCCACCGGCAAGCGCGGAGAGATCACCGCGGCGGGATCCGGTCCGATCCTCGTGGTCGGCACGACCAACGACCCCGCGACGCCGTACGCCTGGGCCGAGTCTCTGGCGAAGCAGCTCGAGGGCGGTATCCTCATCACCCGGGTCGGCGAGGGCCACACCGGGTACAACAAGGGCAACGCGTGCGTGGACGACGCCGTGGACGCCTAC
>NZ_NCKN01000158.1 GCF_002257455.1 Microbacterium sp. 13-71-7
GCGCGTACGCGAGATAGGGGTTCGCGGCGGAATCCAGTGCGCGGTACTCGATCCGCGTCGACTGGCCCTTGTTCGGCTTGTACATCGGCACGCGGATGAGCGCGGAGCGGTTGGCGTGGCCCCAGGTCACGAAGCTCGGCGCCTCGTCCCCGCCCCAGAGCCGCTTGTACGAGTTCACGAACTGGTTCGTGACGGCTGCGATCTCGTTCGCATGGCGCAGGAGCCCGGCGATGAACTGGCGTCCCGTGCGGGAGAGCTGGTACCGCGCGCCCTCCTCGTAGAACGCGTTCAGGTCGCCCTCGAACAGGGACAGGTGCGTGTGCATGCCGCTGCCGGGGTGGTTGTTGAGCGGCTTCGGCATGAACGTCGCGTAGACGCCCTGCTCGATCGCCACCTCCTTGACCACGGTGCGGAAGGTCATGATGTTGTCGGCGGTGGTGAGCGCGTCCGCGTAACGCAGGTCGATCTCGTTCTGGCCGGGACCGCCCTCATGGTGGCTGTACTCCACCGAGATGCCGAGGTCCTCCAGCATCCGCACCGCGCTGCGGCGGAAGTCGTGCGCCGTGCCGCCCGGGACGTTGTCGAAGTACCCCGCGGAGTCCGCCGGGACCGGTCCCTCCGGACCGAACTGCGACGACTTCAGCAGGTAGAACTCGATCTCGGGATGCGTGTAGAAGGTGAAGCCCGCATCGGCCGCCTTGGCGAGGGTGCGCTTGAGCACGTGACGCGGGTCCGCCACCGCGGGGCGCCCGTCTGGAGTGGTCAGGTCGCAGAACATCCGCGCGGTCGGGTCGATCTCGCCGCGCCACGGCAGGATCTGGAAGGTCGTCGGATCCGGCTGCGCCAGCAGGTCGGACTCGAAGGTGCGCGTCAGGCCCTCGATCGCGGAGCCGTCGAACCCGATGCCCTCGGCGAAAGCACCCTCGACCTCGGCCGGCGCGATCGCGACCGACTTCAGGGTGCCGATCACGTCGGTGAACCAGAGCCGGATGAACTTGACGCCGCGCTCCTCGATCGTGCGCAGGACGAAGTCGCGCTGCTTGTCCATCCCGCTCATCGAGCGCCGTCCGGGCCCCAGTTGTCCTCGGCCGCGTCCTCGTCGGCCCACGCCTTGGAGCGCTCCTGCAGCACCTCGGGCGCGCGAGCGGCCTCCTCGGCGGTGTCGAACGGCCCGATGCGGTCGATCGACGGCGATTCCAGACCGTACTCGACCTCACCGGTGCTGCTGTTGAACCAGTACTTGTTCTCGCCGGACATCGCTGCTCCTCCTAGGCCTTTGTCACGATCCTACTGGCGCGCCCGCGTCTCGCTAGGCTGTTGCGCATGGCAAAAGCGATCGGCGTGGACATCGGCGGAACCGGCATCAAGGCCGGCATCGTCGACCTCGAGCACGGAACCCTCGAATCGGACCGCATCCGGGTCCCCACCCCGAAGGGCGCGGCGCCCGCCGACGTGCTCGCGGCCGTCAAAGAGGTGCTCACGACGCTGGGCGTGCAGGACTCGAACCTGCCCTTGGGCGTGGCCTTCCCCGCGATCGTGAAGTACGGCAAGACGCTGTCCGCCGCGAACATCTCGAAGGAGTGGATCGGCTTCGACGCCGAGCAGTTCTTCGAGGACGGCCTCGGTCGCCAGATCCACTTCGTGAACGACGCGGATGCCGCCGGAGTCGCAGAGAGCCGCCACGGCGCGGCGCGCGACGCCAGGGGGCTCACGATCCTCGCGACGCTGGGCACCGGCATCGGCTCCGCCTTCCTGTACGACGGCGTGCTCGTGCCGAACACCGAGCTCGGGCACCTGAACTTCCGCGGCGAGTCGATCGAGAAGTGGGCCGCCTACTCGGCCATGGAGCGCGACGAGCTGAGCTGGGAGGACTGGTCCGCACGACTGCAGGACTTCTTCTCGCACGTGGAGTTCCTGTTCAGCCCCGACCTGTTCGTGGTCGGCGGCGGCGTCTCCAAGCACCCGGAGAAGTTCATTCCGCTGCTGGATCTGAAGACCCCGATCGTCGCGGCGATCCACCGCAACTCGTCCGGCATCATCGGCGCGGCCTCGCTGGCGGGCGACTGACGCCAGAGCCCTCGGCGACTTCACGCATCGAGAAAGGCCCGGATCCGCGCACTCGCGGATCCGGGCCTTCTTCGTGAGGGGAACGGGCCGGCCTGTACGCCGGGTTCTGTGCCGGGGCCCCTCTCGGGGTGTCCCTTCGACGGTCATCTCTCTCGGCGACGCGTTGCCGCGCCGCTCCAGCGGCCTACCCGGGGACTCGGCGAGCCGCGTCAACATCCCCTGTCTGGCCTTGCTCCGGGCGAGGTTTACCTGGCGGGCCGTGTCACCACGGCCCCCGGTGGTCTCTTACACCACCCTTTCACCCTTACCCCTTGCGGGGCGGTCTTCTCTCTGTGGCACTGTCTCGCGGATTGCTCCGGGTGGGTGTTACCCACCGCCCTGCCCTGTGGAGCCCGGACGTTCCTCGGTGCGGTCTCCCGCCACGCGACCGTCCAGCCGACCCGTTCGACTCCAGTCTACGAGTCCTTGCCCGCGTCCTCCGCGATCCGCAGATCGAGCGGGATGTCGATCTCGAACCCGGGGAACAGCCGGCGGGTCGCCGCGTCCGCCGCGTCCTGCACCACGCGCGCGGCATCCTCCGCCTGTTCGAGCGGCGCATGCACGATCACCTCGTCGTGCAGGAAGAAGGCCAGGTGCGCCCGGCGCGCGAACACCGGGCCGGAGCGGGGCGCGGGGTCGCGCGCGTCGGGGAGGGCCGAAAGGCGGTGCCGGATCTCGGCCAGCCACAGCAGCGACCACTCGGCCGCGGTGCCCTGCACCACGAAGTTGCGCGTGAACCGGCCGCGATCCCTGGCTCTGCTCCGCGCGACCCGCTCGTCGGCCCCGTCCGCGTCCGGGTCGCTCGCGCGCGCCTGCGCAGCCGCCCACAGCGCGTCGGGGCGGGGCGAGCTGCGGCCGAGGAGCGTCGAGACCACGCCGCCGTCCTCCCCCGTCTTGGCCGCCGCATCCACGAGCGCCATCGCGCGGGGGAAGACGCTCCGCAGCCGAGGGCCGAGCCGGCCGCTGGGACCGGTCGTGGCGCCGTACATCGCACCCAGGACCGCGTACTTCGCCTCCTGCCGGGTCTGCACCGCACCGGAGCGCACGACGCCCTCGTAGAGGTCGGCGCCTTTCGCGGCCGCGGCCATCGCCCGGTCCTTCGACATCGCCGCGAGCACGCGCGGCTCCAGCTGCGCCACGTCGGCGCAGACGAGCGTCCAGCCGTCGTCGGCGCGCACCGCGGGGCGCAGGCTCCGCGGGATCTGCAGCGCGCCGCCGCCGCTCGACGCCCAGCGGCCGGTGACGACGCCGCCGGTGAGGTAGATCGGCCGGAAGCGCTCCTCGCGCACCCACTCTCCGAGCCAGGACCAGCCGTTGGCCGTGTACAGGCGGGCGAGCTTCTTGTACGTCAGAAGCGGCTCGACGACGGGATGCTCGATCTCGCCGAGCTCCCAGCGCGAGGTGGAGTCGACCAGGATTCCAGCCCGGCGCAGCGACTTCAGCAGACGCGGCGGGCTGTCCGGGTTGACCGTGGCGTCCTCGAGGGACTCGCCGATCGCGACCGCGAGCTCGGCCATCCGGATCGGCCGCGCGCCCGGCGCCGGGCGCGGACCGAGCGCCTCGACGAGCAGGCGCTCGTGCACCGCCGTGCTCCACGGCAGGCCCGCGGCCGTCATCTCCTCCGCGATGAGAGCCCCCGTCGACTCCGCCGCGCACAGCAGGGCGAGGCGGCCGTCGGGTGCGAGGCGCAGGGCGTCGCGCTGGCGGGCGTATTCGGCCAGCAGCTCGTCGATCTCCGCAGAGGTGTCGCCCGGGCGCTGCGGCGAGACCTCGTGCAGGTCGAACAACGCGGGCGTCTCGATCGTCGTCGCCAGCGGATCCGCCCTGACCCATCGCGACGAGGACGGGATCGGATCCGCCAGGCTCGTCGTGTCGCGGAGGATCGCGTGACACAGCAGCAGGTCGTGAGCGCGGCGGATCCTGATCCCCGCGGCGAGCAGCGGCGGATACACGTCACGGAGATGCCGGACCACCCAGCGCGGGCTGGCGGCCGCCTCGAGGCGGGAGACCTCGGCGGTCAGCGCGGAGGCGGCGACCTCGTGCCGGCTCTGCTCCGCGCCCTCGTCGTCGAACAGCACCAGCGACCACGCGTCGGGCCGGGCCGACCGCCCCAGCACGATCTCGTGCGGAGCAGCCGATTCGATCATGTCTTCGAATCTACGCCCTCATCGGGCTCCGGACCGGCAGCCGCGTCGCGCCGGAGTCGCGCCGCGGGTGTGTCGGCATGTATCGCGCACCGCGCGCTCCGCGCCGGCGACGGTTAGCGTGGAGTCACCGGAGAGGAGTCCCCCATGTCCGATGCATCGCCCTTCATCGCCCACAACGGCTTCACCCTGCCCGCGCAAGGTCTCGGCACCTACGGTTTCCGCGGAGAGGCCGGCGCGGACGCGGTCCGCAGCGGCATCGAGAGCGGATACCGGCTCATCGATTCCGCCTTCAACTACGAGAACGAGGGCGCTGTCGGCTGGGGCATCTCCGGGGCCGCCGTGGAGCGCGCGGAGCTCATCGTCACCTCGAAGCTGGCCGGACGCCATCACGCGCGGGACAAGGCTCTCGTCGCGATCGAGGAGAGCCGGTTCCGCCTCGGCGTCGAAGCGATCGACCTGTTCCTCATCCACTGGCCGCTGCCGCGTGTGGATTCCTACGTCGAGGCCTGGCAGGCGCTCATCGAGGCGCGAGAGCGCGGGCTCGTGCGCCAGATCGGCGTGTCGAACTTCCTCCCCGAGCACCTCGAGCGCATCGAGGACGCGACCGGGGTGCGGCCCGTCGTGAACCAGATCGAGCTGCACCCGCGGTTCCCGCAGGAGGAGGCGCTGGCCTACCACCGCGCCCAGGGCATCGTCACCGAGGCGTGGAGCCCCCTCGGCAGGGCCGGCGATGTGCTCGACGATCCCACGATCACCCGCGTCGCCGCGGCGCACCGCATCACGCCGGCGCAGGCCGTGCTGGCCTGGCACGCGGGCCGCGGCGTGGTGGCGATCCCGAAGGCGGCGTCGCCCGAGCATCAGGCGCTGAACCTCGCGTCCGCCCAGGTGCGGCTCAGCGCCGAGGAGATCGCCGAGATCACGGCGCTCGGCGCACCGGACGGGCGCCTCTGGGGCGCGGATCCCGCCACCCACGAGGAGTTCTGAGGGCGCTGCGCCGCAGGCTCAGTCCGCCGGGGCGGAGCTCTTCAGCCCCGACTCCTCGGTGCGGATCAGGATGCAGCCGCACTCCGGGCAGGACACGACGTCGTCGTCCGCAGCCTGACGGATGACGTTCAGATCGATCCCGGAGAGCACCATGCGGCACCCTTCGCAGGTGCCACGGCGCAGCAGTGCGGCGCCCGCGGTGCGGCCCACGCGGCGCTGGTACTCGGCCATGAGCGACGGGGAGACGGAGTCGACGAGGGCGACCCGGTCGCGGGCGAGTTGCTCGCCCTCGGTCGTCGCCGCGGCGATGAGAGCCTTGGCCTCCGCTGTCAGTCGCGTGCCCTCGGCCACGGTCTCGTCGATGAGCGCCTGCTGGACGGAGACAGCGGCCTCCGCGTCCTCGAGGCGACCCATGAGCTCGAGCTCGGCGTCCTCGAGATCGCTGATCCGTCGTCCGAGGCTCGCGATCTCCTGCTCGAGCGCGACGGCGTCCTTGGGGTTCTGCGTCGCGGCGAGCCGCCCGGCATCCCTGTCTCGGCGCTGCGCGGCGAGAGCCACGTCGGATTCCAGGCGCTTGAGCTCCGCCTGGACGTCGTCGCGCCGACCGGACAGCACGGTCAGCTCGCGCAGCTGGCCCTGCCGCAGGGCGGCGAGCTCGTTGATCCGCTCCCCCTGGACCGGATGCGTCCGCGCGTAGTCGGCCTGCGCGATGCGGCGGTCGATGTCGGCGATGTCGAGGAGCACGATCTGGTGCGCGGGATTGGCTTTCACGCCCCTAAACCTACGCCAGACGAGCGCGCCGCCGTGCGCGCCACCGGGGTCAGGACAGGTCGCCGTCGACGTAGTACCAGCGCCCGCCCTCGCGCACGAAGCGGCTGCGCTCGTGCAGCACCCCGCGTCCGCTCGGGTCGCGGTGGACCGCCTCGAACTCCACGATGCCGTCCTGGTCGAACGGCCCTCCTCCGACCTTCGCCAGGATGTCGAGGCGCAGCCAGCGCACCTCGGGGTCGATGTCGAGGCTCGCCGGGCGGGTCGACGGATGCCAGGAGCGCCGCAGATACCCCGCGTCGCCGAGCGCGAATGCGGTGTAGCGCGAGCGCATGAGACGCTCTGCGGTGGGCGCGGGGCGCCCGTCCAGGATCGGACCGCAGCAGGCGTCGAGGACGTCGCCGCTGCCGCACGGGCACCGCTGCCCGCCCCGCTCGGACGTCGGTGCCTCGTTCATCACGTCCAGCCTATTCCGTGTCGAGCATCTCTTCCGGAATACCCCTAGGGGGTATATGGTTGGGCACATCATGGACGAACGAACGCAGCACGGCGGCCACCCCGCGGACGGCATCGCGATGCACGATCACACGATGCACGATCACGGAGCGGGACACGAGATGCACGCCGCGACGGATCACACGCAGATGCACGACGCGCACGCGGACCACCCCGGCCACTCCGATCACACCGGATCGCAGGACCACGCCGGCCACGGCGGCCATGCCGGTCATGGCGATCACGTCGCACGGTTCCGCCGCCTCTTCTGGATCATGCTGGTGCTGGCGGTTCCGGTCGTCGCCTTCTCCCCCATGTTCGCGATGCTCGTCGGCTACCACGTGCCGGACGTGTTCGTGCTGCAGGCGATCCCGCCGGTGATCGGCACCGTGCTGTACGTCTGGGGCGGGCAGCCATTCCTGACCGGCGCCATCTCCGAGATCCGCGGGCGGCGCCCCGGGATGATGCTGCTCATCGCGCTCGCGATCACCGTCGCCTTCCTCGCCTCCTGGGGCGCAACGCTCGGGCTCCTCGACCATGAGCTCGACTTCTGGTGGGAGCTCGCCCTCCTCATCGTGATCATGCTGCTCGGGCACTGGATCGAGATGCGCTCGCTCGCGCAGACGACCTCCGCCCTCGATTCGCTCGCCGCGCTCCTGCCCGATCAGGCCGAGCGCGTGGACGGCGACGATGTCGAACTCGTCGCCCCGGCCGACCTCCGCGTCGGCGACATGGTGCTCATCCGCCCCGGCGGCCGGGTGCCGGCCGACGCGGTGGTCGTGGACGGATCCGCGAACGTGGACGAGTCGATGATCACCGGCGAGTCCCGGGCGGTGCCCCGGACGACCGGCGATCAGGTCGTCGCGGGAACCATCGCGACGGACTCCGCGCTGCGCGCGCGGGTGACCGCGGTCGGGGACGACACGGCCCTCGCGGGGATCGGGCGACTGGTCGCCGAGGCGCAGTCCTCGTCCTCCCGCGCGCAGCGCCTCGCGGACCGCGCGGCGGGGTGGCTCTTCTGGTTCGCCCTCCTCGCCGGCATCCTGACCGCCATCGTGTGGACCGCCATCGGGCTGCCCGATGCGGCCGTCGTCCGCGTCATCACCGTGCTCGTGATCGCCTGCCCGCACGCGCTGGGGCTCGCGATCCCGCTCGTGGTGTCGATCGCGACCGAGCGCGCGGCGCGCGGCGGGATCCTCGTGAAGGACCGGATGGCGCTGGAGCGGATGCGTCAGGTCGACGCCGTGCTGTTCGACAAGACCGGCACCCTCACCGAAGGGGCGCCCGCGGTGACCGGCATCGCCGTGGCCGAGGGGTTCACCGAGGACGAGACGCTCGGCCTGGCCGCCTCGGCGGAGTCCGACTCCGAGCACCCGCTCGCCGCCGCGATCCGCACCGCCGCCGAGAGCCGCGGCCTCGCCCGTGGCGCGGTGTCGGGGTTCCGCTCCGAGCCGGCGCTCGGCGTGCGCGCCGTCGTCGACGGGCGCACGGTCGACGTCGGCGGACCGGCACTGCTCCGGCAGGCGGGGGCGGCGGAGATGCCGGAGGCGGCGGGATGGCGTGCAGAGGGCGCGATCATCCTGCATGTGCTCGTGGACGGCCGCACGGCCGGCGCGCTCCGGCTCGCCGACGCGATCAGGGAGGAGTCCCGTGCGGCGGTGCGCGCGCTGCAGCAGCGCGGCGTGGACGTCGTGATGATCACCGGCGACGCTGAGGCGGTCGCCGCCTCCGTGGCCGCCGAACTGGGCATCGAGCGGTACTTCGCGGGCGTGCGCCCCGAGGACAAGTCGGCACGGGTCGCCGAGCTGCAGGCGGAGGGACGGACGGTCGCGATGGTGGGCGACGGCGTGAACGATGCGCCGGCGCTCGCACGGGCCGACGTGGGCATCGCGATCGGGGCCGGAACCGACGTCGCGATCGGATCCGCCGGGGTCGTGCTGGCCAGCTCGGATCCGCGTTCCGTCGTGGCCACGATCGAGCTGTCCCGCGCCGCCTACCGGAAGATGCGGCAGAACCTGTGGTGGGCCGCCGGCTACAACCTGGCCGCCGTCCCGCTCGCCGCGGGCGTGCTCGCCCCGATCGGCTTCCTGCTGCCGATGTCGGTCGGCGCGATCCTGATGTCGGTCTCCACCGTGGTCGTCGCCCTCAACGCGCAGCTGCTGCGCCGACTCGACCTGCGGCCGGAGAGCGTCGCCGCAGGGCCGGAGCAGCGCTCGCGCTGAGCACAGGACCGGGTCGGGCTCAGAGTCCGATCCGGTCCAGGGCGACCGACAGCCGATCGACCGTGCCGTCCACGTCCGCGAGCTTGTCGAGGCCGAACAGTCCGATCCGGAAGGTCGAGAACGACTCGGGCTCGCCGCAGTGCAGCGGCACTCCTGCCGCGATCTGGAGTCCCTGCTCGCGGAACAGCGCGCCCGTGCGCAGTCCCGGATCCGTGGTGTGCACGACCGCGACGCTCGGCGAGGCGAAGCCATCCGCCGCCACCGAGGGCAGCCCGCGCTCGGCCAGCAGAGCGCGCACGCGGGTGCCGAGATCCCACTGCGCGGCGCGCAGCGCCTCGAACCCGCGCTCGCGGGTCTCGGTCATGGCGACGGCGTTGCGCGCGAGCGTGTCGGTCGGCATCGTGGCGTGGTACGGCGCGCGCCCCGCGACGTACTCCTCCGAGATCCACAGCCATCGGGCGAGATCGATCGCGAAGCTCGACGAGGTGCGCGAGGTCACCGCCTCGCGTCCGGCATCGCTCAGCATGACGTAGCCGGCCCCCGGGGATCCGCTCCAGCCCTTCTGCGGCGCGCTCAGCAGCACGTCGACGCCGAGCGCGTCCATGTCGACCCAGATCGCGCCGGACGCGATCGAGTCCAGCACGAGCAGTCCGCCGACCTCGTGCACGGCGTCGGCGAGGGCGCGCACATACTCCTCCGGCAGCAGGATGCCCGCCGCGGTCTCCACGTGCGGCGCGAAGACGACCTCGCTGCGCTGCGCGCGGATCGCGGCGACGACCTCGTCGATCGGCGCCGGCGCCCACGCGGACTGCGGATCCTCCGACTCGGCGCGGGCCGTGCACACCACCGTGTTCTGGGCGATGTCGCCGACGTCGAGGATCTGGGACCAGCGGTAGGAGAACAGGCCGTTGCGGACGATGAGGCATCGTCGCCCGGTGGCGAGC
>NZ_NCKN01000159.1 GCF_002257455.1 Microbacterium sp. 13-71-7
CTTCCGGATTTCGTCGGGGAGCCCGTTCACGTCGCGATAGAAGCCGCGGCCGAGCTCGGGCTGGTGCTGGTCGGTCCGGATCCCGACGGACCGAGTCTGCGCGCGCTCACCTGGCCGGGACTGTTCTGGGTGACGGAGCAGTGGACGATGCCGGGGATCGCCGTCGAGTGGGGTTCCGAGGTCGAGATCGCCTTCATCGAGGATGGCGAGAGCAGGAGCGATGTGCGCGCCGGCGCGGGCGATCCGACCCCCGCCCTCTCCCAGCACGCCGAGCCCGAGCGGGCCGCGGATGTGCTGACGGTCCGCAGCACGGAGCAGACCGACCCGCCGACGGGGGAGCGGAGCGAGGAGAATCGTCGGGAATGACCGGACCGGAGGAATCGTGACCGACCTCGAGACGATCGCGGCGGACCTGTATGCAGGGCCGCCGGGCGACTTCGTGTCCTCCCGGAACGCGCGCGCGAAAGAGGCGGACGACGCCGATCTCGCGGCGCGGATCAAAGCGCTGCGCAAGCCGAGCGTCTCCGCCTGGGTCGTCAACGTGTTCGCCCGCGAGCGCGCGCCGCAGCTCGGCGAAGCGCTGCGCCTCGCCGAGGAGCTCAGGGAGGCGCAGGCCGATGTCGACGCGGTGACGCTGGCACGCCTCACCCGCGAACGCCGGGCACTCACGAATCGGCTCGCGTCCGATGCCGCCGCGCTCGCGACGGCACGCGGCGAAAGGGTCACGGCTGCGACTCTGGAAGCCGTCCAGCAGACGATCTCAGCCGCGTTCTTCGATGCGAGTGCGGCCGCGGCCGTCGCGTCCGGCCGGCTCGTCCACGAACTCGAACCCGCCTCCGAGTTCCCGCTCGACCTGGCCGCGGTCGTCGGTGGCGGCACGCCGCACGCGCCTGAGGCACCGCCCGTTCCCGTGGACGAGGTGAGGGCCCGGCGCGAGCTGAGGAAAGCGCAGAGCGCGCTCCACGACGCCGAGCAGGCGCACGCCCGCGCCGGCCGGGACCTGGCCGCAGCAGACCGGGACGTGCGCGATGCGGCGAATCGCTCCGCGCAGGCTGACGCGCGGATCGCCCGGCTCGAAGCCGAACTCGCTGCGGCCAGGGCGGCCGTCAGCGCCGTGCGCGACGAGGTGACGACCGCGGAGGATCACCAGGCCCAGGCCGCCGACCACGCCGCGACGACGGAGAAGGCGGTGGAGGCGGCACGACGCGCCCTCGATGCGTTGGCCGGCGACTCGGCCTGAGCTCAATACTCCTCGAACGCGGATCCCTGAGCGCACTGCGTCGCCGTGGCCTGGGCGTTGAGCCCTTCGCACCAGCTCGGGTACACCCGGAATCCGCGCTTGCCGGGGCGCGTGCCCGAGGTGATGCCGAGCGCTGCGAGATGCGCGCCGGTGAACCGGAACACGCCGCGGCGGCCGTGCTGCACCACGAAGACATACAGCCCCGCGGCGAGATCGTCGTCGCCGAAAGGCACCGTGGATCCGCCGGCGTCGCGCTGCCAGAAGGCGACGAAGGCGCCCGGCTTGGTCGGAGTGTTGCGGGCGGTCCGGATGTGCCACGTCTCGTCGCCGATCCGAGCGACGCCCGACTCGTAGTCGCTGTTCTGCGCCGCAGGAGTCACTGCAACAGCCATCCGCCGGGTGGTCGCGTAGGCCTCGAAGGCGGGGAATCGCATCCCGCCAAGGTATCGCGCCTCGCGCGAGGCCATGGTGCAGCTCAGCGGCCGGGCACCCATTCGACGTTCATGTCGGGACGGATCACCATGGTCTCGCCCGGCTGGAGGGCGTGGTCACCCGGGTCGGTGCCGACGTGGTTGTATCGCCCGATCATGAGGCCGTTCGTGCAGAGGCGGTCGCCCACCGACCAGGTGTTGTCGCCCGGGGCGGCCGTGTAACTCACGATGTTCCCCGCGGCGTCGCGGTTCACGGTGCCGGTCGCGCCCTCGGACGCCCCGCGGTCGGCTGCCTCACCGATGAGCCTGCCGTAGCTGTGACTGCTCACGTCGAAGATCTGGATCTTCGAATAGGTCGTGCACCCCTTCGGAAGGTCGCTGACCTTCACGCTGATCCCGTCCCCGAGCCAGATGACGCGGTCCGGGTCGGAGGTGGGGCTGACGGTGGGGTGAGGCGTCGCCCTCTGTGCGCTCCCGGTGGTCGGCCGAACGTGAGGCGCCGCCGCGACCGAAGCGATGACGGGCGGTGCGGCGAGAGCCACGAGCCCGGCGATGGCGAGCCCCGCCACCGTGTAGATGATCATCGCGGAGCGCTTCATGGCTCGAATGTAGCTCCTGCGGCGGGCCGGGGGACAGAGCGGATCGGTCCGCCGATCGCCGAAACCGGCTCAGCGAGTGCACCCGTGGGGGACTCTCGAGTCTCGGATCGGATGGTCGTCTCGTGTGCCCCCGCTGGGATTCGAACCCAGACTGAAGCGATTTTAAGTCGCCTGCCTCTGCCGTTGGGCTACGGGGGCCGCCCATTGAGCCTAGCGAGCGCGGCCCCCTGGGCGATGTTGACTCGGAGCCAATAGGGTGGGGGAGTGCTCGAGCTCATCGCCGATCAGGGCCACGCGGCCCGCCGTCCCACTGCGCACGCCTGGGAGGATCCGGCCCGATGGTGGCCGCGGCTGACCGAGGCCACGGCGCACCTGCCCGCGCCGGTCGCCGTGATCGATCTCGAGGCGCTGCGCTACAACACCATGGACATGGTGGTGCGCACCGGCGGCCTGCCGATCCGGATCGCCACGAAATCGGTGCGCGTGCGCGAGGTCATCGACGCCGCCCTCAGGGTGCCGGGCTACCGCGGCCTGCTCGCGTTCACGCTGGCGGAGGCGCTCTGGCTCGCCGAGGACCACGACGACATCGTGCTCGCCTACCCGACCGCCGACCGCCCGAGCCTCGAACGGCTGCTCGCCGATGAGCAGGCCGCCGCACGGATCACCCTCATGGTCGACGACGAGTCGCAGCTGGACTTCATCGACGCGGTCGTGGCTCCTGCCGCGCGGCCCCGGGTGCGCATCGCGATCGACGCCGACGCCTCGTGGCGCGCCCCCGCGCTCGGCCACATCGGCGTGTTCCGCTCGCCGCTGCACACCCCGGACGAGGTCGCGCGATTCGCCCGCCGAGCCGCCGAGCGGGACGGGTTCCGCCTGGTCGGGCTGCAGATGTACGAGGCGCAGATCGCCGGACAGGGCGACGACACGGGCAGCGGCGACACGCTGATCAGGACCGTGCAGGCGCAGTCGCGCCAGGAACTGCGCGAGCGGCGCGCGCGCATCGCGGAGGCCGTGCGGGCGTTCGTGCCCCTCGAGTTCGTCACCGGCGGAGGGACGGGATCCCTCGAGTACACCGGATCCGATCCGGCCCTCACCGAGATCACGGCGGGGAGCGGTCTGCTCGCCGGGCACCTGTTCGACGGCTACCGCGCCTTCGCGCCGGCGCCGGCCAGCGCGATCGCCTTCGACGTGGTGCGCCGGCCCGCCCCCGACATCGCGACGATCCTCGGCGGCGGATGGATCGCGTCCGGGCCGCCGGTGGCTTCGCGTCAGCCCGCGCCCGTGTGGCCGCAGGGTCTGCAGACCGCGCCGAGGGAGGCCGCGGGCGAGGTGCAGACGCCGCTGCGCGGCGAGGCCGCCCGCACTCTCCGGATCGGGGACCGTGTCTGGCTGCGGCATGCCAAGAGCGGCGAACCGGCCGAGCGGATCCTGAGCTACCACCTCGTGGACGGCGATCACGTCGTCGCAGAACTGCCCACCTATCGCGGTGAGGGGAAGGCGTTCCTATGACACGACCCGGGGGAACCTGGCAGAACTGGGGCCGTTCGGCGTCGGTCCGGCCGATCAGGGTGGAGCGCCCGCGCACTCCGGAGGGCGTTCAGCGTGCCGTGCGGGCCGCCGCGGCCCTGAACCTGCGCGTGAAGGCGGTCGGCGCCGGTCACAGCTTCACGGGGGTGGCGGTCGCGCCCGACGTGCTGCTGGAGCTCGACGATCTGCAGGGACTGGTCTCGGCCGATGAGGCCCGAGGGCGCGTGACGCTGCTCGCCGGTACCCGGCTGCACCGCATCCCTGCGCTGCTCGCGCCCTACGGGCTGGCCATGGAGAACCTCGGCGACATCGACCGGCAGTCGATCTCCGGGGCCATCTCCACGGGGACGCACGGCACCGGTGCCGGCTTCCGCGGCATCGCCGCCCAGGTCGTCGGCGCCACGCTGATCACCGCTGCGGGGGAGTTCCTCCGCGTCGACGAGACCCAGAACGCGGAGCTGCTGCCCGCGGTCGCCCTGGGGCTCGGCGCGCTCGGGATCCTCGTCGAGGTCACGCTGCAGTGCGTGCCCGCGTTCGTGATGCACGCGATCGATGCGCCCGCCCCGCTGGACGAGGTGCTGGAGGGCGTCCATGAGCGCGTCGCCGCGGCGGATCACTACGAGTTCTACTGGTTCCCGCACACCGACGTGGCGCTCACGAAGACCACCGCGCGGCTTCCCGAATCGGCCGTGCGTCGCCCGCTGCCCAAGGTCGGCCGGTGGATCGACGAGACGCTGCTCTCGAACGGCGTGTACCGCGCCGTCTGCGCGGGCGGGGTGGTCGTTCCGGCGATCACGCCGCCGTTCAGCCGGCTCGCGGTGAAGCTCACGGGGGACCGCGAATACACGGATCTCTCCCACCGCGTGCTCACGCAGAGCCGTACGGTGCGCTTCCGGGAGATGGAGTACGCGCTGCCGCAGGACCAGATCGTGCCGGTGTTCCGCGCGGTGCAGGCCCTCATCGCGAAGCGAGGCTGGCGCATCGAGTTCCCGATCGAGGTGCGCTTCGCCGCGGCGGACGACCGCTGGCTGTCCACGGCGCACGAGCGCGCCTCGGCATATCTCGCCGTGCACCGCTACTGGCGTCATGACCCCCGCGAGTACTTCGACGCGGTCGAGCAGATCTGCCTCGCGCACGGCGGACGGCCGCACTGGGGCAAGCTGCACTCCCTGGACGCCGACCAGCTGCGGGAGCGCTACCCGCGTTTCGACGACTTCCTCGCGCTGCGCGACAGGCTGGATCCGGAGCGCCGGTTCGGCAACCGCTATCTCGAGCGCGTTCTCGGTGCCTGACCGTTCGCTGGCAGCCCGGCGAACACGGAGGATGCCGGGATAGGATGAGCCGAAACCGCGTCTGCTAGGGGGTTGTCGTCCGTGGATGTTCTCGTGCCAGTGCTCGTCGTCGTCGGAGTGATCGTCGTTCTGATCGTCGCCGTCGGCATCTATCTGTGGGCCACGTACAACTCGCTCGTGCAGCTCGGGGTCCGCGTCGACGAGGCGTGGAGCGACATCACCGTGCAGCTCAAGCGTCGCGCCGATCTGATCCCCAACCTCATCGACACGGTCAAGGGCTATGCCGCGCATGAGAAGGCGGTGTTCGAGAACGTCACGCGCGCCCGCGCCGAGACGCTCTCCGCGTCCAGCCCGGGTGAGGCCGGAGCCGCCGAGGGGCACCTGCAGCAGGCGCTGAAGAGCCTCTTCGCGGTCGCCGAGGCGTATCCGCAGCTGCAGGCCAGCCAGAACTTCCTCCAGCTCCAGGCCGCGCTCGTCGACACCGAGGACAAGATCCAGGCCTCCCGCCGGTTCTACAACGGCGGCGTGCGCGAGCTGAACACCAAGATCAAGGTCTTCCCGAACAACCTGTTCGCCCGCAACCTCGGCTTCACCGAGCGCGAGTTCTTCGAGGTCGCAGACGGCGCCGCCATCGCGGAACCCCCGCGCGTGCAGTTCTGACTCGCCCCTACTTCCGGGGGCGTTGAGCGAGCACCGACGCAGTCGGAGCGAGACGAAACGCGTGCCTCGACAGGGCGCTGCGTTTCGTCTCGCTCGTCCTTCGGTCGTGCTCGCTCACCGCCCCCGGGGCGATCAGGCCTTGAGCGGCGCCTGATCCGTCCGCCCCACATCGTGCCGGAGCACCCGGGCGGAGTGTCCGTCGAGCGCATTGGCGAGTGCCGCTGAGGCGTCGCCCCAGCCTGACACCGAGACGTGCTCGAGCCCCTGCCAGGCGGCGGCCGCGCGCAGCTCGGCCGCGATGGGATCCCGGTCCTCGGCGGGGCGCGCCTGCGGCTCCCACCACGCGGACTGCACGCGAAGCGTGCCTGTGGCGCGATCGGCCTTGAGATCCACTCGTGCGGCGATCCGGTCGCCGACCAGCACCGGCAGCGAGTAGTAGCCGTAGCGGCGCTTGGCGGCGGGCGTGTAGATCTCGATCCGGTAGTCCAGGGCGAACGCCCGCAGCGCCCGGTCGCGGAACCAGACGACCGGGTCGAACGGGGTGAGGATGGCCGTCGTGTCGATCCGGCGCGGCAGGACGGCGTCGACGTGCCGCCAGGCCGGAAGCGGCCGGCCGCCGCGCTCCCACCCGCGCACGCGGACGGGCTCCAGCTCACCCTGATCGACGAGATCGTCGATCGCGCCGAGCACCAGCGCGCGATCCTTGACCCGGTAGTAGTCGGCGATGTCCGCCGCGGTCGCGACCCCGTGCGCCCTCGCCGCCCGGCGTACGAGCTCGCCGATCGCGGCGGTGCGGTCCAGGTCGCGTCCGAGCAGTTGGGCCGGCACCACGTGCTCCGCGAGGGCGTAGCGGCGCTCGAAGCCGTCGCGCCCCGCGATCGCCACCTCGCCGACGCGCCACAGATACTCCAGCGCGTGCTTGACGTCGTCCCACTCCCACCAGCCGCCCTTGCCGCCCGGGGCGTCGCCGCGGATCTCGGCCGGGCGCGAGGGCCCCCGCTCGTGCAGCTCCGACCTGACCCAGTCCAGCGTGCGGGCCGACGAGGTCCGTCCCCAGAACTCGCCGCGCTTGGCGCGGAACGCCTCGCGGCGGAAGCCCCACAGCGGCCAGTCCTCGACGGGGAGGAAGGTCGCCTCGTGGGCGAGGTACTCGGTGTAGCGGCCGGTCCGCGCCGGGGTCGGGCGGGACAGGAAGGCGCGCTCCAGCAGCGCGGGGTCGTAGGCGCCCAGACGCGAGAACAGCGGCAGGTAGTGCGAGCGCGCGAACACGTTCACGGAGTCGATCTGCAGTACGCCCATGCGCGCCATCGCCGTGTGCAGGTGGCGCACGCCCGGTTCCGCCGGCCGTCGCCGCGAGAACCCCTGCGCGGCGAGCGCGATGCGCCGGGCCTCGCCGGCGCTCAGCGTGTCGACCACGGAGTGCGCGGACGTTCGTCGGGTGGTGGCGGAGGAGTCGGTCACGACGGTCAGCGTATCGACAGCCGCCGACATCGCCGGCGCACCTCCGTGCCGCCGCCGCGTGCGTCATCCGCTCCCGGCCGCGCCCGTAGACTGGGCCGATGAGCGAGGACAGCACGCCCCGGCTGCGCGATCTCATCCGCCAGCGCACCGTCACCGGCCATGTCGACGTGCGCGACGACGTGCAGCGATCGCTGCCGACCGGGTTGCGCATCGCCACCTCCTACGCCTGGCGCCTGCTCGTGATCGCCGCCGCGCTCGGCGTCGTGATCTGGCTGGTCATGCTGTTCAAGATCCTGGTCATCCCGCTGATGGTCGCGATCCTGCTCACGGCGCTGCTCTGGCCCGCGTTCAGCACGATGCTGCGAGCGCGCTGGCCGCGCTGGCTCGCGATCGTGGTGGCGCTGATCGGCACGCTGGCGATCGTGGGCGGCCTGCTGTGGCTCGCGATCTGGCAGATCACCCAGCAGTGGGACGGCGTGCAGACGCGCACGGTCGCCGCCTGGGCGCAGCTCCAGCAGTTCCTCCTGGACGGACCGCTGCACCTGACGGCCAAGCAGATCCAGGATCTGCTCGACCAGGCCGTGACGTTCCTCAGCGAGCAGGGCGAACTGCTGAAGAGCGGGGCGATCGCGGTCGGCACCACCTTCGGCCACGTCGCGACCGGCGCCGTGCTGACCCTGTTCATCCTGCTCTGCCTGCTCGCCGACGGCGGCGGCATCTGGAACTGGACGCTCAAGCTCTTCCCGAAGGCGTCCCGGCCGGCCGTCGACGCGGCGGCCCGCAACGGCTGGGCCACCGTGATCAACTACGCGCGCACGCAGATGCTGGTCGCCTTCATCGACGCCGTCGGCATCGGTCTCGGCGCGTTCCTGCTGGGTGTGCCGCTGGCCGTCCCCGTCGCCGTGCTGGTCTTCCTCGGCTCCTTCATCCCGATCGTCGGCGCGGTCGTGACCGGAGCTCTCGCGGTGTTCCTCGCCCTCGTCTACAACGGGCCCTGGATCGCGCTCTGGATGCTGGTCGTGGTGCTCGCGGTGCAGCAGATCGAGGGCCACCTGCTGCAGCCGATCCTGATGGGATCCGCCGTCAAGGTGCACCCGCTCGCCGTGGTGCTCGTGGTGGCCGGTGGCGCCTTGATCGCCGGGATTCCCGGCGCCCTGTTCGCGGTGCCGCTCGCGGCGTTCGTGAACGTGGCGGCCGTGACCATCAACTCCGGTGCGTGGCGCACCGGTGCCGCCCCGGATGGCGACTACATCTGGCAGACCGTGCCCCGCGCGCGGAGAAGGAGCAAGCGATGACGAACGACACGATCCCCACCCTCGCCGAGATCCAGCAGGCGGCGGACGGCCTGGACGGCGTGATCGTGCGCACCCCGACGCTGCCCTCGGTCGCGCTCACGAAGGTGCTGGGCTCGCCCGTGATGCTGAAGATGGAGAACCTGCAGCGCACGGGGTCGTTCAAGATCCGCGGTGCGGTGCACCGGCTCTCCCGGCTCACCGCCGAGGAGCGCGGTCGCGGCGTCGTGGCGGCCTCCGCCGGCAACCACGCGCAGGGCGTCGCCCTCGCTGCGCAGGCGCTGGGGATCCCCGCCACGATCTTCATGCCCATGGGCGTTCCCGTCCCCAAGCTGCTCGCCACGCGCGGGTACGGCGCGGAGGTCGTGCTCGAGGGGGAGACCGTGGCCACGTCGCTGCGGCTCGCGGCCGAGTTCGCCGAGCGCACCGGCGCGGTGCTGATCCCGCCGTTCGACCACCGCGACATCGTGACGGGGCAGGCCACGCTCGGCCTCGAGCTCGTCGAGGACGTGCCGGACGTCGACACGATCCTGGTCGGCATCGGCGGTGGCGGCCTGATCGCGGGCGTCGCCGCGGCCGTCAAGGCGCGTGCGGCCGAGCAGGGCCGCACGGTCCGGGTGATCGGCGTGCAGGCGGAGAACGCCGCGGCGATGGGCCCGTCGCTCGCCGCGGGTCATCCGGTCGAGATCACCACCCAGCCGACGATCGCGGACGGCATCCTCGTGGCGCGCCCCGGCGACGTGCCCTTCACGATGATCGCCGAGCTCGTCGACGAGGTCGTGACCGTCAGCGACGACGACATCGCTCGCGCCCTGCTGCTGCTCCTGGAGCAGGCGAAGGTCGTGGTCGAGCCTGCTGGCGCGGTCGGGGTCGCGGCGATCCTGGCCGGGAAGGTGCACGCGAGCGGCACCACGCTCGCCGTGCTCTCCGGCGGCAACATCGACCCGCTGCTGCTGCAGCGCGTCGTGTCCCACGGACTCGCGGCCTCGGGCCGCTACCTGACGCTGCGCATCCCGCTGCCCGACCGCCCGGGCCAGCTCGCCCGGGTGTCCGAGCTCATCGCGCACGCCGGCGCCAACGTCATCGAGGCGATGCACACGCGCCACGGCCACGGACTGCAGATCAACGACGTCAT
>NZ_NCKN01000160.1 GCF_002257455.1 Microbacterium sp. 13-71-7
CGTGGGGCCGTCCTCGCCGAGCGCGACGGAGTCGTGCGTCCACACGAAGACGCTCGGCACGTTCATGAGGGCCGCGAGACGCACCGCGGGGCGCATGTAGTCGCTGAAGATCAGGAAGGTGCCGCCGAACGGCCGCGTCGGGCCGTGCAGGACGATGCCGTTCAGGATCGAGCCCATCGCGTGCTCGCGGATGCCGAAGTGCAGCACGCGCCCGTACGGGCTGCCGTCCCAGTCATGCGTGGACCAGGCCGCGGGGATGAACGACTTCGCGCCCGCGATCGTGGTGTTGTTGGATCCGGCGAGGTCGGCGGATCCGCCCCACAGCTCGGGGAGCTCGGGGGCGAGAGCGTTGATGACCTTGCCGGAGGCGGCGCGGGTCGCGAGCTCGGTGCCGGCCTCGAACACGGGGAGCACGTCCTCGATGCCCTCGGGCAGCTCGTGCGCCTCGAGGCGCTCGAGGAGCGCCTTGCGCTCGGGGTTGGCCGCGGCCCAGGCGTCGAAGTCCTGCTGCCACGCGGCGCGACGCTCGGCCGCGCGGGCGCCGAGTTCGCGGGTGTGCGCGATCACGGCGTCCTCGACGACGAAGGACTGCTCGGGGTCGAAGCCCAGGACGACCTTGGTCTCGGCGACCTCGTCCGCGCCGAGCGCGTTGCCGTGCACCGACTCGGTGCCCTTCTTGTTGGGCGCAGGCCAGCCGATGATCGTGTTCAGGATGATCAGGGACGGCTTGGAGGTCTCGGCCTTCGCCTGCTCGATCGCGTCGAAGAGCTCCTTCACGTCCTCGACGTAGGTGCCGGTGCGCACCCAGTCCACGTGCTGGACCTGCCAGCCGTAGGACTCGTAGCGCGCGCGCACCTCCTCGGTGAAGGCCACGTTCGTGTCGCCCTCGATCGAGATGCGGTTCGAGTCGTAGATCGCGATGAGGTTGCCGAGCTGCTGGTGGCCGGCGAGCGAGGACGCCTCGCTCGTCACGCCCTCCTGCAGATCGCCGTCACCGGCGATCACGTAGACGTAGTGGTCGAAGGGGCTCGTGCCGGCCGCGGCGTCCGGGTCGAACAGGCCGCGCTCGTAGCGGGAGGCGTAGGCGAAGCCGACGGCGGAGGCGAGGCCCTGGCCGAGCGGCCCCGTCGTGATCTCGACGCCCTTGGTGTGGCCGTACTCGGGGTGCCCGGGGGTGAGCGAACCCCAGGTGCGCAGCGACTCCAGGTCGGTCAGCTCGAGGCCGAATCCGCCGAGGTAGAGCTGGATGTACTGGGTGAGGGACGAGTGCCCCACGGAGAGGACGAACCGGTCGCGGCCGATCCAGTGGGTGTCCGCCGGGTCGTGGCGCATGACGCGCTGGTAGAGCAGATAGGCCACCGGGGCCAGGCTCATGGCGGTTCCGGGATGGCCGTTGCCGACCTTCTGAACGGCGTCCGCCGCCAGAACCCGGGCGGTGTCCACCGCGCGTCGATCGATCTCATCCCACAGCAGTTCCGACACTCCAGAGCCCTTTCCAAGACAGTGAGGGCGCCCGGCTGTCTGCATGGCACGCTCGCCGCGAGGTCACGGAGGGCGTGGCACGTCGACGGGCGCGCGAGTGATTTCAGCATAGTGCGGTCGCATGGCCGCGTGGCCGGTCAGGACACTATGTTGCGCGCGCCGTCGGCGGCGGCGTCCGGCGGGGCGGGAGGGGACGGGCCGGACTCCGTCGTGGCGTAGGATGAAAGCGTTCCCGTGTGCGCATGAAGGAGGCGGTCAGCATCGCGACCACCATCGAGTCCGTCGCCGCCGAGCGCTCTCTGAAGCGGACCGTCAAGGCCTATATCGAGCTGACCAAGCCGCGTGTGCTCGAGCTCCTGCTCGTCTCCACCGTGCCGGTGATGTTCCTCGCGCAGCACGGCCTGCCGAATCTCTGGCTGGTCGCCGCGACCGTGATCGGCGGCTCGATGAGCGCCGGATCCGCGGCGTCGTTCAACATGTACATCGATCGCGACATCGATGCCCACATGCATCGCACCGAGAAGCGTCCGCTCGTCACCGGCGAGGTCTCGCCGCGCGGCGCGCTGATCTTCTCGTGGGTTCTCGCGGTGCTCTCCACCGCCTGGCTGTGGCTCACCACGAACTGGGTCGCCGCCGTGCTGTCGGCTGCCGCGATCTTCTTCTACGTGGTGATCTACACGCTCATCCTGAAGCGGCGCACCGAGCAGAACATCATCTGGGGCGGCATCGCGGGGTGCTTCCCGGTGCTGATCGGCTGGGCGGCCGTCACCGGATCGCTGGACTGGCCCGCCTTCGTGCTGTTCGTGCTGGTCTTCCTGTGGACCCCCGCGCACTACTGGCCGCTGTCGATGAAGTACAAGGACGACTACGACGACGTCGACGTTCCCATGCTCGGCGTCACCCGGTCCGCATCCCAGGTGGGGCTGCAGGTCATCCTGTACGCGTGGGCGACGCTGGCCTGCTCGCTCCTGCTGATCCCGGTCGCGGGCATGGGGCTGGTCTACTCGGTCTCCGCGCTCGTCTTCGGCGGCTGGTTCGTGTACGAGTCGCACCGGCTGTACTCGCAGGCGGTGAAGGGCGCATCGGCGAAGCCGATGCGCGTCTTCCACGCCTCCATCACCTACTTGACGTTGATCTTCGTGGCCGTCGCGGTCGACCCGCTGCTCCCGTTCTGAGCCTCATCGGCCGGCGCATCGTCGGCCTCGGCCCGTTGCTGCTGCTCCTGCTCGATCTCGTGCGGCGCGGCGGGTGCGTCGAGGGCTCCCTCAGGATCGACGTCCTGCTCGAGGTCGTCGACCGCGAGCGGCGCGATCTCCACGGGTTTCGCGGTCGCGGCGCCGAGCAGCGACGAGACGACCGCCAGAGCGAGGGTCAGCAGCACGCCGAGCGCTCCCGCGCCGAGCAGAGCCGCGCCGAGCACGATCCAGGACTGCCCGCCGTAGACCTCGAGCCCCGTCGCGCTGCCGTCCTTGAGGGTGGCGGTCATGGTGCCGAGATGGTCGAGGACGGTGAGGAGCCCCGCGACGACGAGGGCGATCGAGGCGGCGAGGAGGATCCAGAACGGGATGCTTCGGTTCAGTACGCGTGTCATGGATCCAGCCTCACCGGCGAACTCGTGCGTCCGATCTGCGTCGCCTATGAGGCCGGTATGCGTCTGCAGCGACGCGTACGGTCCCGTCGAGGGCGGCGCGGCGCGCTGCCGCGCCGGGGGAGAGGTCCCGGCGCCCAGGCACCGGGACCGGCGTCCCCAGCACGCCGGGTGCGGATCCGTCCCTGATCCGGAACACCCTGCTAGCGTCCAGGACACATTCCAACCGACCTGAACAGGACGGCGCAAGGTCCGGTTCGTGCGCTGTCCGCAAGAGGACATGATCATGACCGACGACGACCTGCTGGATCTTCTGCTGCGCGAGCGGCTGCGCGACGTCGACGCCGTCGTCGCGCAGTCCGGCCTCGGGCCGGACGCCACGCGCGCGAGCCTGGAACGCCTCGCGGAGGAGGGCAGCCTGTCTCTCCAGGACGGGGTGATCCTGCTCAATCCGCCCGTGCATGCGGCGGCGATCGCGATCGAGCGAGTGCTGCAGTCGGAGCGCGCCGAGGCGCAGGCGCGCAGCGAGCGGCTGACCGCGATCGTGGACGCCGTCGCGCGCCGCACCTCGTCGTGGAGCTTCGGCGAGGCGGTCGCGCGGGACCGTCTGTCGCTGCAGAGCGCGCACGGGCCGCACGCGGCGGAGGACCTGTGGTTCGCCGTGCAGGGGTCGCGAGTGGGCTCGGGCGGTCGCGTGCGCGCCGTTCTCACCGACCTCGACCGGTATCGTGCGAGCAGCCCGGAGCGCAGCAGGTCGTTCGCCCGTGCGATGTCCACGTACTCGTCGGTGCAGGCGATCATCCCCGCGATGCCGTTGGACGATCAGCTGACGGCGATGGTGCGCGCCTTCGGCGATTCCGGGGTCGAGTTCCGCATGCTGGCGGATCCTCCGAGCTGGTTCTGGGTGGACGATCTGGATGTCACGGGGGTGCCGCTGGTGTGGGGCGACAAGGCGCCGCAGAGCGTGCTGGCCGTCGCGAGTCCCGTGATCGCGGGGATCGCGAAGGCCTACTTCGCCGAGCTGTGGCAGCAGGCCAGTCCCGTCGAGAAGGATCCGGGCGGCTATGGCCAGCTGCTGCATCGCATGCGCCGCGGGATGACCCTGGACGCGGCGTCGCGCTCGCTCGGCATCACCCCGCGCACCGGGCGCCGCAGGATCGCGGCCGCGATGGACCGCTACGGCGTCGCCACCCTGTTCGCGCTCGGGGTCGCGTGGGCGCAGGACGGAAGCCCCGGCGCCGAGCGGGCGGCCGGCTGAGGAGCGACGGTCAGCCGCGCGCGGTCGCGGAGGCGGCGCCGGCGGTGCCCGCGTCCTCGGCGCCGACGGCAGCAGGCGTCGGCGCGGGGCGCTTCAGCCGCCGCCCGAGCGACGTGCAGGCCGCGACGAGGATCGCTGCGAGCACCATGTGCACGCCGACGGCGAGCGGGGGCAGGGCGTTGCGAGCCTGATAGAGGCCCACGGCGATCTGCACGAGCTCGATCGCGAGCAGCAGGATCACGGCGTTGCGGATTGCGGTGAGCGAGTTCGCGAGCGCGATCACGAGCAGCGCCAGGGTGAGCGCGAACAGCGCGTAGGCGGGCCAGGAGTGCACGTGCTCGAGGATCGTCGCGTCGAAGCCGTTGCGCAGCGTCACGGCGGGGTCACCTGAGTGCGGACCCGCGCCCGTGGTGAGCACGCCGAAGATCACCGTCAGCGCCAGCACGAAGGAGGTGATGTGCACCAGGATGGCCACGCCCTTGGGCACGGCGCGCTCCCGTGCGCCCCGAGGCTGCCCCATCCGCACCACGAAGGCCGCCGACACCGCGACGAGCACGAGCGAGACCAGGTAGTGGAAGGCGACCATGTTCGGGTGCAGCTGGAAGATCACCAGGATTCCGCCGACCACGGCCTGCACGAGCACGCCGGCGAAGATGATCCAGGACATGATCCAGAGATCGCGGCGCTCGGCCCTGATCCGCGAGACGAGGACGATCACCGCGATCGCGGCGAGGCCCACGAAGAAGCTGAGCCCGCGGTTCCCGAATTCGATGAGCGAGTGATAGCTCTGCGCGGCCGTGGGGAACAGCGAGTCCGGCGTGCACAGCGGCCACTCGCAGCCGAGGCCCGAATCGGTGAGACGGACCGCGCCGCCGGTGCCGACGATCGCGACCTCGAGGATGAGTGACACCCAGGCCGCGATCCGCACGCGGAGGTCCACGCGATCGGGGAGCCAATCATGGACTCGGCCCAGGAATCCGGAGCGGGTGCGGGGGGCGGACGGTGGTGCGATCTCGGGCATGGCTCCTCCGGAACCCTTCCGGCGGGCGCACTGCGGCCCGGATGTCGGAGGGAACCTGTAGAATCTCAGGTGTTGGCGATGGTCGCAGGAGCGCGGAACGCACATGGCACTGCCATCGACAACACAGTTTAGGCGCGAATGCTTTGCGTCCATGATGAGGGCCCAGAAGCGGCACCCGTTCCCTGCAGACTCGACGGGATCGGCGGTGTGCCGGGGCGGATGAACCGTTACGGCCCAAGAGGAGAGTGTGATGTCGGATGTGCTGATCGACCGCCCGGAGCTGGATGGTCTGGGGGTGTACGAGTTCGGCTGGCACGACACGGATGCCGCCGGCGCGACCGCACGACGCGGTCTGTCCGAAGACGTGGTGCGGGGCATCTCGGCGCTCAAGAGCGAACCGGAATGGATGCTGAAGACCCGTCTGAAGGGTCTGCAGCTCTTCGGCCGCAAGCCGATGCCGACCTGGGGCGCCGACCTCAGCGAGATCGACTTCGACAACATCAAGTACTTCGTGCGCTCGACCGAGAAGCAGGCGCAGAGCTGGGAGGACCTCCCGGAGGACATCCGCGAGACCTATGAGCGCCTCGGCATCCCCGAGGCCGAGCGCCAGCGCCTCGTCGCCGGCGTCGCCGCGCAGTACGAGTCCGAGGTCGTCTACCACCAGATCCGCGAGGATCTGGAGGCGCAGGGCGTCATCTTCATGGACACCGACACCGCGCTGCGCGAGCACCCCGAGTTCTTCGAGGAGTACTTCGGCACGGTCATCCCCGCCGGCGACAACAAGTTCGCCGCACTGAACACCGCGGTGTGGTCCGGCGGATCCTTCGTCTACGTCCCCAAGGGCGTCCACGTCGAGATCCCGCTGCAGGCCTACTTCCGGATCAACACCGAGAACATGGGTCAGTTCGAGCGCACGCTGATCATCGCCGACGAGGACAGCTACGTCCACTACATCGAGGGCTGCACCGCTCCGATCTACAAGAGCGACTCGCTGCACTCGGCCGTGGTCGAGATCATCGTCAAGAAGAACGCCCGCGTGCGCTACACGACGATCCAGAACTGGTCGAACAACGTCTACAACCTGGTCACCAAGCGCGCGGTCGCGCATGAGGGCGCGACCATGGAGTGGGTCGACGGCAACATCGGCTCCAAGGTGACGATGAAGTACCCGTCGATCTACCTGATGGGCGAGCACGCGAAGGGCGAGACCCTCTCCGTGGCCTTCGCCGGTCCGGGTCAGCACCAGGACGCCGGCGCGAAGATGATCCACATGGCGCCGTACACGCAGTCGTCGATCGTGTCGAAGTCGATCGCCCGCGGCGGCGGTCGCGCAGGCTACCGCGGAGAGGTCAGGGTGGACGCGAACGCGCACCACTCCGCCAACACCGTGCGCTGCGACGCGCTGCTCGTGGACACCAAGTCCCGCAGCGACACCTACCCGGCGATCGACATCCGCGTCGACGACGTGCAGCTCGGCCACGAGGCCACGGTCTCGAAGGTCAGCGAGGAGCAGCTCTTCTACCTGCAGTCCCGTGGCATGCCCGAGGACGAGGCGATGGCGATGATCGTGCGCGGCTTCATCGAGCCGATCGCACGCGAGCTGCCCATGGAGTACGCGATGGAACTGAACAAGCTCATCGAGATGGGCATGGAAGGATCGGTCGGCTGAGATGACGGCCCCCACTGCCGCGCCCGCGGAGGCGCAGGACACGCACGCCCACATCGACCCCGCGGCCCAGCTCGTGGCTGCGGAGAAGACCGTTCCGGTGCAGACCCGCTCCGAGCGCCCGCACTCGTACGACCCCGCCGACTTCGGTGCGCCCACGGGCCGCGAGGTCAACTGGAAGCACACGCCCGTCGCTCAGCTCGCCGGTCTCATGGCCGACGAGCCCGGCGATGACTCCGCCGTCTCGATCGACCTCGACGACGTCGAGGCCTTCCTCGTCCCCGATGAGGAAGGCGCCTACGGGGAGTTCTTCCGCCCCGAGGATCTGCCCAGCGCGCTGGCGTGGAAGCACGCCCGCCGCGGCCTGCACCTGCGCATCCCTCAGAACGACGAGATCGACGCGCCGATCGTGCTGCGCATCGACGGCACGGACGCGGGCAAGCGCGCCTTCGGCCAGATTCTCATCGAGGCGATGCCGAACTCCCGTGCCACGATCGTGCTCGACCACCACGGCGCCGCCCAGTACGCGCAGAACGTCGAGGTCATCGCCCGCGACGGCTCGCGCCTGACCGTGGTCAGCGTGCAGCGCTGGGCCGATGACGCGATCCACGCGTCGTCGCACCAGGCCCGCGTCGATCGCGACGCCTCGCTCACGCACTTCGTGGTCAGCTTCGGCGGCGGTGTCGTGCGGGTCAACCCGAACGTCGAGCTCGCCGGCGCCGGATCCGAGGCGCGCCTGTACGGCCTGTCCTACGCGGATGCCGGTCAGCACCTGGAGAGCCAGGTCTACCTGCACCACAAGGGCGCGCACACGGTCGGCGACGTCCTGTACAAGGGCGCCCTGCAGGGCCAGGGCGCGCACAGCGTCTGGATCGGCGACGTGCTGATCGGACCCGACGCGACCGGCACCGACTCGTACGAGGCGAACCGCAACCTGGTTCTCACCGAGGGCGCGCGCGCCGACTCGATCCCGAACCTCGAGATCGAGACCGGCGACATCCTCGGCGCGGGTCACGCCAGCGCCACCGGACGCTTCGATGACGAGCAGCTCTTCTACCTGCAGGCGCGGGGGATCACCGAGGAGGAGGCTCGCCGCCTCGTCGTCCTCGGCTTCCTCACGGACATCGTGCAGCGTCTCGGCGTGCCCTCCCTGGAGGAGGAGCTGCTCGCCGCGATCGAGCTCGAGCTGCAGGCGGTGAACGCGTGACCGCCCAGCGGGCCTGCGCCGTGAGCGACCTGCAGGAGGACACTCCGCTGCGCGTCGAACTCGACGGCGTGCCGATCGCGGTCGTGCTCGACTCCGAGGGCCAGATCCACGCGATCGGCGACACCTGCACGCACGGCGACATCTCGCTGTCGGAAGGGTTCGTCGAGGGCACGACGCTGGAGTGCTGGGCGCACGGCTCCGCGTTCTCGCTCTGCTCGGGCAAGCCCCTGAACCTCCCGGCCTACGAGCCGGTCCCGGTGTACGTCACGGAGATCGTCGGAGACGACCTCATGATCGACCCCACCGTCACGAAGGACGTCAGTGGCCTCTGAGCCCGGCGCCCGCACACGAAGCTTCACGAATACGAAGGAACCATCCATGACTGTCCTGGAGATCAAGGACCTGCACGTCACCGTCGAGACCGAGGCGGGCACCACGCCGATCCTCAACGGCATCACCCTCACCATGCGCACGGGGGAGACCCACGCGATCATGGGCCCGAACGGGTCCGGCAAGTCGACCCTGGCGTACACGATCGCCGGTCACCCGAAGTACACCGTCACGGGCGGCTCCATCACCCTCGACGGCGAGGACGTCCTCGCGATGAGCGTCGACGAGCGCGCCCGCGCCGGCCTGTTCCTCGCGATGCAGTACCCGGTCGAGATCCCCGGCGTCACCGTCACCAACTTCCTGCGCACCGCCAAGACCGCGCTCGACGGCGAGGCGCCCTCGATCCGCCAGTGGACCAAGGACGTGAAGGAGTCCATGGCGAACCTGCGCATGGATCCGAAGTTCGCGCAGCGCAACGTGAACGAGGGCTTCTCGGGCGGCGAGAAGAAGCGCCACGAGATCCTTCAGCTCGAGGTGCTCAAGCCGAAGATCGCCGTGCTCGACGAGACCGACTCCGGCCTCGACGTGGACGCGCTCAAGATCGTCTCCGAGGGTGTCAACCGCGCCAAGGAGCACACCGACCTCGGCGTCCTGCTGATCACGCACTACACGCGCATCCTGCGCTACATCCGTCCCGACTTCGTGCACGTGGTCGTCGCCGGCAAGATCGTGGAAGAGGGCGGCGCGGAGCTCGCCGACCGTCTCGAGGACGAGGGCTACGACCGCTTCCTCGACCCTGCCGCTCCCATCGAAGCGTAGGCTGAAGGCATGACGGCAACGCTGACCGGAGAGAAGTACGACGAGGTCACCGAGGCGCTCAAGGACGTCGTGGACCCGGAACTCGGGATCAACGTCGTCGACCTCGGTCTCATCTACGACCTCTCCTGGGACGAGGAGAACGACGCCCTCGTCATCCACATGACGCTCACGAGCGCGGGGTGCCCGCTGACGGACGTGCTCGAGGAGCAGACCGGCCAGG
>NZ_NCKN01000161.1 GCF_002257455.1 Microbacterium sp. 13-71-7
CATGAGCGAGGTCAGCACGATGCGGCGTCCGGCGACGCGGTGCTCGCCCGTGCGCCGGGCGAGGCGGCGGCTGATCCACGCGCCGAGCACGATGCCTCCGGAGTTCATCGCGAAGATGAGCGCGAAGCCCTGCGCGTCGACGCCGAACTGGTTCTGCAGCACGAACGACGACATCTGCAGGTAGGCGAAGAATCCGGCGGAGGCCAGGCCGAGGGTGAGGGCGAACACCATGAACGGCCCGTTGCCGAGCGCCGCCCCGATGCCGCGCAGGTCGTTGCCGAGACCGCCCGTGGTGCGCTCGGCGAGCGGGTGCGTCTCCGGCACGTACAGCGCGGCCGTGAGCAGCAGCAGCGCGCCGATCACGCCCAGCGCCACGAAGAGGCCGCGCCAGTCGGTGAAGGTCAGCAGCGCTCCGCCCAGCAGCGGGGCGAGCACGGGCGCGGCCCCCGAGATCGCCGTGAGCGTGGCGAATCCGGCCGTCGCCTCCGAGCCCTGGTACACGTCGTGCACCACCGCACGGGCGATCGCCATCCCCGCCGCCCCGCAGAGCCCCTGCAGCAGGCGCACCAGGATCAGCAGCTCGATCGACGGCGAGACCGCGCACACGAACGAGGCGACCGCGAACCCCGCCACGGCCCACAGCAGCGGGCGACGGCGGCCGTAGCGATCGCTGATCGGCCCCCACAGCAGCTGGCCGAGCGCGAGCGCGATGAGGCACGCGCTCATCGTCACCTGCGCGAGGGCCGCAGTGGTGTGCAGCTCGCGGCCCAGCTGCGGCAGCGCCGGGATGTACAGGTCCATCGACAGCGGCCCGAACGCCGAGAGCGCGCCGAGCGCGGGCAGCAGCGAGCGGCGGGCGCGGGCGTCGCCGACCGGGGCGGCGCCGCTCACGCGTGCTCGCCCGATCCGTCGCGCTTCGTCGCCTCGGCGCGGCGGTCGTCGAGGCCGGCGTCGCCGGATCCGGTGCCGTCGGATCCGGTCCCGTCCGTCCCGGTCCCGTCGAGGCCTTCGGCCCCCGGCACGGTGCCCGTGCGCGGCTCGACCCGGATCGGCGTGGTCGCGCTCGTGATCGGCGGGACGAACGCGCGCTGCATCGCCTCGACCACCCGCACGGGGCGGGTCTCGTCGAGGGTGAGCAGGAAGCGGGCGTCCTCCCGGCGATGCAGCCGCCCGGAGTGGAGCATCCAGCCGGCGCCGATCGCGAAGGAGACGAGACCCGCGGCACCGCCGACCATGATCGCGGCGCGCGGTCCGAAGGCGTCCGCTACCCAGCCCGCGATCGGGGCGCCGATCGGGGTCGCGCCCATCACGACCGCCATGTAGAGCGCGAGCACCCGTCCGCGCAGGGCCGGATCCGTCGTCGTCTGCACATAGCCGTTCGCCGTCGTGAGCATGGTCACCGTCGAGAACCCGACGAACACGAGCGTGATCGCGTAGGACAGATAGGTCGGCATCTGCGCGGACACGATCGACGCGACGCCGAATCCTCCGGCGGCGATCATGAGCACCCGCACCCTGGCGCGATCGCGCCGGGCGGCCAGCAGCGCCCCGGTGAGGGATCCGATCGCGAGCACCGAGCTGAGCACGCCGTAGCCGTCGGCCTGCTTGTGGAACTCGAGGGCCATGGTCGAGGCGAAGATCGGGAAGTTCATGCCGAACGCGCCGATCAGGAACACCATCGCGAAGACGACCAGGAGATCCGGGCGGCTGCCGACGTACCGCATGCCCACGATGAGACCGCCCGCGCGGCGGTTCTTCGGACGCGGCATGAGCTCGCGCGTGCGGATCATGAGCAGCGCCACGATCATCGCGAGGAACGTGGCCGCGTTCGCGACGAAGACCCAGCCGGATCCGAGGGCGACGATCGCGAGACCGCCGACTGCGGGTCCGATCAGGCGCGCCATGTTGAAGGACGCGGAGTTCAGCGCGACCGCGTTCGAGGCGTTCTCCGTCGCCACCATGTCGGACACGAACGCCTGCCGGGCCGGCGCGTCGAACGCGTTCGCGATGCCGAAGCACGCCGCGAACACGAGCATCAGCGGCAGCGTCATCACGTGCGTGAGCAGCAGCGCCGCCACTCCGAGGGCGAGGAGCATCAGCGTGGTCTGCGTGACGAGCAGGATCCGGCGCCGGTCGAAGCGGTCGGCGACCCGGCCGGTGAGCCCGACCAGCACCAGGGGCGGCCCGAACTGCAGCGCCATCGTCGCGCCCATCGCGCTGGCGTCGTTGTGGGTGAGCTCGGTCAGCACGACCCAGTCCTGCGCGGTCGACTGCATCCAGCCGCCGATGTTCGAGACGATCGCGCCGATGAACCAGACCCGGTAGTTGAACACCCCGAAGGAGCGGAACATCTGGCTCACAGCTCGGCCAGCTTCCGCATCAGGATGCTGGCCTCGTGCAGGATCCGCAGCTCGTCCTCGGTGAGGTGCAGCTCGGTGATCTCGGCCATCAGCAGCTGCGTGCGCCGCTCGAACGTCTCCGCCACGATCGCCTCGCCGGCGGGGGTGATCTCGACGTGCACGCGACGCCGATCCTGGTCGTCGGGGATCCGCGTCGCGTATCCCTGCTCCTCGAGGCCCGTGACGAGCGAGCTCATGGTCGGGGCGGTCACGCGCTCCCGGTCGGCGAGGGCGGTGAGGGAGTGGCGGCCGTGCGCGCGGAGCGCGGCGAGCACGGCGAGCTGGGCGTCGCTCATCGCGGTGTTGCGGCTGTCCACGGCGCGCACGGCGCGCAGGCGGCGGGCGAGCCGGAACGTGGCGAGGCGCAGTTCGGTGGCGGTCTCGTGGAGGTTCTCGGAAGTCATTGCTTAGATAGCCTAACTAAGTATTCGAGGTCGTGGGCGCATCGGGTCGCGCGGTGCCGGTTCGGCGGGCCGGGGGAGGGCAGGGTCTCGTCGACTTCGCCCTCCCGGGCGTGCGGCTACGGTGGCAGCTGTGAGCACGCAGGTGTCAGAGCTACTCGGGTCGGCGCGATTCGCCGCCCACGCCGCCGCGCAGGAGGCCGAGCTCGCGGAGATCGCGGACGGGCTGCGCGCCCCGGAATCCGCGGATCGCCTCCGCGCGGCGCGACGGTTGAGCGCGCTGGCGCGGGCGGAGCTGAGCTGGATGATGCTGCCGGTGCGGGCGCATTTCCTCTCCGCGGGCACCCGGGGGGAGCTGGCCGAAGCGCTGCGCACGGATGAGGTCGCCCTGCGTGACGCCCTGCTGATCGCGATCAGGAACGCCTACGAGCGCTACGTCACGCACCCGATGTGGCGCCAGGATCCTGTCGCGGCGACGGTCAGCGACGCGGATGCCGCCGCCTGGCGGGCGTGGATGCATCCGATCGCCGAGGGTCTGATCGCGGCGTCCGCGCCGACCACGCGCGTGGAGGCGGCCTATCTGCTGGCGCTCTGCGAGGATCCGCGCGCGTGGGATGTCTACCTGGAGGTCGTGGCGAAGCGGAGCGGCCTGCTCGGCCATCTCGAGCTCGCGATCCTCCGCTGTCCCGACAGCAGGACCCCCGAGGTCCGCAACGCGCTGCTCGATCTCGCGGCGCGCATCGCTGAGCGGCATCCCCGCCAGGCGTACACCGCGGAGAGCGTCCGCTCCGCGCTCGCGTAGTCCGGGCGGCCCGCGCGCGTCGGCCTCGTCGTGGATCCCGAGCGGTGGCACCGGTTATGCAAGCGGCTGAACAAACCCCAGCGCGTCCGTTCCGCTCCCGACGCCGACCGGTGAGAATGGACGAATGCCGCTCGCGCTCGAAGTCGCCGTCCAGGATGCCGCCGGGGTGCGCATCGCCCGTGAGATCGGCGCACGCCGCGTCGAGCTGACGCAGGCCCTCGCGCTCGGCGGGCTCACGCCCTCGCCTGCCACGCTCGAGCTCGCCGTCGAGACCGCCGGGACGGGCGCTGGTCCCGAGGTGCACGTGCTGGTGCGCCCGAGGGCGGGAGGGTTCCACTACGACGCGGAGGAGATCGCGACCGCGGTGCGGGACGTGCGCTGGATGCTCGCGCACGGCGCCACCGGCGTCGTGATCGGCGCGCAGACGTCCGGCGGCGAACTCGATGCGGACGCCCTGGCGCGACTGCGCGATGCGGCCCGCGAGGCGCGCGCCGACGCCCAGGTGACGCTGCACCGGGCGATCGATGCGACGCCGGATCCGCGGGCGGGGCTCGACGTGGCCCTCGCCCTGGGGCTCACCCGCGTGCTGACCTCGGGCGGGGCATCGGCCGCATGCGACGGGCTCGGGGTGCTGCGCGTCCTCGTCTCGGCGGCCGGAGGGCGGATCGAGGTGATGGCGGGCAGCGGGGTCACCGCGGCGAACGCGGCAGAGATCGCCGCGACCGGCGTGGACGCGCTGCACTTCTCCGCCAAGCGCACGGTCGCCGCGGCCGGATCCGTGCGGATGGGATCCGCGGCGGACGACGGCGGCGGGCACGAGGTCACCGACCTCGCCGAGGCCCTCGCGGTGCGCGCCGCGGTCGGGCTCTGACCGCGTCATCTGCGGACCCGGTCCGCGCGCGGCGGCCGGGATCCGTAGACTCGGGGCATGGCTGAGCCCCGCACCGCCGAGTTCACCGACGCACACGGCATCGCGATCGTCTACGACGTCCACCCCGCCGCCGACGGCGTCGCCCCCCGAGGAGCGGTGCAGCTGCTGCACGGCGTCGGCGAGCACGCCGGCCGCTACGGCGCGCTGATCGCCGCGCTCACGGCCGCAGGTTTCACGGTCTACGCCGACGACCATCGCGGCCACGGGCGCACGGGCATGAAGCAGCACGGCGACGCGGCGAAGCTGGGGCGGCTCGGCCCCGGCGGCATGCGTGCGGTCGTCGCGGACGAGTGGCAGCTGACCGAGCTCATCCGCGGCGAGAACCCCGGTCTCCCGCTCGTGCTGCTCGGCCACTCCTGGGGATCCTTCCTCGCGCAGATGGTCCTGAACGCCCACCCGGACGGCTACGACGCCGTGATCCTGACCGGATCCGCCCACCGCACCCCCACCGACCTCAACTCGATGCCGCTGAACGCCAAGTGGAAGGGGCCGGGTGCCCACGGCCTCGAATGGCTCACGCGCGATCCCGCGGTGTGGGAGGCGTTCCGCGCCGATCCGCTCACGACCGAGGTGCCGCTGCTGAAGCTGTTCGGGCCGATCGAGGCCGCGCGACTCTACGGCCGCCCGGGCAAGGACTTCCCGAACGACGTGCCCGTGCTGCTCATGGTGGGCCGGGACGACCCGGTCGGCGGGCCGCGCAGCGTGCACCGTCTCGCCGACGACTACCGCAACCGCTCCGGCCTGAGCGACGTGACCACGCTCGTCTACCCCGATGCGCGCCACGAGATCTTCAACGAGCTGCAGCAGGACGAGGTGCGGGCGGATCTGCTCGCCTGGCTCGACAAGCACATCCCGCGCCGCGACTGAGCCGCGGAGCCGCGCCCGCACGCCGCCGCGTAGGCTGGAGCGGTGCACGGTGAGTACAAGGTTCCTGGCGGCAAGCTGGTCGTCGTCGACTTCGAGGTGACGGACGGCGCGATCGCCGACTTCCGGCTCGCGGGCGACTTCTTCCTCGAACCGGACGACGCCCTCGACGACATCAACGCCGCGGTCACGGGGCTGCCCGTCGAGACGGACGCCTCCGCGATCGCGGCGGCCGTGCGCGCCGCGCTCCCCGCGGGCGCGCAGCTGCTCGGGCTCACGCCGGAGGCGGTCGGCACCGCGGTGCGCCGCGCCCTCGTGACGGCGCCGGGCTGGGGCGACTTCGACTGGGAGATCGTGCACGACAAGGCCGTCTCGCCGTGCATGAACCTCGCCCTCGACGAGGTGCTCACCACGCGCGTCGGCGAAGGCCGGCGCCGCCCCACGCTGCGGATCTGGGAGTGGGACGAGTCCGCGGTCGTGATCGGATCCTTCCAGTCGTACCGGAACGAGGTGGATCCGGAGGGGGCCGCGAAGCACGGCTTCGACGTCGTCCGCCGGATCTCCGGCGGCGGCGCGATGATGATGGCCGCGGGCCAGATCATCACCTACTCGCTGTACGTGCCCGCGTCGCTCGTGCAGGGCATGACGTTCGCCGACTCCTATGCGTTCCTCGACGACTGGGTGCTGCAGGCGCTGCGCTCCCTCGGCATCGACGCGACCTACCAGCCGCTCAACGACATCGCCGGTCCCAGCGGCAAGATCGGCGGCGCCGCGCAGAAGCGCCTCGCCAACGGCGGAGTGCTGCACCACGCCACGCTCTCCTACGACATCGACGGCCAGATGATGACCGAGGTGCTGCGCATCGGGCGTGAGAAGCTCAGCGACAAGGGCACGGCCTCGGCGGCCAAGCGGGTGGATCCGCTGCGCAGTCAGACGGGTCTCAGCCGTGCCGAGATCATCGAGCGGTTCAAGGACACCTTCCGCGGCATCACCCGCGCCGAGGACGGCGCGATCGCCGACGACGAGTACGAGGCCGCGGAGGAGCTCGTGCGCACGAAGTTCGCCACCGAGGCCTGGCTGCACCGGGTTCCGTGAGCCTGAAGACGAAGGCGGAGGCGGACGCGGTCCCCGAGCCTGCCGAAGGGCGCTCGACGACCGATTCCGCGCCGACCACCGGATCCGTCGAGATCGTGCACGGCGAGGCGCTCGACGTGGCCAGGACCCTGCCGGACGGATCCTTCACGCTCGTCTACCTGGATCCGCCGTTCAACACCGGCCGCACGCAGGAGCGGCACGCGGTCTCGACCCGTCGTGCCGACCGCCCGGCGGACGCGGCTCAGGACGAGACCTCCGGATCCGCGGAATCCGAGCCTGTTTCGGCGTCTTCTGCGCCATCGATCCTGAATTCGGAACGCCCGCGCGAGGTCAACCACGGCTTCCACGGCCACCGGTACGAGCGGGTGCGCGAGTTGCTGCACGCCTACGACGACCGCTTCGACGACTACGGCGACTTCCTCATGCCGCGCCTCGAGGAGGCCTGGCGGCTGCTCGCCGACGACGGCACGCTCTACCTGCACCTCGACTACCGCGAGGCGCACTACGCCAAGGTCATGCTCGATGCGGTGTTCGGCCGCGACTGCTTCCTGAACGAGCTGATCTGGGCGTACGACTACGGGGCCAAGCCGCGCACCCGCTGGCCCACGAAGCACGACACGATCCTGGTCTACGTGAAGACGCCGGGCGGGCACGTGTTCAACGTCGACGACATCGAGCGCGAGCCGTACATGGCGCCGAGCCTGGTCAGCGCCGCCAAGCGCGAGCGGGGAAAGCTCCCCACCGATGTGTGGTGGCACACGATCGTTCCCACCACCGGGCGCGAGAAGACCGGCTACCCCACGCAGAAGCCGGAGGGGATCCTGCGCCGCATCGTGCAGGCGTCGAGCCGACCCGGCGACCGGGTGCTGGACCTCTTCGCCGGCTCCGGCACGACGGGGGCCGTCGCCGCCGCGCTCGGCCGCGACGCCCTGCTCGTCGATGTGAGCCCCGAGGCCGTGCGGGTGATGCGGCAACGGATCCCGCACGCGAGCGTGCGCGAGGGCTGAACGCCCCGGGGTCGTCGAGCGAGCACCGGCGGAGCCGGAGCGAGACGAAACGCGGCGCGCTCGCGGACCCGGCGGGTCAGCTCACGTCGACGAAGATCGGGTTCGCGTAGAACCAGGTGTCCTTCCAGGGATCGCCCTCGCCGTCGCCGTGCCGCTGCGGGCCCGCGGGATCCACGGCGGCGCCGTAGTAGCCGGCCCCGGTGCGGTTGCCGTCTCCGCCGCGGAACCGCACGTAGAACGGCCGGTCGACCTGCGGGAACACGTGCGTCAGGGTGAACGTGCCGCGGCTGCCCGTGGTGTCGAACTGGCGCACGACGCGCGTCTCGGGGGCGCGCATCCCGTCGGCGTCCGCGGTCGCGCCCGTGACCCGACCGGCGATGAGGTCGACGTGGGCGAGCTGCGGGACGATGCCGGCGGCGTTCGCAGCGTCGGTCGTGGTCACGGTGATCGTGACCACGACGTCCTGTCCGCGCTTCGCCGTGAGCCGGCCGCCCAGGGTGACGGTCGTCCCGGCGGCGTTGCCCCAGCCGCCGCCCGCGCCGTTGCCGCGCCCGTTGCCCTTCCCGGGCATCGTCGCGCGGGCGCGGATGTCGAGCCCGGCGATCAGGTGGCCGTGGTCGACCCACATCCGGCCGCGGCGCATCGCCTCGAGCACGCCCGCGTAGGAGCGCGTCGTGACGCCGGTGTGCAGGCGGGAGAACTGCCCGGGCCAGAAGTCGCTGCCGCCCTGCGGCACTCCGCTGTCGATCGGGTCGGGGCGCATGCCGCGGACGGCCCAGCGATCGAACTCGCTGGGCAGGCTCGCGTACGGCTCGCCGGCGGGGTAGTCGCCGATCCGCCAGGTGTCCTTCACCGTGAGGTGGTTGTCGGAGTTCGAGGTGATCCAGAACGGCTTGCCCTCGGCGAGCAGGGCGTCCCAGAGCCCGCCGACGGTGGCGGTGGCCCAGTCGAATCCGCCGTAGGGACGGTAGGCGTCCGCGGGGTAGCCGGCCCAGCTGTCGGGCCGCGGGGCGTTGACGTACTCGCCGCGCTGGTCGCCGGGCCCGGCGTTCTGGCTGATCGCCGACCCCTGTGCGCCCGGGGCGCCTTCCATGCCGATGAAGATGTCGGGATCCGCATCGCGCCAGGTGCGGAGCTCGTGCGGCGAGTCGATCCCGAGGCGCATCGGGTGGTTCGCGAGCACGACAGCGTCGGCGAGGGATCCGGTGGCCTTCTGCGCGCCCAGCCAGGCGACAGCCTGGGCTGCGCGCCGTTCGAAGTCCGCCATCTGCGCGGCGTCCGCCGGCTTGTCCCAGCCGTTGAGCTTGCCGTCCCAGGCCAGCTCGAAGGCGCGCAGCAGACGGATGTCGTCGTTCCCTGGGGCGATCAGCACCGTGGCGTGCTCGGCTGCCGGGATGTACCACTCCAGACCCTGGAAGATCAGCAGGTCGCGGGCGTCGCGCTCCTGCTGGATCTGCGCCCGCGCGGTCGGCAGCCCGCGGTCGGCGTGGGCGAAGTTGCTGTGCTCCGTGAACGCGAGCCAGTCGACGCCGTAGTGCTGCGCGGCATCGAGCTGCTGCGCCATCCGGTACTTGGCGTCATGGCTGAACTGCGTGTGCACGTGGTGGTCGCCCACGAGCCAGGTCAGCTCCGGGTCGCCGGCCGGCCGCGCCGCCGGCACGCCGGCCATCGCCGCGCCGGCGCCGCCGAACGCGGCGGAGAGCCCTCCGGCGGCCAGGGCGATGCCGGCCGTGCGGAGCATGTCGCGGCGGGAGAAGCCGAGCGAGCGCAGCTCGGCGTCGGCGTCGAGGGGCGGGGCGAGGGGAGCATCGTGATCGCGCACAGTCGGGTCCTTCGGGGTCGGTGACCCTCGGGACCCTAGGCACCGCGGATGGACGGCGAGGAAACATCCGATGTCGTGTCCGTGGCGGTATCGGGCGTGCCGCGCGCACCGGGTGCGCTCGTGCGCTTGCGGGCGCCGGGGGGATCCGCTGCCGCTGCCGCTGGCGCTGCTGCCGCTGCCGCTGCTGCCGCTGGCGCTGCTGCCGCTGCCGCTGCTGCCGCTGGCGCTGCTGCCGCTGCCGCTGCTGCCGCT
>NZ_NCKN01000162.1 GCF_002257455.1 Microbacterium sp. 13-71-7
AACCAGTTCACCTGGAAGATGCGCGGCGCCTTGTCGAAGCGGACCGCACGGCCCATCTTGAGCCAGTGCGCGAAGTAGTCGCCCATGTTGTACCCGCAGAACGGGAGCATCGCGAACGGGTCGCGGCGCAGCTCTCCGAGCGTGCCCTCGGCCGCGGCCGTGCGCTCGGACGAGATGGTCGCGCCGAGGAACACGCCGTGGCTCCAGTCCGTCGCCTCGACCACGAGCGGGACGTTGGTGGCACGACGGCCGCCGAAGAGGATCACGTCGAGAGGCACGCCCTCGGGGTCCTCCCAGTCCTCCGCGATCTGCGGGCATTGCGCCGCCGAGACAGTGAAGCGCGAGTTCGGGTGGGCGGCGGGACGACCGGACTCCGGGGTCCACGCATTGCCCTCCCAGTCGATGAGGTTCGCGGGCGCCTCGTCGGTCAGCCCCTCCCACCACACGTCGCCGTCGGGGCGCAGCGCCACGTTCGTGAAGATCGTGTTGCCCCAGAGGGTCTCGACCGCGGTGACGTTGGTCGACTCCCCTGTGCCAGGAGCGACGCCGAAGAATCCGGCCTCGGGGTTGATCGCGCGCATGCGCCCGTCCGCGCCGGGGCGGATCCAGGTGATGTCGTCGCCGAGCGTCTCGACCTTCCAGCCGGGGATCGTCGGGCGGAGCATCGCGAGGTTGGTCTTGCCGCACGCCGACGGGAACGCGGCGGCCACGTGGTAGGCCTTGCCCTGGGGCGAGACGACGCGGATGAGCAGCATGTGCTCGGCCATCCAGCCCTCGTCCCTGGCGAGGACCGAGGCGATGCGCAGCGCGAAGCACTTCTTCGCGAGGATCGCGTTGCCGCCGTAGCCGGAGCCGAAGGAGTAGACCTCGAGCGTGTCGGGGAAGTGCACGATCCACTTCTCGTCGTTGCACGGCCAGGTGGTGTCCGCCTCGCCGGCGGCGAGCGGAGCGCCGACGGAGTGCACGGTGCGCACCCACGGGGCGCCGTTGGCGATCTCGCGGACGACGGCCGCGCCGACGCGGGTCATGATGCCGATCGAGGCGACCGCGTAGGCGCTGTCGGTGACCTGCACGCCGATCTGAGAGATCGGACCGCCGACCGGCCCCATCGAGAACGGCACGACGTACATGGTGCGACCGCGCATCGAGCCCTCGAAGATCTCGTCCATCTTCGCGTGCATCGCGCTCGGATCCGCCCAGTTGTTCGTGGGACCGGCGTCGATCTCCTTCTCGGAGGCGATGAAGGTGCGACCCTCGGTGCGAGCGACGTCGCTCGGGTGCGAGCGGGCCAGGTAGGAGCCGGGGCGCCACTCCGGGTTGAGCTTGATGAGCTTGCCCTCGTCGACGAGCTCGCGCAGCAGGGCGTCGTTCTCGGCGGCGGATCCGTCGATCCAGTGCACGCGGTCGGGCTGGGTCAGGGCGCGGATCTCCTCGACCCAGGCGCTGAGCGCGGCGAAGGCCGGCGTGTCGTACTCGGGGGCCGCACCGTACTCGCGCACGGGTGCGAGGTGGGTGGTCCGCGGGGTGGACGTCTCGGCGATAGCCATGTCTGCTCCTTAAATCCTGGGGCGTTGTGACCATTCTGCGCGAGTATTCGGCACTCTTTGGGCCGTTGATGGCTTCAAGAACCCCAATTCTTTCGCTAGGATCAAAAGCATGGCTTCAGGACTCGAGCTCACGACCCTCGGACATCGCATCCGGCACCACCGCACGCGCAGCGGCATGACGCTGGACGAGCTGGGCGCGGCGGTCGGCGTCGCCGGCTCGCAGCTCAGCCTCATCGAGAACGGCAAGCGCGAGCCGAAGCTCTCTCTGCTGCAGGCCATCGCGAACGCGACGGGGACCGAGGTGAGCGACCTCATCTCGGGCGAGCCGCCGAACCGCCGCGCCGCGCTCGAGATCGAGCTCGACCGCGCGCAGTCCAGCTCGGTGTTCCGTCAGCTCGGTATCGCGCCGGTGCGGGTGAACAAGGGCATGCCCGACGAGACGATCGAGTCGATCCTGGGTCTGCACCGCGAGCTGCACCGCCGCGAGCGCGAGGCGATCGCCACGCCGGAGGAGGCGCGACGCGCCAACACCGAGCTGCGCCTCAAGATGCGCGCCCTCGACAACCACCTGCCCGACATCGAGGCGCTCGCCGAGAAGCAGCTCAAGGCGGCCGGCCATTCCTCGGGCGCCCTCACCCACCGCACCGTGAGCATCATGGCCGAGCAGCTCGGCTTCGAGCTGCTCTACGTCGACGACCTGCCGCACTCCACGCGCTCGGTCACGGACCTGGAGCACGGCCGGATCTACCTGCCGCCGGCGTCGATCCCCGGCGGCCACGGCCTGCGCTCGATGGCGCTGCAGGCGATGGCGCACCGCCTGCTCGGGCACACCCCGCCCACCGACTACGCCGACTTCCTGCAGCAGCGGCTCGAGATCAACTACTTCGCGGCCTGCTGCCTCATCCCGGAGACGGCGGGCGTCGCGTTCCTGCAGCAGGCGAAGAAGGACCGCAACCTCGCGGTCGAGGACTTCCGCGACGCGTTCGGCGTGACCCACGAGGCCGCAGGCATGCGGATGACCAACCTCATGACGACGCACCTCGACATGCGGCTGCACTTCCTGCGCGTGGACGAGTCCGGCGCGCTCACCCGCGTGTACGAGAACGACGACCTGCCGCTGCCGATGGACGTCACGGGATCCGTCGAGGGCCTCACCGTGTGCCGCAAGTTCTCCGCACGGGCCGCCTTCAGCCAGCGCAACCGCACCACCGAGCACTACCAGTACACGGACACCCCGTCCGGCACCTTCTGGTGCTCGACCCAGACCGGATCCACCGACGGCGGCGGCTTCTCGATCACGGTCGGCGTGCCCTTCGACGACGCCCGGTGGTGGCGCGGCAGGGAGAGCACCGACCGCGCGCAGTCGACCTGCCCGGACGAGGCGTGCTGCCGCCGCCCCCCGGCCGGCATCGCGGAGCGCTGGAGCAGCAAGGCCTGGCCGAGTGCCAGGGTGCACACGCACATGTTCTCGCCGCTCCCCCGCGGCGCGTTCCCCGGCGTCGACGACAACGAGGTGTACTCCTTCCTGGACCGGCACGCGGCCCAGTAGCGTGGGGGCATGCCCCTCGCACTCGTCACCGGCGCCGCGCGCGCCGACAGCATCGCGGCGGGGATCGTGCCGCGCCTCCGGAAGAGCGGCTGGACCGTCGTCACGAGCGACCTGAGCGATGCGGACCTCCCGGCGGATCTGTCGACCGCGGACGGCCCAGAGGAGCTGATCGCCGCGGTCGTGCGCGCGCACGGGACGATCACGGCGCTGGTGCTGAGCCACGCCTATGACGTCGAGTCGGGGATCCTGGACACGACCGCGGAGAGCTTCGATCGGCACGTCGCGGTCAACGCGCGCGCCACGCTCCTGCTGATCGCGGCGTTCGCACGCCAGGCGGCTCCCGAGGGCGGGGCGATCGTCGCCCTCACGAGCGACCACGTGACCGGGAATCTGCCGTACGGGGCGTCCAAGGGCGCGCTGGACCGCATCGTGATCTCCGCGGCCCGAGAGCTCGGAGCCCGCGGGATCTCGGCGAACGTCCTGAATCCGGGGCCGATCGACACCGGCTGGATGGACGAGGGCGTCCGCGAGCACCTCGCCGGCCTGACCCCGCAGGGGCGGCTCGGGCGCCCGGCCGATGTCGCAGCGCTCGTCGACTTCCTGGTCTCCCCCGAAGGACGCTGGGTGTCGGGTCAGCTGCTCAAGTCCGACGGCGCGTTCTCCGCCGAGTTCTGACGCCGCGGCCCGCGGCCGGGGCGACCGTCAGTGCGCCGTCACGAAGTCGGCGTAGCGGCGCAGGGCCGAGGCCACGGCGGCGGGATCCGGTGCCGGCTGCTCGCCGAGGAGCTCGGGGATCGGCTCGTCGCGGTGCCGGCCGACCGCCGCCGAGTGCGTCCAGGCCCCCGCGATGCGACCCGCCGCGAGCAGGCTCGCGCGGACCATGCCGTTCTTGCCGGGGCCGATCAGCGCCATGCTCTCCGGCGTGGCCACCGCCGAACGGTCGGCGTAGGAGATGTAGTACTCGTCGAACATGGGCAGCGCGAACGTCGCGGCGTCGTCCGCCCCGGCGGCACGACGCGGGCGGACCGCGCCGACGAACACCCCCTCCTCCTTCTCCGTCACCCTCGCCCGCCCGCGTTCGACGGCCTCGCGCGCCACGGTGATCGGAAGACCGGACCACCAGGCGAAGTCGTCGACCGTGACGGGCCCGTGCCCGTCGACGTAGCGGACGAACAGCTCGGCCAGCGGATCCGCGGGCGGGACGGTCTCGGGGAGCCACTCCTCGCCGAGCATGAACAGCTGCTCGCGCGAGACCGCATCGTCGCGGTGCACGACCGGCCCCTGCACGAGGATGCCGCGCACGTTGAGGGCGTAGAGGACGTGCACCCCGCGCTGGCCCGCGGGGTCGATGCCGATCTCTGCGAGGTCGTCGAACAGCTCCGCTCTCGTCCGCCCTCCGTCGGCGAGACGCTCGCGGAACGCCGACTCGACCCGGGCGACGAGGGCGTCGTCGATGCCGAGCTGGCGCTGCCGGCTCGCGTCCTGCCGGAGCTGTCGATCGCCGGTCACCGAGAGCACCCAGCGCACGTCCTCCGCCGGGATCACGTGCAGCGTGCCGCGCATGGTGTGGGTGCGCACGAGCTCGCCGCGATCGAACGCCGCATCGACGGCGGCGAGCGTCGGCGCACCGGACGAGCGGACGCCGAGCGCCCAGCGTCCGGCGATGAACTCCTGGCCCTGCACGGCGAGCATGTGCCGGGCGGCGGCGACGGGCGTGCGGGCGGGGGCGGTGAGCCGGTGCGAGCGGAGCCGTTCGCTCAGGAGTGCCGTCATGGGACCATCATGCCGTGAGGTCCGGACATCGCCCCGGGATGCGGACCCGCGCCAGCGCCGCGGATCCGATCGGATCCGATGAGTTCCCTATGACGTCGCTCAAGGCGGCCGATTCTTGGGCTTCTCTGTCAAACCCGCGCCGACGATGGTGCCATGGCAACGCTCACCCCCCTCGCTCCCGCCGGGCCGCTCGTCGCGGCCCGTGGGCGCCGGCTGCGCCCTGTGCTCTGGCGTCTGGCCGCGGTGACGCTGATCTGGGCGACGAGCCTGTTCGTGCTCGCGCTGTGGGTGAGCGGCGCCGGCGTGCAGTCGCTGCTCGCGGTCGACGGCGACACGCTCACGACGCTCGGCCGGCTGACCGGCCTCGTCTCGGCGAACCTGCTCCTCTACCAGGTCCTGCTCATGGCCAGGGTGCCGGTGTTCGAGCGCGGTTTCGGGCGGGACGGCATCGCACGGCTCCACCGCCTCGTGGGCTTCTGGTCGTTCTGGCTGCTCCTCGCGCACCTGGTGCTCATCACCGCCGGCTACGCGATCACCGCACGCACGAACGTCTTCGTGCAGGCGTGGGACTTCGTCTGGGACTACCCGGGCATGCTCCTCGCGACCGCGGGGACCGCGCTGCTGATCCTCGTCGTCGCGACGTCGATCCGCCGCGCGCGCCGCCGGCTGCGCTACGAGTCCTGGCACCTCCTGCACCTGTACGGCTACCTGGGCGTGGGCCTCGCGATCCCGCACATGCTGTGGACGGGGGCTGACTTCACCGCGTCCGCCGGCGCGACGTTCTACTGGTGGGCGCTGTGGGCGGTCACCGCCGCATGCGTGCTGTGGTTCCGCGTCGCCGTTCCGCTTCTGCGCAGCGCGCGCCACGGACTGCGCGTGGTCGCCGTCGCCCCCGACGGGCGGGACGGGATCTCGGTCCGCGTCGCCGGCCGCGACGTGCACCGCCTCCGCGCCAGGGCGGGGCAGTTCTTCATCTGGCGATTCCTGGACGGGCCCGGCTGGACGCGCGGGCACCCGTTCTCGCTCGCCGCCGACCCCGCCGGGGACGAGCTCGTCATCTCGGCCCGCCGCATCGGCGACGGCACCGATCGTCTCGCCGAGCTGCGCCCCGGCACGAGGGTCATGGTCGAGGGCCCCTACGGTCACATGACCGGCGAGCGCCGCAGCGGATCCCGCCTGCTCATGCTCGGCGCCGGCGCCGGCGTCGCACCCCTCGTCGCCCTGCTCGAGTCCGAGCCCTACGCGCCCGGCGAGGCGATCCTCGTGACGCGCGACCACTCCGCCGCCCACGGGCTGCGCCGCGCGGAGATCGACCGGCTCGCGATGTCCCGCGGACTCGTGCACTACACGCTGCACGGCCGCAGGGCCGACGCGGGCACGACCTGGGTGCCCGCGTCGCACGCCGAGTGGGACGGCGCTCGGCTGCTGCAGCGCATCGCCGGGGACCTGTCCCTGTACGACGTGTACCTGTGCGGGCCGCTCCCCTGGATGCAGAGCATCCGCCGGGATCTGCGCACCGCCGGCGTCCCCGCCGAACGCATCCACAGCGAGGCCTTCGCCGTCTGAGCGGCGGGTGTCGGATCCGAGAGCGAGAGAATCATGAAGAAGATCGTCTACGCCATCCTCGCCACGGTCACGGGACTGGTGCTGCTGTTCAGCTACCGCACCTCGCTCGAGGTCGTCGCGCCGGCCGCGAGCGGTGCGACGGGAACCACGGGGACCGCCGGCACGACCAAGAGCGCGTCCGGATCCTCCCCCGGGACGAGCACGGGCGGCACCGCCTCAGGGACGCCGACGGGCTCGTCCTCCACGGGGTCCGGCACGGGAGCGGCCTCCGGATCCTCCTCGTCCGGGTCCACGGGCTCCTCGACGACCTCGTCCGGTCTCAAGGACGGATCCTTCACGGGGCAGGCCGTCGACACGCGCTACGGCGCCGTGCAGGTCGCGATCACCGTGTCGGGCGGGCAGATCACCGACGTGTCGGTGCCGCAGTACCCGAACACCGAGCGCCGCGACGAGCAGATCAACGCGCAGGCCATCCCGATCCTGGTCTCGGAGACCAAGAGCGCCCAGTCCGCGCAGATCGACATGGTCTCCGGCGCCACATTCACCTCGGACGGGTACACCCGGTCGCTGCAGAGCGCGATCGACCAGGCGAAGGCATGAGCGCCGCCGCGCCTCCCGCGGCCCCGCCGCACCGCCACGTACGCACCGCCGCGCTCATGGGCACGGTGGCGAGCGCGCACGTGCTCACCGCGACGGCTTCCCCCGATCCTGCCGTCGCCGCGCGGATCGCCGCCGCGCAGGGCGCCGCGCTCGACGAGCTGCACGAGCTGGACGCGCTGTTCTCCCCGTTCCGTACGGACTCGCAGATCTCCCGGCTCCGCGACGGAGTGCTGCACCCCGAGGACGCGGACCCGCGGATCCTCGAGGTCGGCGAGGCGTGCGTGCGACTCGCCTCGGACAGCGGCCGCCGGTTCGACGCGAACAGGCAGGGCTGGTTCGATCCCACGGGCTACGTCAAGGGCTGGGCCGTCGAGCGCGCGGCCTCCCGCCACCTCGCCCCGCTGCTCGTCGAGGGCGGGGTGATCGCCGTCGGGCTCTCCGCGGGCGGCGACATGCAGCTGCTCACCGCGCCGGACGCGGACTGGACCTGGAACGTCGGGATCGCGGATCCGCTCCGCCCCGGCGCACTGCGCGCCACGGTGCCGTTGCGCGACGGCGCCGTCGCCACCTCCGGTCCGGCCGAGCGGGGCGCGCACATCGTCGACCCGCGCACGGGGAGCGCCGTGGTCGACGCCCCCACCGCGACCGTGATCGCCGAGCGCCTGAGCGATGCGGACGCCTGGGCGACGATCGCCGTGGTCGCCGGGTTCGACGACCTCGCCTGGTTGCGCGCGGCCCCGGACTGCTCTGGGATGCTGATCGCCCCGGATGGCCGGATCCGGCGCTGGGCGCACGGCGTGGAGGTCGCCGTCGCCGACGAGCTCGCCCTCCTCAGGTGAGTGATCCCGGCTGGGCGCTCCTCGGCCGGGCGCTCCTCAGCCGAGTGCCAGGGGCAGGCGGAGCAGGAACGTGGCACCCGCCTCCGAGGTGCTCTCGATGCCGACCGACCCGCCGTAGCGCGTCGCCACGTCGCGGACCAGCGCGAGACCGAGCCCGAAGCCGCGCCGCCGACCGGTCTCCGGACCTCGGGCGAAGCGCGTGAAGATGCGCTCCCGATCCTCGATGCGGACGCCCGGGCCACGATCGACGACCCGGAACTCCGCGAGACCGCGGGCCGCACCGCCGCCCGCGGCGACCACGATCGCGACCGGCGTGCCCCGGGGCGCGTGCTGCACCGCGTTGTCGAGGAGCGCGGTGCACAGCCGGGTCAGAGTCACCTCCGGCACCGCGACCCGGATGCCGGGACCGACGTCCGGCCGCAGCTCGACGCCGGCGCCCTCGGCGATCGGACGGATCAGCTCGACCGCGGTCTGCACCGCGACCGCGGCATCCGAGGCCGCCGCGGGGACCGGCCCCTGGTCCGCCTGCGCCGCGAGGAGCAGCTCGGTGAGGATGTCGTCCATCGCCGCCGTGTCGCCGCGCAGCCGCTCCAGCGCGTCGTCGATGCGCTCCCCGCGGGCGACGCGGCGCTGCAGGATCTGCACCCGGCTCGACAACGCGGTGAGCGGAGTGCGCAGCTCGTGGCTCGCATCGGCCACGAAGTCCCGCTGCGCCCGCAGCGCGACCTCGAGCGGCGCGACCGCGCGTCGCGCCGTGAGCCACGCGATCAGGCCGAGCAGCGCGACGCCCGCCGCCCCCAGCACGATGACCCAGGGCACCACCCGATCCACGTCCACCACGATGTGGTCGGGGTTGCCGACCGCGAAGGCGCCGGGACCGGGGCCCACCGCGCCCCGGTCGTCGCCCTGCGGACGCGAGGTCGCCAGGATCACCGCGACGAGGATGCCGACCCCCGCGGCGATCACGACCGCCGAGGCGACGCCGGTCCACAGCCCGATCTGCCGGGCCGTGCGCCGCACCCGATCCCGGTCCGCGGATCCGCTCATGCCGGATCCCCCGCACGGTAGCCGCGCCCGCGCACGGTGTCGATCATCTCCGGTGTGGTCTTGCGCCGGATGTAGTGCACATAGGTGTCGACGGTGCCGACCCCGTCCGCCGAGGAGAACACTCCGCGCAGGATCTCCTCGCGGCTGAACACGCGCTCCGGGCTCGCGGACAGGAATTCGAGGAATGCCGCCTCGGTCGCGGTCAGCGACACCCTCGCCCCGGACGGCGCATGCAGCACCCAGGAGTCCGGGATGAAGGTCCACTCCCCGATCGCCCTGCGCCGGCCCTCGGCCTGGAAGCCGCGGCGCAGCGCCCGCAGCCGCGCGAGCAGCTCGTCGAAGTCGAACGGCTTCGTGAGGTAGTCGTTGGCGCCCGCGTCCAGACCTTCGACCCGGTCCTGGATCGCGCCGAGCGCGGTCAGCATGAGCACGGGCGTCGTGATCCGCGCGGTGCGGACCGCCTCCACCAGGCTCGCCCCGTCCAGTCCGGGCAACCGGCGATCCACGAGCATCACGTCGTAGCGCTCGTCGAGCGCGCGGCGCAGCGCGACCGCGCCGTCTGTCACGTGGTCCACGACATAGATCTCGCCGAGCACCTC
>NZ_NCKN01000163.1 GCF_002257455.1 Microbacterium sp. 13-71-7
GCAGCGCACCCGCGCCGACCAGGATCACGGCGGATCCGAGCGCGAGCTGCGGCGCGACGGCGGGATAGAAAGGCCGGAGCATCGCGGTCGTGAGGACGCCGGTCACCACGATCACGGCGGCGGACAGCAGTGCGGCGGTGCACACGTGGACGAGCGCCTGCAGCACCGCGGCCCGGACGATCACCGCCGTCGTCGCGCCGCCGGCCGACAGCAGCGCCTGCTCGCGGGCCTGGGTGCGGTTGCTCATGAAGACGACGACGGCCGCGCCGACTCCCGCGAGCAGAAGCGGCCCACCGAGCAGCACGATCATCTGCCCCGGCTTGAGGCCCTCGAACGGCTCGCCGGCGGCCCGGGCCGCCGCACCCCAGGTCGCGATGACCGTGTCGAGTCCGCCGAGCATCGCCGTCCCTGCGAGGAGCGGCGTGATCGACGCCGTGCTGCGTCCCAGGTGGTAGCGCGCCTGGTGGCGGGCGAGGAACCACGCCGCCGAAACCCTCGTGGGCAGCAACGCCGTCCAGGCCCGGAGCAGCGGCGCATAGAGGACCGGACCTCCTGCCACGATCACGGCGGTGAGGAGCGGCGCGATGAGCGGCGTCTGCGAGATCAGGGTGTTGCGGTCACCGGGGGTCACCGCAGCGGCCGAGGACATCCACCCCTGCACCGCGGCGACCATGCCCGCCGTCATGAGGGCGAACAGCGCCCATCGCCACCACCGCATCGTCGCGCCGCGCGGCTCGGACTCGCGCAACGCCTCGAGCGCAGGCGTGCGTGCCGCCCGGCGCGCGGCGGGCAGTCCGCCGAGCAGAGCGACGAGCAGCACACCGCCTGCCACCAGGATCGCGGTCAGCGGCCCGACGACGGCGGTCACCGTGTCGTAGCCGCCGGAGGCCCCCTCGAAGGCGAGACGCAGCACGAAGGGGGCGAGCAGCGCCGTCGCCCAGAGCCCCAGTGCCGCCCCGCTCAGGCTCAGCACCATCACCTGCCCCAGTACCACTGCCGCCGTCTGCCGAGGGGTGACCCCGCAGAGCTGCCATCGCGCATAGCCCGACCTGCCGAGATCGACAGCGAGGCGGGCGACGGCGCTGGTGACCGCGATCGCGCTCACACCGCCGAACACCAGGATCATCGAGGCGGCACCGCCGATCCCCGTCCCCGTCCGCCCGCCGACGTGCAGGCCCGTCTCGAGGAAGGATCCGCCGATCCCGATCGTGAGCCCCGCGACAGCCGCCACGAGCACGAGGCCCGCCCAGGCGCGCCAGTCCGCGCGCAGCTCTCCGAGCAGCAGCCGGATCATGCGCCGGCCTCCGCCGTGCGCAGCACGCGGCTTCCGACGTCGCGCCCCGCCGGCGACGGAGCCTCGCTCGAGGCGTGCTGTGCGGCCAGGATCCGCGCGGCGCTCGGCCGCCGCAGTTCGGCCACGACGCGCCCGTCCCGCAGCACGATCGTGCGATCGGCGCGTGCGGCGGCGTCCAGGTCGTGCGTCACCAGCACCACCGAGCGCTCTTCCCGCGCGTATCCGCGCAGCAGATCGAGCACGATGCCGCCGGCCGAGGAGTCCAGCGCCCCGGTCGGTTCATCCGCGAACAGCACGGCCGGCTGCGCGGCGAGCACCCGTGCGACCGCCACGCGCTGCTGCTGACCGCCGGAGAGCTGTCCAGGACGCTGGGCCCCGTGCTCCGCCAGCCCGACCGCGGCGAGCGCGCCCTCGACATCCGGCGCCGCGCGACGGGCCAGCCGAGCGGGGAGCGCCACGTTCTCCCGGACCGAGAGCGAGGGGATCAGGTTGTAGGACTGGAACACGAATCCGATCCGGTCGCGTCGCAGCCTCGCCAGCCTCGACGCGGACGCCCGCGTCAGCGCCTCCCCGTGCACCCTGACCTCCCCCTGATCGGCGTGCTCGAGACCCGCGAGGCAGTACAGCAGCGTCGACTTGCCGGATCCGCTCGGGCCGACGATGCTCACCATCTCCCCTGCGCCGACCACCAGGTCGATTCCGCGCAGCACCGGCACCCGCTCCCGCCCCACGATGTAGTGCTTCTCGACGCCCTCGGCCACCAGGATCTCTTCCATGCCTCCAGTCCAGCCGGATCCGGTCGGGCATGCAGGAGGCCGCAGGCGAGGTCGCTGGTAGCGCCAGGTCTACTCTTCGCCGCCGCCGGGCTCGGCGGATCCGCCTCGTCCCTAAACTGACCGCATGAGCACGCGCCCTCCTTCTCCGCGTCGTGCGCACACCGTGACGGAGGCCCTGCAGCGGGCGCCATGGGTCGCCCTGGCCTCGTGGTGGCCGTGGCGGGCGCTCGGCTATCTCCTGATCTCGGCCGTGCTCGGCCCGCTGCTGCTGGTGCTCCTGCCCCTCACTCTCCTGCTGCTGCCGATCTGGGGAATCGCCATCGGAGCTCTCGAACGCCGCCGGCAGCGTCTGCTGGGATTCGGCGCGATCCCGACCGGGCACGTCCGGGTGGCAAGGGAGGACCGGCACAACTGGCTGAACATCCGCCTCACGGAGCCCGCGACGTGGCGCGAGGCGCTCGTGCTGCTGCTGGACCTCGTCGCGGGGCTCTTCGCGCTCGTACTGCTCTTCTTCGAGGCGGTGGCCCTGATCGTGGTGGTCGGCGTGCCGATCCACGCGCTCACCCGCGGTGCCACCGAGATCCTCCTCTTCGGAGACGCCAGGATCCGCCTCGACGCCGGCAGCTGGTGGCTCCCTCCGGTGGCGCTCGTGATCGTGATGATCGTCGCCGCGTACCTGAACCTCGCCGTGGCGACGGCGCAGAGCCTCACGATCTCCTGGCTCCTCGCCCCGCGCGGCGCGGAGATCGAACAGCGGATGGAGCGGCTCACCCGCTCCCGGGCGGCGATCGTGACCGCGCATGAGGAAGAGCGACGGCGCATCGAGCGCGATCTGCACGACGGCGTGCAGCAGGAGCTCGTCGTGCTCGCCACCCGTCTCGGCGCGCTCGAGCTCGACCTGGCGCTCCTCGGGGACGAGGCGGATCCCGCCCGCCGGTCTCTCGTCGCGGCTCAGGACCAGGCCGAGCGCGCATCCGCGGCGCTGCGCGAATCCGTGCGGGGCATCCACCCTGCGGTGCTGGCCGACCGCGGCCTCGGCGCCGCTCTCGAGGAGCTCGCCGGACGGGCCCCGCTCCGCGTGTCACTGCAGTGCGACGAGCTCGGGCACGCCGACCCCGCCGTCGAGGCCGCGGCCTACTTCGTCGTGCGTGAAGCCCTCACAAACGCGGTCAAGCACACGGATGCCACGCGCGTCGATGTGTTCGCGCGCACGGATGGCGCATCTCTCGAGGTGATCGTGCGCGACGACGGCCGCGGCGGCGCCGACCCCTCCGCCGGCACAGGCCTCACCGGCCTGATGGCGCGCGCCGCGGCGCTCGATGGTGCGCTCGAGGTCGACTCCCCCGTCGGCGGGCCCACGACGATCGTGCTGACCGCGCCGCGCGGGCGCGAGGAGGTCGCGCATGCGCATCCTGCTCGCTGAGGACTCGGCGCTGCTGCGCGAGGCGTTCACGGCACTGCTCGTCCGGCTCGGACACGAGGTCGTCGGGACTGCCGGGGACGCGGACGAGCTTCGTCGACTCTTCTCCACCACGACGCCCGCTGCCGACCTCGTGATGACGGATGTGCGCATGCCGCCGGACGGCTCCGATGACGGGCTGAGGGCGGCTCTGGCGATACGGAGCGCACGTCCCGCGCAGCCCGTCCTGGTGCTCTCGCAGTACGTCGCCGACCACTATGCGCGCGAGTTGCTGACGCTGTCCGAGGGCGGAATCGGCTATCTCCTCAAAGACAGGGTCAATCGGATCTCCGACTTCGAACGCGCGCTCCGCACGATCGCCGGCGGCGGCACCGTGATCGACCCCGAGGTCGCCAGGCACCTGCTGCGCAGCGGCGGTCCCGACGTGCTGGACGGCCTCACTCCCCGCGAGCGCGAGGTGCTCGAGCTGATGGCCGAGGGGGCGTCCAACGGCGACATCTCCCGCGCCCTGCACCTCAGCGACGCCGCGGTGCGCAAGCACGTCGGGAACATCTTCACGGGACTGGGGCTGTCCCCTGCCCAGGAGAACCGGCGCGTCAGGGCGATCCTGCTCTTCCTGCAGAGGTGAGCGATCGCGCCCGGATGCTCAGAGCCGGGCGATGGTCTCGATATCCGCCCTGAATTCGGCGATCTCGTCCGCGGACACGGTCGCCCGCGTGCTCCCGAGAGCGCGCGCGTAGTCGTCCGTGTCGAGCGCGGACCCCTGCGCGCCGTCGCTCAGCGCCCGCGCCAGCGCCTCCTGGGATGCGCGCCGCGCGGCGTACTCGATATCGGCCGGCGTCAGCCCCTCGCTGGCCGCGACCAGCCGGTCCAGGTCCACGTCGCCGGCCGACTCGACCGGGATGTACCGCGCCCAGATCGCGCGGCGGGCGTCGGCGTCGGGCAGGCCGATCGGGATCACGTAGTCGAAGCGCCCGTGACGGAGGAAGGCCGCATCGAGCGCGCGCACGAAGTTCGTCGCGCAGATCAGGATCCTGCCCTCCCTGTCGCGGAAGTCGGCGACGAGCTTCAGCAGCTCGTTCGTGACGCCCTGCGTGGGCGAGGGCGGCGTTCCGCCGCGGCGGGAGGCGATCTCCTCGACCTCGTCGATGAAGACGACCGCGTGCTCGAGCTCGTCGATGGTCTCGAACGACGCGCGCAGCCCGCCGGCGAGACCCGTGCCGCCGTCGGCGAGCCGCGAGGGGAACAGCTCGACGAACGGCCAGTCGAGCCGCGAGGCGACGGCACGCGCGAAGGTGGTCTTGCCCGTGCCGGGAGGGCCGAACAGCATGACGGCGCGCGGAGGAACGACCCCGAACCGCTCGGCGAGCTCCGGGCGGGCGAGCGGCGTCACCAGACGCTCCTCGAGCAGGGTCTTCTCATGCGTCATCCCTGCGACGCGATCCCACAGGTGCGGCGGGAGGATGCGTCCGCCCACCTCTTTGAGCGCGTCGAGCTCACGCCGCTGGATCGGCATCGCGCGTTCGAGGTAGCGCACGGAATGGTGCACGTGGAAGCCGTTCTCGGTGAAGGCGCCAAGGCCGTCGGCCTCGGGGATGAGCACCGAGAGCTTCGCGAGGCCGAGGGGCGCCATCTTGCGCTCCAGCGCGTGCAGGAGCGACGAGCTCACCTCGGATCCGGCGTCGTCGATCGTCCCGAAGAACACGATCCACCCCTGCGCGTGCGCGCCCCGTCCGACCGCGGCGCCCACGAGCAGCTCGCCCTGGACGGCGACGACCGCGTGGTCCTGCTGGCAGGAGGCGATCACCTCGGCGAGCGAGTAGATGGGCCACTCGTTCTCGCGGGTGACCTGCCCCCACAGCCGGACGATCTGGTCCAGATCGTCCCCGTGGAAATCGCGGATGTACGTCCTCGTCATGGCGCCTCCTCCGTCGGACCGTGCACCCATCATCACAGAGGCTGCGGCCGGCGCCGTCGACATGACGCCCTGCGGCGCGTGAGGCCTCAGACTCCGGCCGGAACCGCCGAGACCGTGCGATCGATCGTGAACTGGCCGAGCACCCGCGTGCCGACGTACAGCACCGCGCTCTGGCCCGGTGCGACGCCGTCGAGCGGCTGGTCCGGGACGACCCTGACGCCGTCCTCCGCGACGAAGGCGCGCGCGGGGACGGGTTCTGCGTGCGCACGGATCTGCACCTCGCAGACGAACTCCCCCGGGGCGGGGGCCGCGCCGGCCCATGAGCGGCGCTCTCCGGAGATCTCGGCGATCGCGAGCGCCTCCTTCGGGCCGACGACGACCGTGTTCGAGACGGGGCGGACCTCGAGCACGAACCGGGGCTTGCCGTCGGGCGCGGGCACGCCGAGGCGCAGGCCCTTGCGCTGGCCGACGGTGAACGCGTGCGCGCCGTCGTGCGTGCCGACGACGGCGCCGTCGCGGTCGAGGATCTCGCCCTGCTCGGCGCCGACCTTCTCCGCGAGCCAGCCGCGGGTGTCGCCGTCGGGGATGAAGCAGATGTCGTGGCTGTCCGGCTTCTGCGCGACGCTCAGGCCGCGCTCGGCCGCCTCCGCGCGCACGAGCGCCTTGGACGGCGTGGAGCCGAGCGGGAAGTACGTGTGCGCGAGCTGCTCGGCGTTCAGCACGCCGAGGACGTAGGACTGGTCCTTGGCCGCATCCGAGGCGCGGTGCAGCTCGAGGCCGCCCTCGCCGTCGACGAGCGTCGCGTAATGCCCGGTGCACACGGCGTCGAAGCCGAGCTCGATCGCGCGCTCCAGGAGCGCGGCGAACTTGATCTTCTCGTTGCAGCGCAGGCACGGGTTCGGCGTGCGGCCGGCGCGGTACTCCGCGACGAAGTCGTCGATCACGTCCTCGCGGAAGCGCTCGGAGAAGTCCCAGACGTAGAACGGGATGCCGAGCAGATCCGCGGCCCGACGGGCATCCATCGCGTCCTCGATCGTGCAGCAGCCGCGGCTGCCGGTGCGCAGCGTGCCGCCCGCCCGCGAGAGAGCGAGATGCACGCCGACCACGTCGTGACCGGCCTCGACCGCGCGCGCGGCAGCCACCGCGGAGTCCACTCCCCCGCTCATCGCCGCCAGAACACGCATGGATCCAGTGTACGAGCGGACGACTGGACGAGGGCAGGGCGTCAGCGCACGGCGCCGGACGTCCGTGCGTACGCGTCGCCGATGACCGCGAGCACGGCGTCCACGTCGGCATCGGTCGACGTGCGTCCGAGCGTGAACCGGATCACGCTGCGCGCCTCCGCCTCGCTGCGACCGAGCGCCTGCACCACGTGCGAGGGCTCGGCGATGCCCGCCTGGCACGCCGATCCGGCCGATGCCGAGACCCCTGCCACATCGAGCAGGAACAGCAGGCTCTCGCTCGGCGCGCCGGGGAACAGCAGGTGCGCGTTGCCCGGCAGGCGACCGGAGGCGTCGGGATCGCCGAGGAGCTCGGCGGAGGGCACCCGGTCCAGGATCCCCGTGACGAGGCGATCACGCAGCGCTCCCAGTCGCACCGATTCCCCGGCGCGCTCGGCGACCGCGAGCTCCGCGGCGACGGCGAACGCCGCGGCCCCGGCGACGTCCTGCGTGCCGGAGCGGAGGCCGCGCTGCTGGCCGCCGCCGTGCAGCAGCGCCGCGAGACGCGCGGTGCGAGCGACCACGAGCGCTCCGGTGCCCGTGGGAGCGCCGATCTTGTGCCCTGCGACGCTGAGCGCGACGAGGCCCTCGCCGGCGGGCGCATCGCCGCGGAGCGCCGCGAACGACACCGGCAGATGCCCGAACGCGGCGACGGCGTCCAGGTGCAGTGGGACGCGCGCGGCGGCCGCCGCCGCGGCGAGCGCGGCGGCGTCGTTGACCGTGCCGACCTCGTTGTTGGCCATCAGCGCGGTGGCCACGGCCACCCCGTCCGTCACCAGCCCCGCCGCGAAGGCGTCGACGGGGATCCGCCCCACGGCGTCGAGCTCCACGGCGATCGCCCTGGCGCCGTCCGCGGCGAGCGCGGCGACCGTGTCGAGCGTCGCGTGATGCTCCCCGTCCGGGAGGAGGATCGCATCGCGCCCCTCCGGCCGGGAGCGCCACAGCCCCTGCACGGCGAGGTTCACCGATTCGGTGCCGCCGGAGGTGAGGACGACCTCGATCGGGTCGCACCCGAGCATCGCGGCGAGCCGCTCACGGGACTCCTCCAGAATCCGGCGCGCCTGCTGCCCGGCGCCGTGCGTCGAGGAGGCGTTGCCCGTCGACCGGCCGACGCGCAGCCACTCCTCGGCGGCCTCCGGCCGCAGGTCGGTCGTCGCGGCGTGATCCAGGTAGTGCACCCCACCACTCTCGCACCTCGCGCTGTGCTGGGACTCGGTGGCACGGATCGCGGTACGCCGTGGCAGCCCGATCGGCCGGCACCGCGATATTCTTTCCCTCATGTGTCCGCACGCGATAGAGGTCGAGAAGCCGGTACCCGACGGCGAGACCTGCGCCCTGTGCAGCCCGTCCCTCGACGAGCTTGGCGTCCGCCTCCACGACGGGGTCGCCACGCTGCGCGTCTGGTCGCAGAACGCGTCGTCGATCGAACTCGTGATCTTCGACGAGACAGACCTGGACTGGGAGACCGCGCAGCTCGCGCTCGAGCGTAGCCCCGGCGGCGTGTGGGAGATCACCACGGAGCTCCTCCAGCCCGGGACCCGCTATGCGCTCCGCGTCGACGGCGCGCACAGCCCCGGCAACACGTTCAACCCCGAGACCCTGCTCCTCGACCCGTACGCGCGGGGCCTCGCGGAGGGCGACGGCTACGAGGAATGGCGCTCCGTCGTCATCGTCGACGGCTTCGACTGGGGCGGCGTCGCAAAGCCGCAGACCTCCCTCGACCGCACCGTGATCTACGAGGGGCACGTCAAGGGACTCACCAAGCGCCACCCCGGGGTGCCGCCGGCGCTGCACGGCACCTACGCCGGCGTCGCGCATCCGGCGATGATCGAGTACTACCGCGAGCTCGGCATCACCGCCGTCGAGCTGCTGCCGGTGCAGGCGTTCGCCTCGGAGCCGCGGCTGCTGGACCGGGGCGTCTCGAACTACTGGGGCTACAACACCCTGAATTTCTTCACGCCCCATGCGGCCTACGCGACCGAGGATTCGCGCAAGGAGGGCCCCGAGGCCGTCCTGCGCGAGTTCAAGGGAATGGTGAAGCTGCTGCACGAGGCGGGGATCGAGGTGATCCTCGACGTCGTCTACAACCACACGAACGAGGAGGGCATCGGCGGCCCCCGCACGAGCCTGCGAGGGATCGACAACGCCCTGTACTACCGCCAGCAGGAGGACGGCAGCTACATCGACACCACGGGTTGCGGCAACACCCTGAACACCGCGACGCCCGCGGCGGCGCGCCTCGTGCTGGACTCGCTGCGCTACTGGAGCACGGAGATGCAGATCGACGGGTTCCGCTTCGATCTCGCCACCGCGCTCGCGCGCGACGAGTCGAGCACCTACGACCCGCAGCATCCTCTGCTGCACGCGATCAGGACGGATCCGGCCCTCGCCGACGCGAAGATCATCGCGGAGCCCTGGGACGTGGGCTTCGGCGGCTGGCAGACCGGCAACTTCCCGGCCGGGTGGAGCGAGTGGAACGACCGCTACCGCGACCGCGTCCGCAACTTCTGGCTCAGCGACATCGACTACGCCCGCCGCGCCTCGGCCCCGACCGGCATCGGCGGGTTCGCGAACCGCCTCGCCGGGTCGGCGAACACGTTCAGCGACGAGCGGGGTCCGCTCGCGAGCATCAACTTCGTCACCGCGCACGACGGCTTCACCCTGCACGACCTCGTCTCCTACGACGTCAAGCACAACGAGGCCAACGGCGAGGACAACCACGACGGCGCCGACATGAACCGCTCGTTCAACCACGGCGTGGAGGGCCCCACCGACGATCCGGTCATCCTCGCCGCGCGGCGCAAGGCCATGCGCAACCTGCTGGGCACGCTCATGCTCTCCGCCGGGGTGCCGATGCTCACCGCCGGCGACGAGTTCGGG
>NZ_NCKN01000164.1 GCF_002257455.1 Microbacterium sp. 13-71-7
GCACGCCATAGCGTGCGCTGACAGGGACGACTCGGAGTTGGAAGGGCCCCGCGAGCCTCGCGAGCGGCGTCAGCCCCGCTAGCCGGGCGAACCCGGAGCCAGGCGAGCCCCGCGAGCCGCGTCAGCCCCGCAGGGACCGGATGACCTGTACGGTGCGCAGGGCGGCGTCGGCGGCCTCGGCGCCCTTGTCCTCCTTGGAGCCCGGAAGGCCCGCGCGGTCGAGACCCTGCTGCTCGTCGTCCAGCGTCAGCACGCCGAAGCCGACGGGCTTGCCTGCGTCGAGGGAGACCCGCGTGAGGCCGTCCGTGGTGGCGGCCGAGACGTACTCGAAGTGCGGGGTACCGCCGCGGATGATCACGCCGAGCGCCACCACCGCATCTGCACCGCCGGCGAAGGCGGCCTGCGCGGCCACGGCGAGCTCGAACGAGCCGGGGACCCGCACCAGGCGGTGGTTCGCGCCGGTCTCCTCGAGCACGCGCTGCGCGCCCGCGATGAGGCCGTCCGTGATCGTCTCGTGCCAGGTGCCGGCGACGATCACGACGTTCAGGCCGCTCGCATCGAATCCGCCGGTGGTGGGTGCTCCTGCGCCGCTCATGCGTCGTCTCTTCCGTTCTCCGCGCCGTTCGCCGCCAGGGCCGCGGCGAGTTCGGACTCGCCGATGATGTGGCCCATGCGGTCGCGCTTGGTCTCGAGGTACTGGTGGTTGTTGGGTCCGACGCCCACGATCAGCGGGACCTGCTCGATCACGTCGAGGCCGAGCTGGCGCAGCTGCGCCACCTTGTCGGTGTTGTTCGTGAGGAGACGCACCTTCTTCACCCCGAGGTCGGTGAGGATCCCCGCGGCGGCGGCGTAGTCACGGGCATCGGCGGGGAGGCCCAGAGCGAGGTTGGCGTCGACCGTGTCGAGTCCCTCCTCCTGCAGCGCGTAGGCGCGCAGCTTGTTGATGAGGCCGATGCCGCGTCCCTCGTGGCCGCGCATGTAGATGACGATGCCGCCGTCCTGCTCGATCGCGTCGAGCGCCGCCTCGAGCTGGGGACCGCACTCGCACTTGAGGGATCCGAACGCCTCGCCGGTCAGGCACTCGGAGTGCACCCGCACCAGAGCGGTCTCGCTCGGCTCGCCGGACACGACCGCGATGTGATCGGTGCCGGTGATGCGGTCCTTGTAGGCGAGGAACCGGAACACGCCGTGCGTGGTGGGGACGGTGGCGTCCGCGCGAAGGCTCACGCGGCGCCGGGTGTTGTTCGCGACGCAGTCGGCCTCGTCCCGCGGGTCCGTCTCGTTGAGGTGGGCGATGAGCTGCTCGATCGTGATCACGGGGATCCCGTCGCGTTCGCCGAGCTCCATCAGGCCGGGCAGGCGCATCATGCTGCCGTCCTCGGCGACGACCTCGGCGATCGCGCCCACCGGGCGCAGGCCCGCCAGGCGCATGAGCTCGACGGCGGCCTCGGTGTGACCGCCGCGCTGACGCACACCGCCGTCGACCGCGCGCAGGGGCAGCACGTGTCCCGGGCGGATGAGGTCGGTCGGCACGGTCGCCGCATCCGCGAGCACGTTCAGCGTGCGGGCGCGGTCGGCCGCGCTGATGCCCGTGGTGACCCCCGAGGCCGCGTCCACGCTGATCGTGTACGCGGTGCTGCGGGCGTCCTCGTTGGCCTCGACCATCGGAGGCAGGTTCAGCGCGTCGGCGATGTCGGCCGGCATGGGCGCGCACAGGTACCCGGAGGTCCAGCGCACGGTCCACGCGATCCACTCGGGCGTCGCGAGCTCGGCCGAGAGGATGACGTCGCCTTCGTTCTCGCGGTTCTCATCGTCCGCGACGAGGACGGGACGACCGGCGCGGAGCGACTCCAGCGCCTCTTCGATGGTGGAAAGGCTCATCGCGAGCCTCCTTCCGGTGCGGCGGCGCTGTCGGCGCCTGAGTCTGCGGCACGGAACGCGAGCAGCCGCTCGACGTGCCGGGCGAGGATGTCGGTCTCGAGGTTCACGCGGTCGCCGGCCGAGCGGGATCCGAGCGTGGTCGCCGAGAGGGTCTCCGGGATCAGGGACACCTCGAACCACGCGTCCTGTGCGGAAGGCTCGCTCACGGCGCTCACCGTGAGCGACGTGCCGTCGACCGAGATGGATCCCTTGTCCACGACGAGCGGAGCGAGGTCCTTGGGCAGCGAGATGCGCAGCACGCTCCACTGCGCGCCGGGGCGCACTTCGAGCACCTCACCGACGCCGTCGACGTGGCCCTGGACGATGTGGCCGCCGAGGCGCGCGCCGACCGGCATCGCCTTCTCGATGTTCACCCGCGTGCCGACGGTCGCACCGCCGATCGCGGCCACGTCGAGCGTCTGCTTCATGACGTCGGTGTCGAACGTGTCGGAGGTGGATCCGACGACGGTGAGGCAGACGCCGCTCACGGCGATGGACTCGCCGTGCACCGCGTCGGACACCGCCTTCGGGGCGCGCACGGTCAGGCGCCAGCCGTCGCCGGCGGGCGCGATCGCGGTGATCTCGCCGATCTCCTCGATGATTCCGGTGAACATCAGGCTGCTCCTTCGTTCCGGGAGGTGTTCAGGTCTGCGGGCGCCGGGGCGGCGCCGGTCGATGTCGCCCCGTCGGGCTCCGCGGGGCGCGCGACCACCAGGAGGTCCGCGCCGAGCGGCTGCCACTCGTCCACGACGAGGCGCCGCGCCTCGCCGATCGAGGGCACGCCGATGTCGGTGAGGGCGAGCCTCGGCCCGCCGATCAGCACGGGCGCCAGGTACGCCAGCACCTCGTCGACGAGACCCGCGGCGAGGAATGCGCTGGCAAGGGTGGGGCCGCCTTCGACGAACACGCGCTGGATCCCACGGTCCCGGAGGTCCGTGAGGACGGCGGCGAGGTCGTGCTCGGCGTAGAACAGCGGCGCGTACGGGTGGCGGCGCACGGCGGCGTCGGCCGGGGTCTCCCTGGCGCCGATCACGACGGGCACCGGCTGGTGGGGGAGCAGCGCGTCGCCATCACGGGCGGTGAGGGAGGGATCGTCGGCCAGCACGGTTCCGGTGCCGACGACGATCGCGTCGGCGGCAGCCCGGCGACGGTGCACATCCGCGCGAGCGGCGGGACCGGTGATCCACTGACTGGATCCGTCCGCCGCGGCGGCGCGCCCGTCCAGGCTCTGCGCCCACTTCACGGTCACGTGCGGCCGACCGAGCCGCTGCACGGTGAGCCAGTCGTCGATCAGCGCGTGCGCGGCCTCGGCCTGCTCGCCGGCGACGACGTCGACGCCCGCGGCGCGCATCCGCTCCGCGCCTCCGCCGGAGACCGCTCCGGGATCGTCCAGCGCGTAGATCACGCGGCGGACGCCCGCGTCGATGAGCGCCTGGGCGCACGGGCCCGTGCGCCCGGTGTGGTTGCAGGGCTCGAGGGTCACCACCGCTGTCGCGCCGCGGAGCTGCTCGGGCGAGAGCTTCGAGAGCGCGTCGACCTCGGCGTGCGAGGTGCCGGCGCCGCGGTGCCAGCCCTCGGCGAGCAGGTCGCCCGCGGGGGAGAGGATCACGGCGCCGACCTGCGGGTTGAGCCCCCGGGGGCCGCGGCGTGCGATCTCGAGCGCATGCGTCATCGCCGCCCGCTCCGCCGCTGTCGCCGTCATGTCGCCTTCCTCATCCTGGTCAAGGTCACCGGGGTCGGGCGCACGTCGATCGTGCGTGCTTCCTCTCATCCGGACTCGCAAGCCTTCGCTCGCATCACCGTCGGTCCCGGAATCCCACCGGATCGGCCTCGGATCCCTGTCGGATCCTCGGTTCGCGGACTGTCACCGCCGGTTCGGATTCTCACCGACCCCGGAGCACGTTGTGTTGCTCTCAGCTTAGTCAACGCGCCGGTTCCGGTTTCATTCCGGTGGATGGTTCCGTGACGCCCCATGTCGCGCGCGGGTCACTTCAGCAGCCGGGACAGCCGACGGTCCGCGAGCACCTTGCCGCCGGTCTGGCAGGTCGGGCAGTACTCCAGCGACCGGTCCGCGAAGAACACGCTGCGCACCGTGTCGCCGCACACCGGACATGCTTCGCCGCGGCGGGCGTGCACCTGCATGCCGCGCCGCTTCGCGTCCTTGAGATCGGCCGGAGGCTTGCCGCTCGCCTCCGCCACGGCTTCGCGCAGCGTCGACTGCATCGCGTCGTAGAGCCGGGTGACCTCGGCGTCGCCGAGGCCCCCGGCGGGGGCGTAGGGGGACATCCGGGCGGCGTGCAGGATCTCGTCCGAATAGGCGTTGCCGATCCCGCCGATCACGGCCTGGTCGCGCAGCAGCCCCTTGATCTGGGTGCGCCGCCCGTCGAGCAGCGCCGCGAACACCTCGCGCGAGAACGACGGGTCCAGGGGATCGGGGCCCAGCCGCGCGATGCCGGGCACGTCGGCAGGATCCCGGACGACGTACACCGCGAGGGACTTCTTCGTGCCGGCCTCCGTGAGGTCGAAGCCGCTGCCGTCGTCGAACGCGATCCGCAGCGCGATCGGCGACTTGCCGGGGCGGATCAGCGTGGTGGGCAGAGCGTCGTACCAGCGCAGCCACCCGGCCTTGGCGAGGTGGAACACGAGGTGCAGGTGTGGTTCGGCGTCGCTCCTCAGCGACAGATCCAGGAACTTGCCGTGCCGCTCCGCGCCCTCGATGCGCGAACCCGCCAGCGCGGTCACGGGCGGATCGAAGGTCTTGAGCGCCGCGATCGCCGAGACGGAGGCGCGCGTGATGGTGAGTCCGACCGCGCGCTCCGCGAGGAAGTCGACCAGCCCCTGCACCTCAGGCATCTCCGGCATGCGTTCATCCTGCCACCCGCGTGCGACATCGGGGCGGATCGATCCGGATGCCCGCCGACGCCGCGGCCGGGGCAGGCCCCTCAGCCGAGGTCGATGGGCCAGGCCACCGGTGCGCGGTCGTCCGTCCGCAGGAGCCCCGCGGTCCAGCCGTCGTCCCGGCCGCGCGGGCTGGTCAGGAATCGGCGGTGCGTCCCCTCGAACCGGAAGCCGAGGGCGCGCGCGCTGCGCGCGGACGGGATGTTGCCGACCACGGCACGCCACGTGATGCGGGCGAGCCCGAGCTCGGCGAACCCCCAGTCGATCACGGCGCGCGCCGCCTCGGTGAGGTATCCGCGCCCTCGTGCCGGGGCGGTGACCCAGTATCCGAGCTCGGCGTCGCCGCCGGTCCGATGCTCGACGATGTGGTGCAGTCCGATCGCGCCCACGAGGACGTCGTCCGCGAACACCGCCCACACGGTCTCGGATCCGTCCTCCCACCACTCGCCGATGAGCCGGATGAAATCCTCGGCGTCCTCGCGCGCATAGGGGCTGGGAACCGTCGTCCAGCGCGGGATCTCCGGATCCTGGCACGCCTCGGTGATCGCGTCGGCATCCGCCGGGGTTGGCACGCGCAGGACCAGCCGCTTCGTGCGGAGGGTCTGGGGCTGCATCGGATGCCTCAGAGGGCGATGCGGCGGAGCAGGCCCACCTTGTCGTAGACCGCGGCGAGGGTCCGGTCTGCGACCTCGTCGGCACGGGCGGCGTTGGCCGCGAGGATGCGGTCCAGCTCTGCAGGATCGGCGAGCAGCTCGTTCGCGCGGTCGCGCACGGGCCCGAACTCGTTCACGACGACCTCGGCGAGACCCTTCTTGAAGTCGCCGTAGCCGCGACCCGCGTACTCGTCCTCGATCGACGCGATCTGGCGGCCGGTGAGCGCCGCGTAGATCGTGAGCAGGTTCGAGACGCCGGGCTTGTCCTCCCGGTCGTACCGGACGGAACCCTCGTTGTCGGTCACGGCGCGCATGATCTTCTTCGCGGACTTCGCCGGGTCGTCCAGCAGCCACAGCACGCCCGCGTCGGTCTCGGCCGACTTCGACATCTTCGCGGTGGGGTTCTGCAGATCGTAGATCCGCGCGGTGTCCTTCTGGATCACCGGGATCGGCACGACGAACGTCTCGCCGAAGCGGGAGTTGAACCGCTCGGCGAGATCGCGCGTGAGCTCGACGTGCTGCTTCTGGTCATCGCCCACCGGCACGACGTCGGTCTGGTAGAGCAGGATGTCCGCGGCCATCAGCACGGGGTAGGTGAACAGGCCGACGGAGGTCGCATCGGCGCCGAAGCGCGACGACTTGTCCTTGAACTGGGTCATCCGGCCGGCCTCGCCGAAGCCGGTGATGGTGCTGAGGATCCAGGCGAGCTCCGCGTGCGCGCGCACGTGCGACTGCACGTACAGCGTCGACTGGGACGGCTCGATGCCGGCCGCGATGTACTGCGCGGCGGTGCGACGGGTCTTCTCCCGCAGCTCGGCCGGATCCTGCGGCACGGTGATCGCGTGCAGGTCGACCACCGAGAAGAAGGCGTCGTAGGAGTTCTGCAGGTCCCGCCATTGCAGCAGCGCCCCGATGTAGTTGCCGGCCTGGAGGGAGTCGGCGGAGGGCTGCATTCCGGAGTAGAGGCGGGGTTTCGTCACGGATCAATCCTATGGTGACCGTGACGAGCGCCCGACCGCAGCCCTTCGGTCAGAACGTGTAGTCGACGATCACCGGGGTGTGATCGCTCCATCGCTCGGCATAGGTCGCGGCGCGCGCGACGCGATAGTTCGTCGCGCGGGCGGCGAGGGGCGGCGAGGCGAGATGGTAGTCGATGCGCCAGCCGGAGTCGTTGTCGAAGGCCTGGCCGCGCATGGTCCACCAGGTGTACGGGCCCGCGACCTCGCCGGCCGCGACGCGCCCCACGTCGACCCAGCCGAGGCCCTTGCCGTCGCCCTCCGCCGCGTAGGGGCGGGTGTCGCTGAGCTGCCCGACCATGCCCCGGCCGATGCCCTCCTGACCCACGACGGGCTCGCCGGCGGCGCCGAGGAAGCGGTCGAAGTAGGCGCGCTCACGAGCCAGGAAGCCGGCCTTCTTGACGTTGCCCTTCCAGTTCAGGATGTCGAGGGGCCGATGGCCCACGTTGAGGTCGCCGGTGACGAGCGCGAGGGCGCCGTCGGCGCCGAGCTCCGCCATGCGCACGGTCATGGCGTCCAGGAACTTCCACTTCTCGTCCTGCTTCGGGGTGTCGGCCTCTCCGCTGTGCACGTAGGCGCTGACGACCGTGAGCGGGGTGCCGCCGAGGGAGAAATCGGCCTCGAGCCAGCGCCCCTTCGAGTCGAAGTCCTCGGGGCCGAAAGCGGTGCGCGAGGCGAGGGCCGGCTCGCGGCTCAGCACCGCGACGCCGGCGCGGCCCTTGGCCGTCGCCTCGTCGTGCAGGATCGACCAGCCGGGGAACGCCTCCTCGAGGTGCTCGTCCTGCGCGCGCACCTCCTGCAGCGTGAGCACGTCGACGCCGGCGTCGTCGAGCCAGCCGTGCATTCCGTTGCGGACCGCGGCGCGGATCCCGTTGACGTTGACCGTGGCGATACGCAGGTGGGGCATGGTTCCCAGCCTAACGAGGGCTCCCGACATCGCCGTTCCGGCGTGGAGCCCTGACCTGTCGGCCGCTCTCCGCACGCGTCCCGCCGGGGCGGGATCCCTCCCGACGCGGACCTTCGAGCAGGAGGCCGAGCATGCCCTCCTCGTCCTCCGCGGGGGCGGCGGCCGCCTCGTCCGCGAGCGCGTCGCCCCACTCCTCACGGGCTTCGCGCACCGCGCGGGCCGTCGCGCGCCGCCGCCACCACGGCGCTGTCTCGTGCTCCTGCTCCGCACAGCGCAGCCGCACCTCGGCGGCCAGTACGAGCGCCGCGAGCTCCGCGCGGTGCGCGGCGTCCTCGTCGACCTCCTGCAGGGGCTGATCCCTGTCCTCGGCGGTCAGCGCGATCCAGGCCGCGGCGACGAGGATCACGACCGCCACCCAGCGGCACCAGAGCAGCATCGCGATGATCACGGCGAACGTGGCGAGCAGCGGGTTGTTGGGGGAGTGCGCGAGCAGCAGGCTCGCGCCCAGCTGCAGGACCACGACGGCTCCGCCGCCCAGCATCGATCCGGGCAGGATCGTGCTCCAGGCGAGCCGGGTTCCGGTGAGGAAGCGCACGAGCAGCGCGATCGCGGCGGAGTCGATCGCGAACATCACCACGACGGAGCCCAGTCGCGTCAGCACGTCGAAGGCCGTGGTGCCGAGGTGCCAGCCGAACAGGTCGAACACCTGCCGCAGAGCCCAGACGCCGACGAAGCCGAGGATGGATCCGGCCAGCAGCGCCAGTCCGAAGGCTGCCCCCGCGAGCCCGTCGCGGACTTTCAGCAGCACGAAGCTGCGGTTGTCGTAGGGGAGCCCGAAGATGTCGCGCACCGCGCGGCGCGTGAAGGTGACGGCCGTGATGCCGGTCCAGGCGACGACCCCGGCGGCGACGATGCCGGTGATGCTCAGCACGTTCGTCGCGTCCGAGGCGAAGTCCTGCACGGCGTCGGGATGCACCAGCCCGTTCTCGCCGATGATGCCGTGGATGTAGCTGTTCGCGATCGCCGTCACCAGGGCGATCGCCTGATCGCTGCCGCCGAGCCAGAGCCCCGCGGAGGCGAACGCCATGTAGAGGAGCCCGAACACCGCGAACAGGCCCTGGTAGCTCATCCCGGCGGAGAGCAGGAAGCCGTTGCGCTGCAGGAATCGCCGCCACACCCGGATCGGGAAGGCCCGCATCGTGCGGCGGGTGATCGCCGCCGCCCGTTCGATGGGCGCCTCGAAGCGCGTACGCAGCTCCGGCTCCGAATCCACCACGCTCTCACCCTAGCGAGTGCTCCGGGGCCGCCCGCGGCCGGTGGGGGAGACGAGGAGAGGCGCCACCCGCACGGGGTGGCGCCTCTCCTGAGCCGCGGAAACGGATCCGGTTACGGACGGCCGCGCAGCACGGCCTGCTTGACCTCGGCGATGGCCTTGGTGACCTCGATGCCGCGGGGGCACGCCTCGGTGCAGTTGAAGGTCGTGCGGCAGCGCCAGACGCCCTCCTTGTCGTTGAGGATGTCGAGGCGCACGTCGGCGGCGTCGTCGCGCGAGTCGAAGATGAAGCGGTGCGCGTTCACGATCGCGGCGGGGCCGAAGTACTGCCCGTCGGTCCAGAACACGGGGCAGGACGAGGTGCACGCGGCGCACAGGATGCACTTGGTGGTGTCGTCGAAGATCGCGCGGTCGGCGATCGACTGCACCCGCTCCTTGCCCTTCTCCGGCTCGCTGGTGGCCAGCAGGAACGGCTTCACCTCGCGGTACGCGGCGAAGAACGGATCCATGTCGACGACGAGGTCCTTCTCGAGCGGCAGGCCCTTGATCGCCTCGACGTAGATCGGCTTGGAGATGTCCAGGTCCTTGATCAGCGTCTTGCAGGCGAGCCGGTTGCGGCCGTTGATGGCCCAACGACCACGCTCAATCTGGGTACCGTGACCACAGGGTTCACGGCAATGCTGCTGCCTAAGATAGTCAATGGGGGCATCTACCTGGGAATGAACTT
>NZ_NCKN01000007.1 GCF_002257455.1 Microbacterium sp. 13-71-7
CTTCCGCGGCGAGCGCTCGGTGAGCCGAGACACGCGCGTCGAGTTCGTGACCGCGGGCGTGCTGCTGCGCCGCATGCTCGGCGATCCCGGCCTCGACGGCGTGGACGCCGTCGTCATCGACGAGGTGCATGAGCGCGCCCTCGAGACCGACCTCCTGATCGGCCTGCTCGGGGAGGTGCGCGAGCTGCGCGACGACCTCGTGATCGTCGCGATGTCGGCCACGCTCGACGCCGCCCGGATCGCATCCGTGATCGGCGGCACCGGCGCGCCCGCGCCGATCGTCGAGCACACCGTCCCCGCGCATCCGCTCACGGAGCGCTGGGCGCCGAGCCCGGTCCCGCGACTGGACGAGCGCGGCGTCACCCGGGGCTTCCACGATCACGTGGCGCGCACCGCGGAGGACGCCGCCCGGGACCTGGTCCGCGAGGATCCCGCCGCGGACGTGCTGGTCTTCGCGCCGGGCGCCCGCGAGGTCGCCGAGATCGCCCGTCGCCTCCGCGACGGCGGGCCGGGGTTCGACGTCCGCGAACTGCACGGCCTGATCCCGGCGGCGGAGCAGGATGCGGTGATCCGCGGCCGGCGCCCCTCCGAGGCGCCGCGCATCATCGTCACCACATCGCTCGCCGAATCGTCGCTCACCGTGCCCGGCGTGCGCCTCGTGGTCGACAGCGGACTGTCCCGGTTCCCGCAGCGCGACACGGCCCGCGGCATGAGCGGGCTCGTGACGGCTGCGGCCGCCCGTTCCTCCGCCGTGCAGCGCGCCGGCCGCGCCACCCGGCAGGGACCCGGCACGGTCATCCGCTGCCTCGACGAGCGGACGTTCGCGGCGGCTCCCGCCCGGCCCGCCCCCGAGATCGCGACCGCGGACCTCGCCGATGCCGCGCTGCTGCTGGCGTGCTGGGGCGCCCCCGGCGGGGCAGGGCTGCGCCTGATCGATTCGCTCCCCGCCGATGCCCTCGCCGAGGCGCAGGCCGTGCTGCACGATCTCGGCGCGACGGACACGGACGGCCGCGCCACGGACGAGGGGCGCGCACTGGCCCGGATCCCCGTCGACCCGCGCCTCGCCCGCGCCCTGATCGAGGGCAGCGGGCTCGTGGGCGACCGGCTGGCGGCGGAGGTGGTCGCGCTGCTCGGCGGAGACCTGCGCGTGCCGGACGCCGACGTCGCCGCCGCGCTCGTCGCACTCCGGAACGGCCGGGGTCCCGACGCCCGCCGCTGGGCGCAGGAGGCGGAGCGGCTGCGACGATTCCTCCCGCCGGTGTCGCGCTCCACGCCCGCTGCGGCCGGGGTCGACGACGCAGGGCTCGTGATCGCACTCGCCTTCCCGGCACGCGTGGCCCGAAGGGTCGAGCGCACCCCGGACGGAGCGACGTTCCTGCTCGCGTCGGGAACCCGCGCGGGCGTTCGGGGATCACTCGCCGGCGTCGACTGGCTGGCCGTCGCCGACGTCGCGCGCGCCTCCGGGCGGGTGGCGGACGGATCAGGGGCCGTCATCCGCGCCGCGGCGGCGATCACCGAGGCCCAGGTGGAGCGGGCCGCCGACCACCTGATCACGGATCGGGTGGAGGCGGAGTTCGCCGGCTCCCGCGTCACCGCCCGGCGCGAGCGCAGGGTGGGCGCGATCGTGCGCTCCTCCGCGCCTGTCCGGGCAGGCGCGGAGGAGGGCCGCGATGCGGTGCGACGCGCCCTGCACGCGCAAGGACTCGACGTGTTCGCCTGGTCGGAGGCCGCGGATCAGCTGCGCCGCAGGCTCGCCCTGCTGCATCGCGCCCTCGGATCCCCCTGGCCCGACGTCTCCGACACCGCGCTCACCGCCGCGCTCGACGACTGGCTCGGCCCCGAGATCGACGCACTCGCCACCGGGACTCCGACGACGAGGATCGACCTCGCGCCGGCGCTCCGCCGCCTCCTGCCCTGGCCCGCCGCGGCGGAGTTCGACGCGCTCGTCCCAGAGCGCCTCGAGGTGCCGAGCGGCTCGCGGGTCCGCATCGTCTACCCCGCGCACGACGATCCGGACGCACGCCCCGTGGTGGCGGTGAAGCTGCAGGAGTGCTTCGGCTGGGCTGAGACGCCGCGCCTCGCCGGAGGGCGCGTGCCCGTGCTCTTCCACCTGCTCTCCCCCGCCGGGCGCCCGCTCGCGATCACCGACGATCTGGCCTCGTTCTGGACGGGACCCTACGCCCAGGTGCGCGCCGAGATGCGCGGGCGCTATCCGAAGCACCCCTGGCCGGAGGATCCATGGCAGGCCGCACCGACCCGCCACACGAAGAACCGCGCCGCGCGCGACTAGTGCTCGACCCGCGCGTTCAGGACGTGCGCCGGCGCAGCGTGAGCGGCGCGAGCACGAGGAAGGCCACCGCGAAGCCCGCCACGATCAGCACCGGACGCCACAGGTCCCAGTCGCCGGTGCCGGCGGTCACCGCTTGGATCGCGTCGATCGCATGGCTGAGCGGCAGCCAGTCCGAGATCGTGTAGAGCACGTCGGGCATCTTGTCCCGCGGCATGAACAGGCCGCCCAGGATGATCTGCGGGAACACCAGCAGCGGCATGAACTGCACGGCCTGGAACTCGGTCTGCGCGAACGCGCTCGCGAGGAGTCCGAGCGAGGTGCCCAGCAGCGCGTCCACGACCGCGACGAGCCCGAGCTGCCAGAGCGGACCGTCCACGGTGAGCCCGCACACGTAGACGGCGAACGCGACCGTGACGACGGCCTGCACCACCGCCATCAGGCCGAATGCGAGCGCGTAGCCGAGCACGAAGTCGGCCTTGCCGAGCGGGGTCGTCATGAGCCGCTCGAGCGTGCCGGAGCGACGTTCGCGCAGCGTCGTGATCGAGCTCACCAGGAACATCACGATGAACGGGAACAGCCCGAGAATGGCTCCGCCGAAGGTGTCGAACACGCCCTTCGTGTCGGTGAACAGCCAGGCGAAGAGTCCGACGAGCAGGCTCGGCGCGACCACCATGAGCGCGATCGAGCGCGGATCGTGCCGCAGCTGGGTGAGCACCCGGCCCGCGGTCGCGAACATCCGGCGCGGGTTCACGATGCCGCCGCCTCTCGCTGCTCCCGGCGCGTCTGCGGTCTGCTGCCCGTATCCGCGGTCTCGTCCCGGGCGATGAGCACGAGGAACGCCTGCTCGGGATCGGTCTTGCCGGTGTCCGCCAGCAGCTCGGCGGATGTCGTGTCGGACACGATCCGCCCCTCGCGCATCAGCAGGAGCCGGTCGCAGCGCAGCGCCTCGTCCATCACGTGGCTGGAGACGAGCATCGTCGTGCCGGCCTCCGCGATCCGGCGGAACAGGTCCCACAGCTCCGACCGCAGCACCGGGTCCAGTCCCACGGTCGGCTCGTCGAGGACCACGAGTTCGGGCGAGCCCAGCAGCGCGACCCCGAGCGACACCCTGTTCGCCTGTCCGCCGCTGAGCGCGGAGACCCGTTGCCCCGCGGACGCTGTCAGCCCGACCTGCTCCATGACGCGGTCGGCATCGGTGTGGCCGACCCCGAGCACCGCGGCGAAGTAGCGCAGGTTCTGCCGCACCGTGAGGTCGGAGTACACGGCGGCGCCCTGCGTGCCGTATGCGACGCGATGGCGGAGCGAGGCGGATCCGGCCTTCTCGCCGAGCACCGTGACCTCGCCGGAGCGGATCCGCTGCACGCCCACGATCGCGCGCATGAGCGTCGTCTTGCCGCAACCGGACGGGCCGAGCAGCCCCGTCACCTCGCCGCGCGGGATCGTCAGCGCGAGGCCGTCGAACACGTCGTGCCGCCCGCGCCGCACGTGCAGCCCGTCGATCACCACCGCGTTATTCATCATGTGATGAATTATGGATCCGCAGGGGTCGCGGGTCAAGGTCCCTGAGGTCGTTCACGCGAGCGCAGCGAGAGGAAACGGCGTGCGCCGGCGAGGGCCGGAGCCCCTACTCGAACAGGTAGCGCTGGATCGTGGGCCCGACGCGCGCGACGAGCTCGTCGACCGGCGCGTCCGCGATGGGCTGCAGGCGCGCCACGTAGCGGGTCACGATCAGCCCGGCGATCTGCGATGCCACGAGAGTGGCGCGCAGAGCCGCGTCGGGCGTCTCGAGACGCGTCGTGATCCGCCCGATCAGCTCGCGGGACAGGAAGCCCACGAGCGGCGGCGACATGACCTTGGATCCGAGCGCGACGCGGATCAGCGTCACTCCGCGGCGGCGCACATCCGGCCGCTCGAACGCCTCGAGCACGTAGCGCACCACACGTTCGCCGACCTCGTCGCGCGGCCCCTGCAGGATCGTCGGGACGTCGACGTCCGGCCGCAGCGGGATGCCGATCACCTCCGCGAACAGGTCGGCCTTGGCGCCGAAGTAGTGGTGCACGAGCGCGGAGTCGACGCCCGCGCGCGCGGCGATCGCCCGGATCGTGGCGCCGTCGTAGCCGTTCTCGCCGAACTCGTGCTCCGCGGCGACGACGATCCGCTCCCGGGATCCGGACTCCCCCTTGGGGCGCCCGCGGCGACGCGTCGTGCTCATCTGCTCACCCTACGACGGGTGCCGGCAGCGCGCGCCTCGGGCTCAGCACTCGATGACGTTCACCGCGAGGCCGCCCTCGCTCGTCTCCTTGTACTTCGTGGACATGTCGAGGCCGGTCTGCCGCATGGTCTCGACGACCGCGTCGAGCGAGACGTAGTGCTGGCCGTCGCCGCGCAGCGCGAGCCGGGCGGCGGTCACGGCCGTGGAGGCGGCGATCGCGTTGCGCTCGATGCACGGGATCTGCACGAGCCCGCCGATGGGGTCGCAGGTGAGCCCGAGGTGATGCTCCATGGCGATCTCCGCGGCGTTCTCGATCTGCCGGTTCGTGCCGCCCATGACGGCGGTGAGCCCGCCCGCGGCCATCGCGCATGCGGATCCGACCTCGGCCTGGCAGCCGCCCTCGGCTCCGGAGATCGACGCGTTCGCCTTGAACAGGGATCCGAGCGCGGTCGCGGTGAGCAGGAAGCGGCGGATGCCGCGCCGGCGGTTGGCCTCGGCGAGCGTGTCCGGGTCTTCGATCGCGCCGACGGCGACGAGCGACGCTTCGGCGCCGAACCCCATCAGCGCGCTGCCGACCAGCTCGCCGTACGGGGTGACCGCGTTGCCCGCGCCGAGGCCGGAGTCGGCGAGGAAGCGCCACCAGTACATCGCCACCGCAGGCAGGATCCCGGCGGCGCCGTTCGTGGGAGCGGTGACCACGCGCCCGCCCGCCGCGTTCTCCTCGTTCACGGCGAGGGCGAACGCGCCCAGCCACTCGCCGGGGATCGCGGGGTGCCCTTCGGATTCGACCTCGTCCAGCTGCTCGCGGATCGCTCCGGCGCGGCGCTTGACCTTGAGGATGCCGGGCAGTGTGCCCTCGGCGTGCAGGCCCGCATCGACGCACGCGGCCATCGCGTTCCAGATCGCGTCGAGCCCTGCGGCAACGTCCTCCTCGCTGCGCAGCGCGGTCTCGTTGCGTCGCGCGAGCTCGGCGATCGTGAGCCCGTTCTCGTCGCACAGCTCCAGCAGTGAGGCCGCGTCCTTGTACGCGAAGGGGAAGGCGGCCTTGTCCAGCGCCCGGCCGGGGTCCTCGCCGTCGCGGCGGATGAACCCGCCGCCGATCGAGTAGTACGTCTCCTGCGCGAGGTGGATCCCGTCGGCGTCGAGCGCCCGCAGGGTCATCGCGTTGGGGTGGCCCGGCAGGCGCGTGCGCGGCTCGAACGTGATGTCGTCCTTCTCGAAGACCACCTCGTGCGTGCCGTTCAGCGCGAGCGGGGATCCATCGGTCCAGTCGGCCCAGGCGCGGCGGACGTCGGCGGGATCGCAGGTCTCGGGGGTGAGGCCGCGCAGCCCCGCGACGACCGCGTCCGGCGTGCCGTGGCCGAGCCCGGTCGCGCCGAGGGATCCGTAGAGCGAGCAGGTGACGCGCGCCACCTGCTCGAGCGTGCCGTTCACGGCGAGCCGGGCGGCGAAGTCGACGCCGGCGCGCATCGGGCCCACGGTATGGGAGCTCGACGGTCCTACACCGATGGAGAACAGATCGAAGGCCGAGACGTACGCAGTCACCCCTCCAGCGTAATCCGCCGGGAGGCGTCCGGATCCACGTCCGGCCCCGCGACCGGCAGCGTCACCACGAAGGCCGCGCCGGGCCCCTGGCTCACCGTGATCGTGCCGCCGTGCGCCTCGACCACGGCGCGGGCGATCGCCATGCCGAGGCCGGTGCCGCCGCCCTCGCGGGAGCGCGAGGTCTCCCCGCGCGCGAAGCGCTCGAACACGGTGTCGCGGACGGCCTCGGGGAGGCCAGGGCCGTCGTCCGAGACCGTGATCCGGACGGATCCGATCTCCTCACCCGTGCGCACCTCATCGAGCCGCACGCGCACGGTCGTCCCCTCCGGGGTGTGCACGCGGGCGTTGCCGAGCAGGTTGTCGACCACGCGGCGCAGATCCCCGGCGTCTCCTCGGACGAGCGCGGCATCCTCGCCGAGCTCCAGGATCCAGGTGTGGTCGGGGCCGGCGAGACGGGCGGCGAGCACGGCCTCGGCGAGCAGCAGCCTCAGATCGACCTCGTCCTGTGCGAGGGCGGGCAGGGCGTCGAGGCGCGCGAGCAGGAGCAGCTGGTCGATGAGCGCGCCCATCCGCACTCCCTCGACGTCGATGAGCGCGGCGTTGCCGCGGATCTCGGGCTCCTCCGCCTCGGGTCGATCGGAGAGCTGCGCGTAGGCGCGGATCGTGGCCAGCGGGGTGCGCAGCTCGTGGCTGGCGTCGGCGACGAAGCGTCGCATGGTCGACTCGCTGGCCTCGCGCTGGGCGAGAGCGCTCTCCACGTGGTCGAGCATGTCGTTCAGGGCCGTGCCGACCTGGCCGACCTCGGCGGTGGAGGCGATGTCGCGCGCCTCGACCCGCCCGGCGAGCCGCACCTCGCCCCGATCCAGCGGTACCGAGGTGACGGCCGCCGCGGTGTGCGCGACGCGGCGCAGCGGGTGCAGCGCGCGCCCCATCGCGATGGCGGCCGCCGCGATGGCGAGCACGATGCAGGCGATGCCGACCAGCGCGACCACGAGCGTCAGCCGTCCGGTCACGGCCGTGACGGAATCGAGCGGCAGCGCCGTGACCACGCCCACGCCGCTGGGCGTGGTGCGCCCGGCCACGCGGTAGTCGCCGAGCGCGCCGCCGAGGTCGAGGGTGACCGGGGCCGTGCGATCCGCGGGTCGGGTCGGCAGGCGCGCGGCGAGGAGCTTCTTCTGCGCGGCGGTGAGATCGTGCCGCACCCCGTCCGAGGCGATCCATCCGCCGATCTCGAACCTGCCGTCGCGGAAGATCGCGGTGATCGTGCCGGCGGACTGGCCGGGGGCGCCGACCACGTCGTTGCGGCTGGGGCGCGTGGGAGGCGTGGGAGCCGGGGTCGTTGCGGGGCCTGTCGGCGACGCGCCAGGCGCCGATCCCGGCCCTCGTCCGCCCGCGATGTCGGCGCCGCGCGCCGCCGCGCCGTTCAGACGCGCGTCGACCTGGCTCAGCAGGTAGTCGTGCAGCGAGAGCACCGCGACCACGCCGACGACGATGCTCACCGCCGCGACGAGGGCCGAGGCGATGAGCACCACCTGCAGGCGCAGGCTGCGAGGACGCCTCATGCGCCGGGCTCTGGATCCGCGACCCGCAGCACGTAGCCGACCAGCCGCACGGTCTCCAGGTTCAGCACGGCGGACCCGGCGAGCTTGCGGCGCAGGCTCGACACGTACACCTCGACCAGGTTCGACTCGGTGCCGAAGTCGTAGCCCCAGACCGCCTCGAGGATCTGCGCGCGGCGGAGCACGCGCCCGGCGTTGTTGGCGAGCAGGAGCAGCAGCTCGAACTCCGTGGGGGTCAGCTCGAGCGGGGTTCCGCCCAGCTCGGCCGTGGCCTCTGCCTTGTCCACGGCGAGGTCGCCGACGCGCAGCTGCGACTCGGCCGGCCGCGCGATCGCGGCGGCGGTGCGGGCCAGCACCCGCACCCTCGCCTGCAGCTCGGCGATCGCGAAGGGCTTCGTGAGGTAGTCGTCGCCGCCCGCGCGGAGGCCCGCGATGCGGTCGTCGTGACCGTCCAGGGCGGTGAGGAACAGCACCCGGATCTCGGGCCGGATCGCCCGGATCCGCTCGAGGGTGTCGAGCCCGTCGATGTCCGGCATCATGATGTCGAGCACGACCACGTCCGGCTGGAACTCGCGCACGGCGATGAGGGCGCTGCGCCCGCGATGCTCGATCCGCACCTCCCAGCCGTCGGCGCGGAGGGATCCGCCCACGGCCGCGGCGAGCGCCTGCTCGTCGTCGACCACGAGCGCCCGCGCCGGCGATCCATCGGAGCGGACCACGGGAGGCAGGCCAAGGGGCAGGGAGCTCGCGACGGAGGTCCCCGCCCCGTCGCCGTCCTGCGGCACCGCCTCCGCCATGTCCGTCCTCCTCCGGGCCCGCTCCGCACGCCCGGATCCATGGTCCGAGTCCCCCCGACGCAACTCCTGTGAGGCAGCTATGCGGCGGATGAGGATCCACGCTCGCCATGCACTCCGATCATGCCCCGTAGGCGACGGATGGGCGAGCGCGCCCGCGGAAGGTGTGGAAGAGCACCACGGTGAGGGCGATGAGAGCGGGCGCACCGCCGGCGAGCAGGAAGGTGATCTCGCCACCCAGCGCGTGCACTGCCCAGCCCGCGGCGAGCGCCCCCGCCGCCTGCATGCCGGTCATGCACACGACGTAGAGCGACACCACTCGCCCGCGGATCGCGCCGTTGGCCGAGAGCTGGGTGAGGGAGTCGTTGCCGATCATGAAGGCGGTCCGCATCAGCATCGACGCGACCAGTCCGACGACGAACAGCCCGGCGAAGGGCGCGAGCCCGGAGAACGCCCAGACCAGCCCAGAGCCCGCGAGCAGCAGCGCGCTGTCGCGGAGGCGCAGCTGCCGCCGACGTGCCGCCAGCAGGCTGCCCAGCAGAGCACCGACCGCCGACGCCGTCTGGAACAGGGTGTAGCCGAGCGTGCCGAGGCCATAGCGCTCGTTCGCCGACCAGGCCATGAGGATCGACGCCGTGAGCGCGAAGAACGCGAGCGATGAGATCAGCAGCAGGGCGGTGCGGATCTCCGGCTTGCGCCGCACGTAGTGGATGGCCTCTCGTATCTGCCCCCGCCGGGCGGCGACCTTGATCGCCGGGTGCAGCGCGGAGCGCCGGATCCCGAGCAGCATCACGATGCCCGCGAGCGGCCCGACGGGCGCCGCCACGAGCGCCCATCCGGATCCGATGATCGCGACGAGACCGGCCGTGAGCAGGGCGCCGAGGATCCCGGCGAGCTGCTGCACCGCGGCGTTCAGACTCATCGCGTTGGGCAGCGCGCGGGTGCCGACGACCTGTACGAGCAGTACCGCGCGGGCCGGTGCCTCGAACGCCGCCGCGACGCCGAGCAGAAGGGAGGAGGCGACGATCAGCGGCACGCCGGCCGCGCCGAGGATCGCCGGCACGCCCAGGCAGAGTGCCGCCAGCACCACGACGAGCTGGGTCAGCACGACCGTCCGCCGCGGTGCGAAGCGGTCGCTGAGCACCCCTCCCCACGGTCCGAGCACGATGGACGGCAGCAGCTGCGACGCGACGACCAGAGCGACGAGGCCGACATCGCCGGTGAGCTCGATCATCAGCGAATCCGTGGCCAGCCGCGCCAGCCATCCCGCTGCGGAGGTCGCCGCGAGGCCGGCGAAGTAGAGCCGGAAGTTCGCCTCCTGCAGCGCCGCGAAGGTCGCGCGGAAAGTCGGTCGGGTCGCGAGCACCGGCAGCGGCTCGGTGATCGGATGATCCACGGCCGACACGGAAGACATGACCTCAACGGTACGGAGGACCACCCGATCACTCACGATAATGATGGACATAACTGTTATCGGATCTGTGAATGAGCAGGACCTCGGCGGGAGGAACGAGCGTGTACGAGCCCGATCTGCTGCGCTGCTTCGTCGCCGTAGCCGAGAACCGCAGCTTCTCCGAGGCCGGGAGACAGCTCGGAATCAGCCAGCCCACCGTCAGCCAGCGGGTGCGACGCCTCGAGGAGCAGACCGGTCGCGCGCTCTTCGCCCGGGACACCCACAGCGTCGGCCTCACCGACGGCGGCGAGGCGATGCTCGCGTTCGCGCGCCGCGTCCTCGCCGTGCTCGATGAGGCGCACGCGTACTTCTCCGGCCCGGCGGAACGCGCCACGGTGCGTTTCGGCACCGCTGACGACCTCGCCCTCACCCACCTGCCCGGGATCCTCCGCGATTTCCGCCGGAAGAACCCGCTCGTCGACGTCGAGATCACGGTCGGGCAGTCCGCCGCATTGGTCCGGCGCCTACGGGCCGGCGCGCTCGATCTCGTCTACGTGCGACAGGAGCCCGGGATCGCGGAGGGCCACGTGGTCCGGCGCGAGCAGCTGATCTGGAGTGCGCACCCGTCGCTGCGACTCGACCCGAGTGACGTGGTCCCCCTGGTCACGTATCCCCGACCGAGTCATTCTCGCGCCGCCGCGGTCGCCGCGCTCGAATCCGCGGGACGACGCTGGAAGGCGACCTGCACAGTCCGGGACATCGCCGGGGTCCTTGCCGGCGTCCGCGCAGGCCTCGGCGTCGCCGTCTTCCCCGGCGGGATGATGCCGCCCGATCTGGTCCGCGCGGACGCCACGCTCGGCCTCCCGCGGCTGGGCACCCTCGACTTCGCACTCATCGACGACCCGGCGGCTCCGCGTGCGCCGATCGAGGCGCTGAGCACGGCGATCATCGACTCCCACACCAACGAGGCCCGCCAGCTCCCCGGCACGCGTCCGCGGACCGATTGACGACAGGACCGGGATCCGGGTCAGGGCCCCGGTTCACGGAAGGACTGAGTCGCCCAGGGCCTTCGCGAGGCCGGTGATGTCGGCCGGGCCGTATCCGCAGCAGCCGCCGAGGTAGCGGGCGCCGGCCGCGACCCATCCGCCGATCAGCGCGTGGTCGACGGTGTGCCCCTGCGACCAGGATTTGGCGACGCTGTCCCAGACGCCGCCGCGGTTCGGGTACGCGACACCAGGAAGGCCTGTGACCTGCACCGACGTCGTGATCGCTCCGAGCACGTCCGCCTGGTCCGAGCAGTTGACCCCCGCGGCGATCAGCGCGGACGAGTCCGCGAGAGCGGCGTAGGCGTCGGCGAGCGGCTGACCGGCGCAGGTGGCCGTCCCGCGCACCGAGTAGCTGAACCAGGCCGGAAGCCCGAGGTCGTCGAGCAGGGCGACCAGCACGACCGCCTCCTCGACATCCGGGATCGTCTCCACGGCGAACAGGTCGGGTCCGGCCTCCGCGAGCAGTTCCAGCCGCGGGGCGTGGAAGTCCCGCAGCCGGGCCGCGGAGAGCCCGTAGCCGCCGCGATACTCCGAGCCGTCGCCGAGCACGGCGCCGTACGGGCCGACGGACGCCGCGACCCGCAGTCCGGGGCGGAGCGAGGCGACCTCGTCGCGCACCTCGCAGGCGATCGTCACTCCTCGGCGGATCAGAGCACGGGCCTGGTCGTCATCGAATCCCGCGGCGAGGAACCCGCGCTCGCTGGCCTGATACGTCGCGGTGGTCGCGACGTCCGCCCCTGCCGCGAAGAAGTCCCGGTGCGCCCGGGCGATCCGCTCCGGCTCGTCCGCGAGCAGTCGCGCGGTCCACAGCGCACCGTCCACGACGGCCCCCTGCTGCTCGAGGGCCGTCGACAGGCCGCCGTCCAGGATCGTGACGGGCGGCAGCCGCTCCGCGCCGCTCGCAGACACTCCAGGGGTCATCGCGTCATCGCTCCCTCTTCGCCCGGCTGGGATCCGCGTGAGACCGGATACGGCGGTCGAGTACGCTCGTGCCATGCCGACCGCCGAAGATCTCGCCCAGGTCAGGACCAGCATGGGCCGCGGCTTCGACGTCCTCTCCGCGCTCGCCGAGCTCCTGTCCGACTCCCCCGCCGGCGCCACGGTCCAGGACGTCGCGCAGACGCTCGGTCGCGAGCGCTCGCAGGTCTCCCGGACGCTGTCCGCGCTCGCCGACCAGGGTCTCGTGGTGCGCGGAGAGGACCACCGCTACCGCCTCAGCTGGGGCTGGTACGCGGCCGCGCAGGATCTGACCGACCGACGCATGCGCACCACGGGCCTTGAGGTGCTCGACGAGCTCGCCACGTCGGTCGGCGAGGCGTGCTTCCTCGGCATCCTGCAGGGCGACAGCACGCTGACGATCGTGGAGAGCATCCCGGCGGGATCGCGCATGATCGGGTCCTGGATCGGCCGCGCCTATCCGGCGTTCTGCAGCGACGCCGGCCAGGCCGTGCTGTGGGACGCGAGCGACGACGAGGTGCGCACGGTGTTCGCCCGCACCTCGTTCACCAGCACCGGCCCGAACGCGCCCGCGTCGGCGGAGGACTTCCTCGCCCGCCTGCACACGGCCAGGGAGCGCGGATACGCGATCGTGGATCAGGAGGCCGAGCCCGGCCTCTACTCGGTGTCGGCCCCGGTGTGGGACTTCCGGGGCGAGACTGCGGCCGCCGTCCAGATCGTCGGCGAGCGCCAGACGCTGCACCCGCGCACGACGGAGCTCGCGGCGGCCTGCGTCGCGGCGGCGGAGGCGCTTTCGGCCGCACTCGGAGCACCCGGCGGGCGCCGGGACCCGCACCGGGCTCACTGACCGCTCGCGGCGGCGCTGAGCCGGTCGCCGACCTCGCGCAGCGCCGTCAGCGCCGCACGCGTTCGGCGAGAGCTCTGAGGGGCGCCACTGACCGCGATCGACGCCACGATCCCCGAGCGCCCGAACACCGGGAGCGCGAACTCGACGACGCCTTCCGCGTACTCGTCGACGGCGGAGATCACCCCGGCGGTCCTGTCGCGTTCGAGGAGAGCGTGCACCTCACCGATCGTGCGTGCCGCCGCGGGTCCTCCGACGCCGACGAACTGGACGTCCTGGAGCAGCCGGGCGAGCTCATCCCGGGGGTGGTCCCAGAGCAGCGCACGGCCGGCGCCGGTGCACCAGATCGGGTGACCGCCCCGTACCGGGTGGACAGGTCGGTCGCGCCGACGCCCGTCTCGGCGCGCAGCACGAGCGCCGCCGCGCCGTCCGCGGCGCAGATCCGTGCGGTCATCCGCAGCGTCGACGCCAGCGTCCGCAGCTCCTGCCGCGCGCCCTTCAGCCACGGGGCGTCGAGGGCGGCCGCGATGCCGAAGTAGGCGTCGCCGGCGCGGAGGACGGCATCCTCGTCGCGCTGCAGGAACCGCAGCGCGCGCAGCTCCTGGGTGAGGCGCGAGACGCGGCTGCGTTCGATCCCCGTGGCGTCGGCGAGACGGGAGGCGTTGTACCCGGATCGTCCGGCCTGCTCGCGCGCGACGGCCGATCCGAGCAGCGCCAGGCCCTGCGACAGCGATGAGGGAGCCGACATCCTGCCTCCCCGGTTGCTGCGCCGTTCTCCGGATGCGGCGGCTCCGGATCCGGGTCCGGCCAGCCTATCCGGCGCCTCCGCGATCATGTCGCCTCCCGCTCCGCCCGTGCGCGCCGCGGGAGGAGGCGACCCCACGCGGTGTACAGGTCCGCGGCGATCTGCCCCGATGCCTCCTCGAGGTCCCGTGCGAGGATCGCGCCGCCGTCCTGTTCGCCCGCCAGGACGACCTCGTCTGCGATCCGCGCTTCGGGAACAGCGGTGACGTCGAGCACCAGGGAGTTCATGGCGAGCCTGTCGACGACGGGGACCCGCTGCCCCCGCACCAGCGCATGGGCGCGCCCTCCGAGCACCCGGTGGAAGCCGTCCGCATATCCGAGCGGGACGACGGCGAGACGCGCCGCGTCCGCGATCCGGTGGGTGCGGTCGTAACCGACCGTGCTGCCGGCGGGGTAGGTGTTGATCGCGGCGATCCGGGAGACCAGCCGCAGCGCCGGACGGAGCCCTGACACCGGAGCGGCCGTGTCCCCGTAGAGCGCCGCTCCCACGCGCACGAGGTCGAACCTCGACGACGCGACCGTGAGCGCCGCATAGGAGGTCGCGCAATGCCGCTCGAGGTCGGGCGCCCCGCCGAGCAGGCCGACGGCCTCGGCGGACTGCGCACGGAACACCTCGGCTCCTGCGGCGACGTCCGCCTCGTCCTCGCAGGGGAAGTGGGAGCAGACGCCGATCGGCTGCAGCCCGGCGAGCTCACCGATCCCGGCGAGCTCCGCCCTGCCGCGCCCGCCGCCGAGCTCGACGCCGTCACGGCTGAGTCCGGTCGAGTTCAGGGAGACGTGCACGGGGATCCTCCTCCCCGTGGCGCGCGCGGCCGCATCGATCTCCCGCGCGTGCGCGAGGCCGCCCGCCCACTCCTCGACGCCCGCTGACACGGCGTCCTCGATCTCATCGCGAAGCGCCGTGCGCAGCCGCATGATGCGACCCCGGAATCCGAGCCCGCGGGCGCGGCTCGCCTCCTCGTTCGAGGTGACGCCGATCGCGGTGACGCCCGCGTTCATGAGGACCGGGAGGACGAGGTCGACGCCGTGCCCGTAGGCGTCGGCCTTCACCACACCGCACAGCGGCGTCGCGGAGCCGATCGCCTTCCGGACGACCTCGACGTTGTGCGCGATCGCGTCGAGGTCGACCTCGATCCATCCCGGCCCGAGGGTCATCGCCGGTGGCCTGCGAGCGGCTCCTCGGCGGCAGGATCCTCGCCGACCTCGACCGGAGCCTCCTCCGAGACCACGACCGCCGCCTTCGCCCCGCGACGCCCGTAGCGCCACCAGAAGAACAGGTAGCAGAGGCCGACGAAGGGGATGCCGAAGTACAGCGCCGCGATCTGGTTGGGATCGAACGCGATCGCGATCACCGAGATGAGCAGCAGCACGAAGGCCACGATCGGGAGGATGGGGAAGAGCGGCGTCCGGTAGGGCAGCGTCGACAGGTCGCCGCCGCGGCGGAGGAAGGCGCGCCGGTGGAAGAACTGCGACGCCACGATCGACATCCACACCGCGACGACCGCGAAGCCCGCGATCGAGACCAGCGCGAGGTACACGGTCTCCGCCGCGATGACGCTGGACAGCAGCGAGACGAGGCCGAGCGCCATGCTGACGCTCAGTGCCACGATCGGGATCCCGCGCCGGGTGAGCCGCGTGAACGACCGCGGGGCGTGTCCCTCCTCCGCGAGCGAGAACAGCATCCGCGCGCAGGAGAACAGGCCGCTGTTGCCGGCGGAGAGCAGGGCCGTGATGATGACGAAGTTCATGATGTCCGGCGCGAAAGGCACGCCGGCGTACGCGAAGACGTCCACGAACGGACTGCTGGTGACGCTCGCCTTGTCATAGGGCAGGATCGCGGCGATGACCGTGATCGACCCCACGAAAAGGACCAGCAGTCGCAGCACCGTGGACTTCAGCGCGCGCGGGATGTTCTTGCCCGGATCCTTCGTCTCGCCGGCGGCCACCCCGATCAGCTCGGATCCGCTGAACGCGTAGAAGACGGCGAGCGAGGTCATCAGGACTCCGCCGACGCCGCCGGGGAAGAGCCCGTGCGGGGTCGCGAAGTTGCTGAACAGCACGGCGCCGGGGTGCGTGTCCGAAAGCGGGGTGAAGCCGAAGATCGCCGCCCCGCCGAGCACGATCAGCGCGACGATCGCGACGACCTTGATGAGCGAGAACCAGAACTCGGTCTCGCCGAAGACGCGCGCCGAGATCGCATTGATGGAGAACAGCACGGCGGCGAAGATGAGGCACCAGACCCAAACCTGCACGCCGGGGAACCAGCGCTGCATGAGGATCCCGGCGGCGGTGAACTCGGATCCGAGCGCCACCACCCAGCACAGCCAGTACAGCCAGGCCGTGGTGAACCCCGTGGCGGGGCCGATCGAGCGCGCGGCGTAGATGTGGAACGCGCCGGAGACCGGGTACGCGGTCGCGAGCTCGCCGAGGCACGCCATCACCAGGTAGACGACGAGCGCGCCGATGAGGTACGCGATGATGGCGCCGAGCGGACCCGCCTGGCTGATCGTGTAGCCGGAGCTGAGGAACAGCCCGGATCCGATCACGCCGCCCAGGGCGATCATGATCAGGTGTCGCGCGTCCATGGAGCGCTGCAGTCGTCGCAGCGGCACCTGGGTGGCGGTGGTGTGGGGCATGGCGTTGGGCAGCGCCTTCTCCCCGGGAAGTGGGCTCATGATGTCTCGCATTCGAAGGGTGTGGGGGTGAGACGAACATCTGCGTGCTATATCACCACATCAATGTGCCGATGTCGCACGCAGTGTTTCCGGACATTACCGCGAGGAGTCCGCCCGCACAACCGTTCGCGGAGCCCGTCCGCCCCTGAGCGCCATTTCGGGCGAAACGTCATCGCGGCGGGCACAACGGCAGTGCGCTCGGACGATCGGGCAGGCGCGCACCGACACCCGGCCCGCTCAGGATGGATCGCGACCTGCCCATCCCTTCCGAGCATCGAAGGAGCACGACGTGAATCGTCATGACCTCGCCCTCATCGGCTTCGGCGGCGTGAACCGCGCCCTCGCCGAGATCATCCACGTTCGCGGAGAGGAGCTCGCGGCCGAGCTCGGCTTCGCACTGCGCGTCGTCGCGATCACCGATCTGCGCCTGGGCTCGCTCATGCAGTCCGAGGGCATCGACCTCGGCGCCGTGTTCCGGATGGCCGATGACGCGACCTTCGCGGGCCTCCCGGGAGGCGTCGCCGTGCCGCAGAACGACTACGTGATCCGCAGCACCACGGCCGACATCGTCGTGGAGGCGACCTTCACCAACCCGGTGGACGGCGAGCCGGCGGTGTCGCACGTGCGCGCAGCCCTGGAGAGCGGCAAGAGCGTCACGACGACCAACAAGGGCCCGGTCGCGCTCGCGGGCACCGAGCTCAACCGCATCGCGGACGCGCGGGGCGTGCGCTTCGAGTACGAGGGCTCCGTGATGAGCGGCACGCCCGTGCTCCGCTTCGCCTCCGACGCGCTGCCTGGCCTCCGGATCTCGGCCGTGCAGGGGATCCTGAACGGCACGAGCAACTATGTGCTCGGGCAGATGGAGTCCGGCATGACGCTCGCGGACGCCGTCGCGGAGGCCCAGTCGCTCGGCTACGCGGAGGCGGATCCGACGGCCGACATCGAAGGATCCGACGTGCTGCTGAAGGTCGTCATCCTCGCCAACGAGATCCTCGGCGCGAACATCACGACGGCCGACGTCGAGCGGCGCGGGATCTCCGGCATCACCCAGGAGGACATCGTCGCAGCGGCCGCCGACGGCCGCCGGTGGAAGCTGATCGGCACCGCCCGCCGCGACGACGCGGGCGAGATCGTCGCCACGGTCGAGCCCGTCGCGCTGCCCTCGACGCATCCGTTGGCCGGCATCTCGGGGCCCATGAACGCCGTGTCCTTCGACACGGACCTGCTCGGCGCCGTCACCGTCTCGGGCCCCGGCGCCGGTCGGATGGAGACGGCGTACGCGCTCCTCTCCGACATCATCGCGATCGACGCGCACCAGCGCGCCCTCGCCGAGGCGAGCCGATGAGCGCGCCCGTCATCATGGAACCCCTCGACGTGGCGGAGCCGGCGGCGCTGGCCGTGCGCAGCCCGTTCGACGGCCGCACGATCGGCTCCGTCCGCCAGAGCACGCCCGACGACGTGGCGGGGATCCTGCAGCGGGCGCGCGCCGGCTTCGCGATCTCGCGCACGCTCTCGCGCTTCGCCCGGCACGAGATCCTCGACCGCGCGGCGGGTCTGCTGCGCGAACGGGCGGACGAGGCGGCCTCGCTCATCGTGGGCGAGGCCGGCAAGACCATCCGGCAGGCGCGCAAGGAGGTGCGCCGTGCGGTGACGACGCTGTCCCTCTCCGCCGAGACCGCGCGCTCGCACGCGGGCGAGGTGATCCCCTTCGACGCCTTCGAGGGATCCGAGAAGCGCCGCGGCTGGTTCACCAGGGAGCCGCTCGGCGTCATCGTCGCGATCACGCCCTACAACGACCCGCTCAACCTCGTCGCGCACAAGCTCGGCCCGGCGGTGGCCGCCGGGGACGCGATCATCCTGAAGCCCTCCCCGCTCGCCCCGCTCACCGCGGAGTTCCTCGTCGCCCTTCTCGTGGAAGCCGGACTGCCCGCCGAGGTCATCACGACGGTCCACGGCGAGCCCGCGGTCGCGCAGGCTCTCGTGGCCGCGCACGACGTCCGCCTGATCTCGTTCACCGGCGGGTTCGCGACCGGTGAGGCCATCGCGCGCAGCGCGGGGCTGAAGCGGCTCGCGATGGAGCTCGGCGGCAACGCCCCCGTCCTGGTGTTCGCGGACGCCGACATCCCGGCGGCGGTCGAGGCCTGCGTCTCCGGCGCCTTCTGGGCCGCCGGTCAGAACTGCGTGGGAGCGCAGCGGATCCTGGTGCAGCGCGAGGTGCACGAGCGCTTCCGCGACGCGTTCGTCGCCCGCACGAGGGAGCTCATCGCCGGCGACCCCGCGGACGAGCGCACCGACGTCGGCCCGATGATCTCGGCGGACGCCGCCGAGCGCGCGCAGCGCCTCGTCGACGACGCCGTCGCCGTCGGAGCACGCGTGCTCGCCGGGCACCGCCGTGAGGGCTCGGTGTACTGGCCGACCGTCCTCGACACCGTGCCGTACTCCTGCGCACTGTGGCAGGACGAGGCGTTCGCCCCGGTCGTGGCGCTCGCTCCCTTCGACACGGAGGAGGAGGCGATCGCCCTGGCGAACGAGACCGACTATGCCCTGCATGCCGGGGTCTTCACGGCGGATCTCACCCGGGCGCTCAGGGTCTCCGAGCAGATCGAGGCGGGTGGCGTGATGATCAACGACTCCTCGGACTACCGCGTCGACAGCATGCCGTTCGGCGGCGCGAAGCACGGCAGCATGGGCCGCGAAGGCGTGCGGTTCGCCTATGAGGAGCTGACCCAGCCCAAGGTGGTGGCCATCAGCACCTGACCCGCGATCGGCGCCGGCCGGTCCGGCGCCGATCAGGGCCTGTCGATGACGCGCGTGAGCGAGAGCGCCGTGACCGTGTTCTCGACCCCGGGCAGGGCGGCGATCATCTCCCAGATCTCGCCGATCCGGTCCATGGTGTCCGCCCGCACGGTGACGAAGAGGTCGAACTCCCCGGAGAGGATGTCGCAGCGCACCACCTCCGGGATCCGCTCGAGCGCCGTCACGACATGCGCACCGCGCATGCGATCCGCGCGGTAGACCATCACGATCGCGGTCACCCGTCGCGCCGCCGCCGCACCGCGCACCACGGTGTACCCCGCGATCACGCCGTCGCGCTCCATGCGCTCGATCCGCTGCTTCACGGCGTTGCGCGACAGATGCACCCGGCCCGCGAGCTCCACCAGGGCGACGCGGGCATCCGCCGTCAGCTCCGCCAAGATGCGGTGATCCGTCCCATCCACGCTTCACCTACTTCGTTCATGTGCAATATAGACAATTGCAGATGTTGATATCACACGTTAGCGTAATGCCGATGCGATGACCACGCTCATCGCCCAGACCCAGGAGGACCCCATGACGGATCGTCCAGACCGCACCCGCCCCGCAACCCTGTCCGACGCGAGCCTCGCCGTCCACGCGGGCATCCACGTCGACTCGACCAAGGCCCTGCGAACGCCGCTCGTGATGGCCAACTCCTACCTCCTGCCGGAGGATCCGAGCGACATCAGCTGGTCGGCGACGGCGCCCGGCCTCTACACGCGCAACACGGGTGTCAACCAGCAGGCGCTGCAGGAGAAGCTCGCGGCGCTCGAAGGCGGAGAGGACGCCGTCGCGCTGGCATCAGGGGTCGCGGCGCTGCACGCCGTGTTCTTCACGCACGTCCGCGTGGGAGACCATGTGGTCGTCAGCGATGTGACCTACGAGGCGACCTGGCGCCTGTGGACCGAGCTGCTGCCGCAGCGGTACGGCATCGAGGCGACGTTCGTCGACATCACCGACCACGACGCCGTGCGGGCGGCGATGCGGCCGAACACCCGCCTCGTGTGCGTCGAGGCGATGGCGAACCCGACGACGCAGGTGACCGACGTCGCGGCGATCGCCGACATCGTGCACGATGCGGGCGCCATCCTCATGGTCGACTCCACCTACACGCCCCCGCCCTTCTACCGCCCCCTCCGCGACGGCGCGGATCTGGTCGTCCACTCCCTGACCAAGTTCATCAACGGGCACGGCGACGCCATGGGCGGGGCCGTCATCGGCCGGCACGAGCTCATCGAGCCGATCAAGGCGGACGCGATGGTCGACGTCGGCGGGATCATCTCGCCGTTCAACGCCTGGCAGATCCAGCGCGGATCCGTCACCCTGCCGCTGCGGATGCGTCAGCATCTCGCGTCGGCGCAGGCGATCGCCGAGCTGCTCGCCGATGACCCGCGCGTCGCCTACGTGTACTACCCTGGGCTCCCCTCGCATCCGCAGCACGAGCTCGCGGCCCGCCAGTTCGACGGCGCGTTCGGCGGGATGATCGCCTTCGCCGTCGACGGCGACCCAGACACGCAGAACCGCTTCGTCGCCAACCTGCGCCTGATCACCTCGGGCTTCTCGCTCGGCCACGACGACTCCCTCATCGTGCACACGGGGACCGAGGGCGGGCGCGTGTCCACGTACCCCGAGCCTTTCCGCAGGCTGGGCCACCTGCGCCTGTCGGTCGGGCTGGAGGACACGGACGACCTGCTCGCGGATCTGCGCGCGGCGCTCGACGCCACCTTCCGCTGAGATCACGGCCGCCGCCGGTCCGGCGAGCCCGATGCGCGGATCCGACTCCGCCGGGCGCGGATTCGGCAATCCTACGGATGGCGGCGGCCATGGCCGGGGCACAGGCTTTTGCGCATGACCGATCGCCCCCGCATCCTGCTCGTCCACGGCGCCTGGGTGGGCGCCTGGGAATTCGCCGACGCCATCGCCCTGCTGCGCGAGGGGGGCTGGGAGGCGGAAGCCCTCGACCTGCCCTCGACGGGATCGACCGCCGGGATGGACGCCGACGCCGCCGCGGTCACCGCCGCGCTCGATGCGATGCCCGGCCCCGTGATCCTCGTGGGTCACTCGTACGGGGGCGTGCCGATCACGCAGGCGGGCGATCATCCCGCGGTGCAGCACCTCGTCTACGTGGCCGCCTTCGCCCTCGATGCCGGCGAGAGCGTGCAGAGCTCCCTCGGCGGTGCGCTTCCCGAGCTCTGGCACGTCGAGGGCGGCCAGGTCTTCCTCGGGCCGGATCGCGCGGCGCGCATCGCGATGGTGAGCGCCGACTTCCCACCGGGAACCCCGCCCGAGGCCGCAGAGCAGCTGGCCGAACTGTTCCGCCCGCAGTCGCTCGCGTCGCTCCAGGGCGAGGCGAGCCGCGTCGCGTGGAAGCGCAAGCCGGCGACGTACGTGCTCACCGAGAACGACGTGCTCGTCCCGCCGCCGTTCCAGGAGCTGCTCGCGACCCGCGCCGGCGCCGAGATCGTGCGCGTCCCCACCGGGCACGCGCCCTTCCAGGAGGATCCGACCGGTTTCGTCGCAGTGATAGAGGCGATCGCGGCGACTCAGGAGCCTTGACAGGGGAACTTCACGGCCGAGAGGGTGGATCTCATTCGAGAAGCGAGGTCGGGATGGCAAGGGCGCAACGCCTGTACGGAGCGGCCCTCGTCGTTCTCGCAGCACTCGTCACTGCGGGCTGCGCACCCACGACACCCCCTCCGGGCCAGCTCGTCGGCAAGGACCTGGAGCAGACCCAGGACAGCCTCGGGGGGCCTTTCATCATCATCGACATCACCCCGAACGTCATCGACCAGCCGGCCGCGTACAACGACGGGAAGGACCCCGCGGGGTGGTCGGTGCTGGTCGCCTGCGCGTCCGACTCTGGCGAGGGATACGTCGTGGGCGTGATCCCGAAGGCGTCGGCGACGACGAGCATCATCCGCTCGGCCAAGGCCGGCGACTACGACTCCTACGTCGCGGGCTGCGCCAAGAGCTAGCGCCGACCGGGAAAAGCGAAACGGCCCGCCGAAGCGAGCCGTTTCTTACTGTCAGATCGTCACGGTCGACGGTGCGAGCATTGTTGACCTTTTGGTCGACGACGTGCTGCTCGATCGTGGACGCGACCCCTGTGGAGGATCCATCAAACAGGGCGAGAATGTTCTCCCGGCCGGAACAGGCCGCGGCGTCGACTTACGACTACTCAAGGGCTTGGTGCAGTGCTCACCGTGCATTGAGGGTTGGCGCCGAGCACTCCGGCCGAGGCTGTCGCCACGAGCCAGCTCGAGGTCCATCCACCGGGACCAACGAAACGGATCCCGAAGCTCATCGAATTGCCGAGGAGGCCCGAGAGCAGGCCGCCGTTCATCACGGTCGTGTACGCCGTGGTCGTACCGGTTGTGGTCACATTGCTCAGGAGCGGGCCGGTGATGGGCGTCAGCAAGCCCTGGTTCGTGCTGCCGTACTGCGCGTTGCTTGAGCTGTATCCGGTCACCCCCGCCGGTACGCGCCACGAGATCGTCAGGACGGGGTTCGCGCCGAGCAGTCCGGGATCGAGCACGCACCCCGGCGTCTGCGAACTGACCGGGGCAGGAACCGTGAGCGCGGTCAGCGTGCCGCTCGCTGCGAACTCACCGTCAGTGAACGATGCGTCCGTCGTCTCTTCGTGCGGCCACGTCAGCAGTGTCAGGAATGACGCGGTGGTGACGGCCGCGAGCACAGCAAGGACTCTGCGACGGCTGCGTGCGCGAGACGCCTCGGTAGCCATGATGTTCCTTACGGTCAGGCCTGTGGCCCCCATCCTGGATCGAGGAATACTGGTATGCAAGACCTTCGCACGAGGACGACCAGTCCGCCGGGACACCGCAATCCCCTCGAGACGCCGGGGCCCGGATCCTCACCGCCATATGAAGCGACGGCGTGCGGCTTTCTTCCCCTCGCCGCTGAAGGCGGCCTGCTGGGCGCATCGTCAGCAGGCCAATGCGAGATGAAGAATCGGGTAAAGGGCGTCCGTCGCCGTCGAATTCGCTTCGCCCCGTCTGGGCGACACACCTGGCTCGAACCGGTGTCAAGCTCGACCACGCGGTGGAGGATCCGTCGGAGAGGGCAATCATGTTCTCTCGGCCGGGGTCTCAAGAACTATCAAGAGTCTCGATCCGGTGACGCTACATGCGCCGGCGGAAGGCGCGTCCTGACACGGATGTCGGGTGGATACGCACCCACCGGTCTTTCGGCTCCGGCGCCCACGGTGTGACCCCGGTCTTCTCGGCGTCGAGCGTGTCCGCGTCCCGGTCGAACTCCTCGGCGACGCCCTTCACCATCACGCTGAACGCTTCGGGTCCGTCGGTCCCGTCGATCTCGAAGACGACACGCTGCCGTATGGTCAACTTGAGCAGTTTCGTGCCTGCGGAGGTCCGGAACACGATCATCCCGTCGAGTACGCCGTGGTTGATCGGGAAGACGTCGATCTCGTCCGCCGCGGCGACGGCGATGCGCCCGTACGGGGCCGCGTGGATCCGCTCCCAGCATTCGCTTTCGGTGAGCGCGCGTGTCGGCTCCCTGCCCTCTTCGGTGTCCATGGCCCGATGATCCCCGGCTCGGCGGCTCCGGACCGGGCCTAAGGTCCCGTCGCGCTGGCGGACATGGTCAGCCGTGCGCACGCCTCGGACGGCCGGAGGGTGCGGTGAAGCGCGCCGCGCGACGAAGGACGCTCCGCGCACCGGGCCGGGGCGTCACAGCGGCGGCAGGATGTGCGCTCATCCGCCGGAAGTACCAGAGTTTGGCGAGTTCGACGAGCACCAGGTAGATGATCAGCATCGCGACGAGCGCGAGGAAGAACGGCGCCGGCAGCGGTGTGAATCCCAGCAGCCCATTCGCGGGCGAGTAGGGCAGCCAGGCTCCGACGGCGATCGCGGCGAGCACCGTGACGACCAGCAGCGGAGCCGGACGGCTCCGTGTGAACGGCACCCTGCGGGTGCGGATCGCGAAGACGATGAGCGTCTGGGTCGCGATGGACTCGATGAACCAGCCGGAGCGGAACTCGGGCGCGCCCGCGTGGAAGACAAACAGCATGAGTCCGAAAGTCGCGAAGTCGAAGAGCGACGAGATCGGCCCGAACAACAGCATGAACCGGCGAACGGCGCCGATGTCCCAGTGCGATGGCGCTCGCAACTGCTCGGGATCCACCCGGTCGGCGGGTATCACGAGCTGGCTGGCGTCGTAGAGCAGATTGTTCAGCAGGATCTGGCCGGGGAGCATCGGCAGGAAGGGCAGGAAGATCGAGGCGGCGGATGCGCTGAACATGTTGCCGAAGTTGCTGGACGTGCCCATCATCACGTACTTGATCGTGTTGGCGAAGATGCGCCGGCCCTCGGTCACCCCGTCAGCCAGCACATCGAGGTCTTTGTCGAGCAGCAGGACGTCCGCCGCGTCTTTGGCGACATCGACGGCAGAGTCCACCGAGATACCGATGTCGGCGCCGTGCAGCGCGAGGGCGTCGTTCACACCGTCACCGAGGAATCCCACCGCACGGCCGCGATGCCGCAGCGCCCGCACAATTCGCGCCTTCTGCTCGGGCGAGACCCTGGCGAAGATCGTGGTCCGCTCGGCCGCACCGATGAGCTCGGTGTCGTCCAGCGCATCGACTGCCTCGCCGGTGAGCACCGCCGTCACATCCATGCCCAGGTCGCCTCCGGTGCGGGCTGCGACTACCGCACTGTCGCCGGTGCAGACCTTGACTGCGACGCCGAGTTCCGCGAGCCGCTGCAGAGAGGCGCGGGCACCTGGCTTGATGGCATCGGAGAAGACGAGGAAGCCGCCCAGCGCGAGCCTCGCATCGATCCCCGGTGCCAGGACGTGGGCTCCCGGCGCCGCGCCGTGGGCGACAGCGACCACTCGGAACCCTTCGCGATACAACTCGTCCAGAGCCGTGGTCGCGGTCGCCGGCACCGATACACAGCGCGGAAGGACCGATTCCGCCGCTCCCTTGACGATCACCATCGGGCTCAGGCCCTCGCGCTGGACGAGCACGGTCGTCGTGCGGCGTTCGTGATCGAAGGGGATCGCGTCGAGACGGCGCCACGCGTCGAGGTCGGCGCCGTCGCGCAGGCCCGCCAGGAGTGCGGCATCGAGCGCATTGAGCCCGACCGTGGAGAGCGCGTGCAGATCCGCATCGGAAGCGAGCAGGCCCCACTCGACCAGGGGCGCATCCGCATCGCCCTCGACAGGGACCCCGCGTTCGAAGGAGATCTCCCCCGTCGTCAACGTCCCGGTCTTGTCTGTGACGAGAAGATCGAGATCTCCCAGGTCCTCGATGCACACCATGCGCTTGACGAGGACACGGCGGCGAGCCATCGCCCTCGACCCCGCCGCGAGGCTCGTGCTGACGACCGCCGGCAGAAGCTGCGGCGTGATCCCGACCGCGATGGCGAGGGAGAACAGCAGCGACTGGATCAGCGGTCTGCCCAGCGCCACCGCGATGACGAAGATCGTCGCGGTGAGCACGATCGCCACGAGCAGCAGGAAAGTCGAGAAACGTCCGAGACCGCGTTGGAACTCGGTCTGCGGCTCCCGCGCGGCGAGCCCGGCGGCGATCCGCCCGAATTCGGCATCGGCGCCGGCCGCCACGACCACTCCTGTCCCGGTGCCCGCGTGCACGACCGTGCCCATGAGCGCACAGCAGGTGAGGTCGCCGACTCCCATGCCCGCGGGCACGGGAGTCGTACTCTTGACCGCCGCCAGCGCCTCACCGGTGAGGATGCTCTCATCGCATTCGAGTCCCTCGGAGTGCAACAGGCGCAGGTCCGCCGGCACGACGGTTCCCACCGAGAGCGCCACCACATCCCCGACCACGAGCTCCGTCACATCCACGCGCTGAGCCTCGCCGGCCCGGTGCACAATCGCCGTGTGGCGCAGCCGATCGTGCATCGCGTCCGCGGCCCGCTCGGCACGGAACTCGTTGACGAAGCCGAGGCCGACGCTGAGCAGCAGGATCGCCCCGATGACCACGGCATCCGTGGCATCGCCGACGAAACCCGCGACGATCGCCGTCCCGAACAGCATCAGCACGATCGGACTCCGCAGCTGCCTGCCCAGCACGCGCCAAGGACGGGCTCGTCGGCTGCGGATCGCATTCGGGCCCTGCCGCGAGAGCCGCTCGCGGGCATCGTCCGGGCTCAGCCCGCTTTCGATCGATCCGCACTCGGCCAGCACCTGCGCGACGCCCTCGACGGCGCATCGGCGCACCGCGCTCGGCGAGGCAAGGGAGCCGGTCTGGGCCGGCCGCACTGCCCCTGCGCCCTCGCCCGCGGCTCTCGTCATCGCGTCCGTGGCCCGCTCAGCGGACACGGCTCCAGCTCCACTCGGCCACCTCGGGGATGTCCTCGCCGTGTTCGCGCGTGTAGGCGCGGGCGCGCAGCCGCGCGTCCTGCAGGTCCTGACGCAGCCCCGCGCAGCGCTGGGCGAGCCCCGGCACGCGGTCGATCGCATCGATCGCGAGCTGGTAGCGGTCGAGGTCGTTGAGCATGACCATGTCGAACGGCGTGGTGGTCGTGCCGTTCTCCTTGTACCCGCGCACGTGCAGGTCGTCATGCCCGTGCCGTCGGTACGCGAGCCGGTGGATGAGCCACGGGTAGCCGTGATAGGCGAAGATCACCGGCCGGTCCGCCGTGAAGATCGCGTCGTACTCCCGGTCAGGCAGCCCGTGCGGATGCTCGCTCTCCGACTGCAGGCGCATCAGGTCCACCACGTTGACCACGCGCACGCGCAGCTCCGGCAGCGCATTCCGCAGGATCTGGGCGGCGGCGAGGACCTCGAGGGTGGGGATGTCGCCCGCGGCGGCGAGCACGACATCCGGATCCTCTCCCGCGACCTCGGTGCCCGCCCATTCCAGGATCCCGAGTCCGCGCGTGCAATGGTTCACGGCCTCGTCCATCGTGAGCCAGTTCGCAGCCGGCTGCTTCCCCGCCACCACGACGTTGACGTAGTCCACCGACCGCAGGCAGTGGTCGTAGGTGGACAGCAGCGTGTTCGCGTCGAAGGGGAGGTAGACCCGCACCACCTCCGCGCTCTTGTTCACGACGTGGTCGATGAATCCCGGGTCCTGATGGCTGAATCCGTTGTGGTCCTGCCGCCAGACGTGACTCGTGAGCAGGTAGTTCAGGCTGGAGATCGGACGCCGCCAGGGGATCTCCCGTGTGACCTTGAGCCACTTCGCGTGCTGATTGAACATCGAGTCGACGATGTGGATGAACGCCTCGTAGCAGGTGAACAGGCCGTGGCGTCCGGTGAGGAGATAGCCCTCGAGCCACCCCTGGCACTGATGCTCGCTGAGCATCTCCATGACCCGGCCGACCCGGGCCAGGTGGTCGTCCGAGGGCAGGATCTGCGCGACCCACTGCTTGTCCGTGGCCTCGTAGACCGGTGGGGCGAGCCGGTTCGACGCGGTCTCGTCGGGGCCGAAGATCCGGAACGTCGTCGGGTTCCGCCTGATCACCTCGGCGAGCCAGGTGCCGAGCACCCTCGTGGCCTCGGCGGTCGTCGAGCCCGGCGCCGGCACGTCGACCGCGTAGTCGCGGAAGTCGGGCAGCGACAGGGGCGTCCGCAGCAGCCCGCCGTTCGCGACCGGGTTGGCGCTCATCCGCCGCTCCCCCTCCGGCGCGATCCGGCCGATGAGCTCGACGGGAGCGCCCTGGGCGTCGAAGAGCTCCTCGGGGCGGTAGCGACGCATCCAGTCCTCGAGGATCCGGAGGTGCTCCGGCGTGTCCCTGGCGTTCGCGAGCGGCACCTGATGCGCGCGGTAGGTGCCCTCCACGAGCACGCCGTCGACCTTGTGCGGGCCGGTCCATCCCTTGGGCGTGCGCAGGATGATCATGGGCCACTCCGGCGTCGCCGTCACGGGATCGTCCGAGCGGTCCCGGCCTTCCGCCGCATCGGCGCGGATGCGCGCGATCTCGTCGAACACCTCCTCGAGAAGGGCCGCGAACCGCCGATGGATGCTCCGCGGATCCTCGTCGTCGAACCCTCCGGTGAAGATGTGCGGCGCGTAGCCGTACCCGCGGAAGAGCTCGACCAGGCGGCGCTCCGGGATGCGGGCGAGCACCGTGGGGTTCGCGATCTTGTAGCCGTTCAGATGCAGGATCGGCAGGACCGTGCCGTCCTGCACGGGATCCAGGAACTTGTTCGAGTGCCATCCCGTCGCCGCGGGTCCCGTCTCGGCCTCGCCGTCGCCGACCACGCACGTGACGACCAGGTCGGGGTTGTCGAACGCGGCGCCGAAGGCATGGCTCAGCGAGTAGCCCAGCTCGCCGCCCTCATGGATGGAACCCGGCGTCTCCGGGGCGACATGGCTCGGGATCCCCCCGGGGAACGAGAACTGGCGGAACAGGGCGCGCACCCCGTCCTCGTCCCGCGAGATCCGCGGGTAGACCTCGGAGTACGTGCCGTCCAGATAGGCGTTCGCCACCATCCCCGGTCCTCCGTGGCCGGGGCCGGTCACGAAGATCGAGCTCAGCGCCCGGTCGCGGATCACCCGGTTCAGGTGGGCGTAGAGGAAGTTGAGCCCCGGCGTCGTGCCCCAGTGTCCGAGCAGGCGGGGCTTGACGTCCTCCGGCGTCAGGGGCCGGTGCAGCAGCGGGTCGTCGAGCAGATAGATCTGGCCGGCACTGAGGTAGTTCGCCGCGCGCCACCACGCGTCGATGCTCTCCAGATCCACCTCGGGGACGTCGCCGCCCGTGGTCGGCGCGGCGGTCTTCGTGTGCGTGTCGCTCGTGGTCACAACCGGGTCCTCTCACTGTCTTCCCACGGCGCACCGCGCCGCCTCCGGCTCCACACTGTCGCCCTCATGCCCTCCATACAAGTGACTTTCGTCCCAACCACTGCGACGCCCACGTCAAAAGATGAACGTCATGAACACGACTGAGAAAGCTCCCGTCCTCGTCGGCGTCGACGGCTCCGACTCCTCGCTCGACGCCCTCCGCTACGCCGCGAAGATTGCGGCAGCACTCGGAGCGCCGCTGCGAGCGATCACGACGTGGGACTACCCCGCTCTCATCGACCTTTGCCCGACGCCGGGCTGGATCCCGGACGAAGACGCGGCGGACATCCTCAATGCGGCCATCGGGAACGTGTTCGCCGGGGATCCCCCCGCCGAGCTGTCCGCCGCGGTCGTGGCAGGACCCCCTGCGTCCGTGCTCATCAAGGAGAGCCGCGACGCCGAGATGCTCGTACTCGGCAGCCGCGGACGCGGAGGCTTCACGGGACTTCTTCTCGGCTCGGTGAGCTCGACCTGTTCAACGCACGCGCATTGCCCCGTTCTCATCGTGCGGCACGAGCGGCACGAGCGGCACGACGAGAACGCCGAGCGCACCGAGAGCTGACCGCGATCGACGGTCGGACCCGCGGTCAGGCGCCGCGGGTCCGACCTCGCTCGATCTCGAAGACCGCGGCCTGCGTACGGTGGTCGAGCCCAAGCTTGCTGAGTAAACCCGAGACGTAGTTCTTCACCGTCTTCTCCGCCAGGCCCAGCCGTTCGCCGATCTGCCGGTTCGTGAGCCCGTCGGCGATGAGCGCCAGGATCTGCCGCTCGCGCAACCCCAACGATCCGAACCGAGGATCCTCACCGGGCGCTTCGCGCATCCGCTGCATCGCATTGCGTTCCGCACTCGGATGCAGCAGTCGCTTGCCCGCCGCGACTTCGCGGATGGCCTTAAGCAGCTCCGCGGCGCGGACGCTCTTCAGCAGGTACCCGGCGGCGCCGGCGACGACGACGGCGGCGAACATCGCGTCATCGTCGTCGTAGGCCGTGAGGATGAGGCACTGCACCTCAGGATGGTCCTGACGGATCTGCCGGCACAGGTCGATACCGTTCCCGTCCGGGAGCCGGACGTCGAGCACTGCGACGTCCGGGCGCGTCGCTGCGATCCGTGCCAGTGCGTCACGCGTGGTGGCGGCCTCACCGATCACCGCCAGATCCGGCTGCCCGTTGATCACTCCGGCGAGCCCCTGGCGAACGATCTCGTGATCGTCGACGAGGAAGACAGTGCTCATGAGATCTCCCTCCCGTTCTGTTCATCATGCCCCCAGGCGTAGCGAACCACGGGGCGAAGGTCCTGCGCTGACTCTAGACTGCCAAGGGTCAGGGACTGCCAAGGGCCAGGGACAGAGGTGCCATGGACGACGATCCGCTCACGTTCCCCGATCTTCCTCGGCTGGAGCTCGAGAAGAACATCGCGGAGCTGATGGCCCGCGCCCAGCAGGTCCTTACGGCTCAGGGACGTCTGCGCAGCCTTCTCAGCGCCACACGTGCCGTGAGCGAGGATCTGGACCTCGACACAGTGCTGCGGCGCATCGTCAATGCGGCCATCGAGCTCGTCGGTGCTCGCTACGGGGCGCTCGGAGTGATCGACGAGGACGGTCTGCTCGAGCGCTTCATCCACCAGGGCATCTCCCCCGAGATCGTCGAGGAGATCGGTGCTCCTCCCCGAGGGCACGGGCTGCTCGGCGCCGTGATCGATGCCGGCGAGACGATCCGGATTCCGCGCATCGCCGATGATCCGCGCTCGGTCGGCTTCCCAGAGCATCATCCGCCCATGGATGCGTTCCTGGGCGTACCGATCCGCGTGCGGGACCAGACCTTCGGCAATCTCTACCTGACAGACTCCGACAAGCCGACCTTCTCGCACGAGGACCAGGAGATCATCGAGGCGCTCGCGACCACGGCCGGGGTGGCGATCGAGAACGCCCGTCTCTACGCGGAGACGCGACGGCGCGAACGTCTCGGCACCGCGATCTCCGAGATCACCGCGGCCCTGCTGTCGCCCGATTCAGTGGACGCCCTGGGCATCGTGGCGGACCGGGTGGCCTCGATCATCCCCACCGATCTCGTCACGATCATCGTTCCTGACGAGGACGACAGGCTCCGTATCAACGTCGCTCGCGGGGTGGGCGCCAGGGATTTGGAGGGCGCTCGCTACCCGGCGGCCGATTCGATCGCCGCCATCGCGATCGCCGAAGGCCGACCGGTCGTCGGCCGTCTCCCCGATCCCGTCGACGTCGTGCTGCGCCCGTTCGGCTTCACCGTGGCAGTGCCGCTCATCACCGCCGGCGACACTGCCGGCGCCCTGTGCGTGTCACGCAGGGGAAGCACGTTCACGCGCACGGAACTGCTCACGATCACGGACTTCGCTTCGCAGGCGGGGATTGCCATCTCGCTGGCGCGCGCCCGCGAGCAACGCCAGATCCTCGACATCGTCGAGGACCGCGGCCGCATCGCCCGCGACCTCCACGACCACGTGATCCAGCGCCTGTTCGCCACAGCGCTCGGACTGCAAGGGCTGGCGTCAGCGCATCCAACAGTCGCCACCGATCTCGATCGCCACATCGAAGAACTCGACGGCGCGATCTCAGACATCCGCACGGCGATCTTCGCCCTTCGCGCACACGACAGCGCGACCAGCGGTCTTCGGCGCCGTCTGCTCGCGATCATCTCCGACTACGATCCGCGCCCAAGGATCTCCTTCACCGGACCAGTGGACCTGGTCGTCACCGGCGACCTCGCCGACGACCTCGTCGCGGTTGTGCGCGAGTCACTCGCGAACGTCACCCGACATGCACAGGCATCGTCCGCGCTCGTAGACGTCCGGCTCTCGGACACCGAGGTGATGGTCACGATCGAGGACGACGGCGTCGGTCTGCCTGCGAAACTGACGCCAAGCGGCACCGCCAACCTCGCCGCCCGCGCGGCCCGACGTGACGGTGAATACGCCATCGGGCGTCGACCAGAGGGCGGCACCCGCGTCCTCTGGAGCGCCCCCCTCCAGGGATGAGCACGATCACCGGCCCGGCGGCGTACCCGACTCACGTGACAAAGGTCCCTCCCCGCGCGTCGCGGCGCGTGTTGTGTGACCTCTATGAGCGCAACACTGACCTTCCTCGGAGCAACCGACACCGTCACAGGATCCCGTTACCTGGTCGAGACGGGCAAGAACAGAATCCTTGTCGACTGCGGGCTCTTCCAGGGCTACAAGATCCTGCGCGAACGGAACTGGGCGCGCTTCCCCGTGGAACCAGCGAGCATCGACGCCGTCGTCGTCACGCACGCGCACCTCGACCACACCGGTTACCTGCCTGCGCTCGTACGGGACGGGTTCCGGGGAGCCATCCACACCACCGTCGGAACAGCCGAGCTCAGCACACTGGTGCTGCCGGACAGCGGCCGTCTCCAGGAGGAACAGGCAAACTACGCCGAGCGTCGACATAGCTCGAAGCATGCGCACCCACGGCCGCTGTACACGGAACGCGACGCCATGGCGGCACTCGATCGCTTCGAGCCGCACCCGTTCGACGTCGGCTTCGAGGTCGGCGACATCGGGGTCTCGTTCGCACCCGCCGGACACATCCTGGGTGCTGCACAGGTGCGCCTCGACGTGGACGGCACCCGCGTGCACTTCACCGGCGATCTGGGCCGCGCCGACGACCCGCTGATGTGCGCACCCCGCGACCTCGAAGCGACGGATGTGCTCGTCTCCGAATCGACCTACGGAGACCGCGCCCACCCCGCCGAGGACCCGGAGGCCGCGCTCGCCGACATCATCACCAGGGTGTGCCGGCGCGGTGGCGTCGTGCTGCTGCCGGCCTTCGCGATCGGCCGGGCAGAGACGCTGCTGCTGCACCTCAGCCGTCTGCGCGCCGCCGGCAGGATCCCTGACGTACCACTGTTCCTGAACAGCCCGATGGCGGTGAGCGGCGCCGAGATGTACGCCCGCCACCCCGAGGAACACCGCATCTCCGCCGACGAGTTCCAGCGCATGTACAAAGATGTGACGCTGGTGCGCAGCATCGAGGAGTCCAAGGCGCTCAACACCCGCGGAGGTCCGGCGATCATCATCTCCGCGAGTGGAATGCTCGAAGGCGGACGGATCCTGCATCACCTCGCCTCCTACGCGCCGGACCCGCGCAACGCGATCGTGCTGACAGGGTTCCAAGCCGGGGGCACACGCGGAGACGCACTGCAGCGCGGCGAGCGCACCCTGCGGATCTACGGACAGGATGTGCCGATTCTCGCCGAGGTCCACTCGCTGGAGATGCTCTCCGCACATGCCGACGCCAGACAGATCCTCGACTGGATGCGCACCGCCCCGCAGGCACCCGCGCAGGTGTTCCTCACCCACGGCGAGCCAGGCTCATCCGACACCCTGCGTGGTCGGATCCGTCGCGAACTCGGCTGGAGCGTTCGAGTGCCGCATCTGGGAGAAGCGGTCGAGCTGGACACACTCCGCCGCAGGGCGTCCGACGAGCCCGCGTCCATGTCCTCGGTCTCTCCTGCCGTTTCCACCGCCCCTAACGCCACCGAAGCGACGAGCCCGGTCACGGTGGCGCCGGAGGCTCTGGACACCGCACCGGCAGACTCCGAGGCTCCGTCCGCGACGATGCGCGCCGCGGTCGTCTCATCGTTCACCGAGCCCATCACGGTGCAGGACGTGCCCGTGCCTGTCCCGGGCACTGGGCAGGTGCTCGTGCGCATCGAGATGAGCGGTCTCTGCCACACCGACATCCATGCCGCGCGCGGCGACTGGCCGGTGAAGCCACCGCTGCCCTTCATCCCGGGACACGAGGGCATCGGCCGCGTGGACGGCCTCGGTCCGGGAGCCACCGCTCCTGCTGCCGGGACGCGCGTCGCACTGGCGTGGCTCGGATCCGCATGCGGCTCCTGCCGGTACTGCGTGACCGGGCGTGAGAACCTCTGCCTGGCCCAAAAGAACACCGGTTACGCGGTGAACGGAGCGCACGCAGAATATGCGGTGATCGACGCCCGCTTCGCCGTGCCTGTCCCAGACTCCGTCACGTCGCTCGATGCCGCACCGCTGACCTGCGCCGGGGTCACGACCTACGCCGCGATCAAGGCCGCCCGTGTGACGCCGTCCGAGCGCGTCGCCGTCTTCGGGATCGGCGGCCTCGGGCACCTCGCGATCCAGTACGCGCGCCTCGTCGGAGCGGAGGTCATCGCCGTCGACGTGAGCGATGAGAAACTCGAACTCGCCACGATGCTCGGCGCAGACCACGTCGTCAACGCTGCGAAGACGGATCCGGTCGAGGCGATCAGGGCGCTCGGCGGTGCGGACGCCTGTATCGTGCTCGCCGTCGCTCCCGCCGTGTTCGACCAGTCCTATCGTGCTCTCGCTCGGGGCGGACGGCTGGTGCTCGTCTCGCTGCCGAAGGACGGCACTTTGACGTTCCCCGTATTCGATACGGTGCTGAACGGCATCGAGATCATCGGATCCATCGTCGGCACACGCGAAGATCTCGCCGAGGTCTTCCGGCTGCACGCCCTCGGTCGCACAACCGTCGTCGCACAGACACGGGACCTGTCCACGGTGGCCGCGTCGATGCAGGAAGTGCTCGATGGTTCCGTACCGGCTCGACTCGTCTTCGACTTCGACGTCGAGGACGCCAGCTGAGCCGCCCGACCAGGTCCGCGTGACTTTCGTCCCAGTCCCGGCCGAACCCGCGGAGGAACCTCGACCGCATGGACAGCATCGACAGCAACCGGATCATCGTCGGCGTCGACGGATCAGCCTCCTCCGTCGCCGCTCTGCGCTATGCCGCCCGGCTCGCGGACGTGCTCGACGCACCTCTCGAGGTCGTGACCACCTGGTACTACTCATCGATCACGGGAGCGGAACTCGTGATCGAGTGGACTCCTGAAATCGTCGCAGACGACACCCTGGCTAAGACCATCGACAGGGCCTTCAGCGACGCCCCGCCGACACGCCTGATCCGCACCGTTGCCGGAGGCACGCCGGCCGCGACACTGATCGAGATGAGCAAGAGCTGCCAGATGCTCGTCGTCGGCAACCGCGGCCACGGCGGATTCGTCGGCCTGCTGCTGGGATCGGTCAGCGCCGCATGCGTGCGGCACGCGCACTCACCCGTCCTCGTCGTCCGCCCGTGTGATCTCTACACCAACACCGAGGAAGCATCATGATGCACTGACAGGGGCAACTACTGGTCGCTGACATGGACGGCGTTCGCGACTGTGGCCTTTCGTCAACTAGCTCACGAAGGCGCTGCAGGTGTTCGCCCTCGTCTTTCTGCCGCTAGTCGTGCGAGCTTTTCACGGAAGATCGACGCCGACGCTCGCCCCCCGACCTGAAGGTTGCGGCGTAGGTCGCACAACTAGCGGCGTGGAGTCACAAGATGTCGCAGGGTCAATCACGGGAAGGTGAAGTGTGATGCGTGCCTCAGCGGCCGCGGGGCCACCGGCCGTGTCGATCGGCAGCTTCAACGCGATCATCTCGGCGATCGTGTCAGTCGCCGCGATGCGGCGGTAGTAGGCGCCGTAGACCCTGAGCTCGAGCGTGGTCAGATCACTCCGCACGGCTTCGGGCCACCGGGCGTTGGCGGAGGTGAGCGCGCCAGCCTCGCGGGCCGCGACCTGCGCCGCATGAGCAGCTGCCGACCTGATCCGAGCCGTCTGGGTCGAGTCGAACGCGAATGTCAGTTCGTAGGCCGCCGCGTTCCCTGGGCACACGATCTCGAGGTACTTCGGCGCGGCCTGCGCGACAGTCATCATGGTCGGGGTCGGTTTCGGTGCGTGGGCTG
>NZ_NCKN01000165.1 GCF_002257455.1 Microbacterium sp. 13-71-7
GGCCCACCAGCCGCGAAGGCCGTTCTTGGGGATGGCGCGGATGCCGAGGGCCGCGGCGTCGCGCTGCTCGCGGGCGGATCCGGTCAGCCACAGCGGTTCCGTCCCCGCATCGCTCGCCGCCCGCCAGAGGGCGAGGGCGCCGTCGCCGATGCCTGCTCCGCAGCCGATCACCCAGCCGCGTCCGCGCGGGACGATCAGGGTCCCCAGGCGCCCGAGCAGATACAGCGGGATCCTCAGCAGCTTGCCGGCGTTGCCCGCGCGGAAGGAGAAGGACGCCACCCCGCGAGCCTACCGGTCGGCGGAGCCGGCGAGCGAAGAGACCCCTGAGTCGAGGAGCCGTCGAGGCGATCTTCCGGGACTCCGTAGACGACGAAGGACGCCGCCTCGCGATCGCGTCGCGGGGCGGCGTCCTTCGTCGGATGCAGGGTTCAGGAGCGGTGGTTCACTGGGCGAGCGTGCCCAGCGTGACCTTGATGTCCTGCGACTGCCCGTTGCGGTTGATCGTGAGCGTCGCGGTGCTGCCGCCGGCGACCGAGCGCACCTGCGCCGTGAGGTCGCTGGCGTCGGTGATCGGGTTGCCGTTGAAGCCCGTGACCACGTCACCGGCCTGGATGCCCGCGTTGGCCGCGGCACCTCCGCTGGAGACCGAGGCGATGGACGCTCCGACGACCGTGGCGCCCTTCTGGCCGCTGGCGTCCTGCACCGTCGCGCCGAGCAGGCCGTGCGTGGCCTTGCCGTCGGCGATGATGTCGTTCGCGATGCGCTTGGCGATGTTCGACGGGATGGCGAAGCCGACGCCGATGTTCCCCGACTGCCCCGACGAGGAGGACGAGGATCCCGCGCTCGCGATCGCGACGTTCACGCCGATGAGCTTGCCGTCGCTGTCGACGAGCGCCCCGCCGGAGTTTCCGGGGTTGATCGCGGCGTCGGTCTGGATCACCGAGATCGAGATCGTCGCGGCCGCGCCCTGCGAGCCGGATCCGCGGCCGGGGATGTCGAACTGGAAGGGCTGCTGGGAGCCGTCCTGGTTCGGGCTCTGCTGCTGGTCTCCGTTGGAGCCCTGCGACGGAGCCGCGGACGACTGGATCTGGATGCTGCGGTTGAGCGCGCTGACGATTCCGGTCGTGACCGAGTTGGCCAGGCCCAGCGGGGCTCCGACCGCGACGGTCATCGATCCGACGTTGAGCTTGGACGAGTCCGCGAACTCCATCGGGGTGAGGCTCGAACCGTCCTTCACCTGGATGACGGCCATGTCGTAGGTCGCGTCGATCCCGACGACGGTGGCGTCGAGGATGCGGCCGTCCGAGGTGGTCACCCTGATGGCGGGGTTCGAGACCTCGCCGTCCAGGGTCACCACGTGCGCGTTCGTGAGGATGTGCCCCTGCTTGTCGAGCACGATGCCCGAACCGGAGCCGGAGGCGCTGGATCCGGAGACCTCGATCGTGACGACCGAGGGCACCGCCTTCGCGGCGATCGCGGTGGCCTCGGAGACCGACTCCGGGTTGTTCACCGTGACGGTGCTCGGACCCGTGCCCGTCTTCGTCGAAGAGGAGCTCGACGAGGTCAGCGCCCCGTACCCGACGGCTCCGCCGACACCGGCGAGGCCGCCGACGAGGGCTGCGGCGATGATGATGGCGGCGATCTTGCCGCCGCCGACGCCGTTCTTGGTCTTGCGCTCCTGGGGCGTCGTGGCGGCAACGCCGAACGCGGCGCCGGTGTGCGCGCCGGGGTGTCCTGGATCGACGGGCTGGGTCTGGTGCGCCTGAGCCTGGATCCCGTAGCCGCCCGTGGGCGGGATCGGCGTGGTGGGCGCGGTGGCGCCGTCCGGGACGGGCGCGCTCGAGGCGGCGGGGGTGGACGAGAACGCCGGGGGCACGGAGTGTCCGGCGTCGGGGTGAGGCGTCTGCTCGTTCATGTCTGCTCCTTTGAACCTTGCCCTTACAGACTGACGGCCGTTTCTGTGTTTTTCTTATGCCGGGTGGCAGATTCCGCTATGGCGTTACCCTGGGCGGCATGGGAATCCTGCCGGGCGCCTGGCGCCGTACGGCGGCCGGTGCCGGGCTGCTCTCCGCAGCCGGAGAGGTCGCCCCTACCATCTTCGCTGAGATCTCCGCCCTCGCGGGCCGCACCGGGGCGATCAACCTCGGGCAGGGCTTCCCCGACGAGGACGGCCCGGCCGAGGTGCTGGAGGCGGCGCGCGCCGCGATCCTCGACGGCGCGAACCAGTATCCGCCCGGGCGCGGCGTGCCGGACCTGCTGCAGGCGGTCTCCGAGCATCAGCGCCGCTTCTACGGGCTCGACGTGGATCCCGACCGCGAGGTCGTCGTGACCGCGGGAGCGACGGAGGCCATCGCCGCAGCCCTCCTCGCCCTCGTGGAGGGCCCGGAGGACGAGATCGTGGTGTTCGAGCCCTACTACGACTCCTATGCGGCGATCGCGGCCCTCAGCGGCGCCACGCTGCGCACGGTTCCGCTGCGCCTGCCCGACTTCCAGCCCGATCCGGAGGAGCTCGCCGCCGCCGTCACCGATCGCTGCCGGGTGATCCTCGTGAACGATCCGCACAACCCCACCGGCGCCGTGCTGAGCGAGGGGATCCGTGCGGAGATCGTCCGGCTGGCGCACCAGCACGACGCGATCATCGTGACCGACGAGGTGTACGAGCACCTCTCCTTCGCCGCGCCGCACGTGCCGATCGCGACCCTGCCCGGCGCCGCCGAGCGCACACTCACGATCTCCTCGGCGGGCAAGACGTTCTCGGTGACCGGGTGGAAGATCGGCTGGATCCACGGGCCGGCCGAGCTCATCACCGCGGTGCTCAGCGTCAAGCAGTTCCTGACCTACGTCAACGGCGCCCCGTTCCAGCCCGCCATCGCCCTCGGCCTGCGCCTTCCCGATGCGTTCTTCACCGATGCGGCGGAGCGCCTGCGCGCGAAGCACGACCAGCTCGCCGCGGGCCTGGATGCGGCGGGCTTCGAGGTGCACCTCCCGGACGGCGGCTACTTCACGGTCGCGGACGCCTCGCGCATCGGCGGAGAGGACGCCGACGCGTTCTGCCGCTCCCTTCCGGAGCGGATCGGGGTCGCGGCGATCCCGCTCACCGCGTTCGTGCGTCCGGAGCACCGCGACGCGTACCGGGGCCTGGTGCGGTTCGCCGCCTGCAAGCGCCCCGAGGTGATCGCCGAAGCCGCGGAACGCCTCGCCGGCCTGCGCGCAGGGGTGTGAGCGGGGTCAGCGCGGGACGACGCGGTAGCGGCGCAGCCGCAGCACGGGGTTGACCTCTCGCACGCGGGCCACGGTCGCGGCGTCGAGCTCGGCGACCGCGATCCCCTCCCCCGTGCCCACTCCGGCGATCACGACGCCCTGCGGGTCGATGACGGCCGAGTGCCCGACGCCGACCGGGGTCGGGTGGTCCGCCGCGACCACGTAGGCGGTGCTCTCGATCGCACGCGCTGCGAGCAGCGTGGTCCAGTGATGCTCCTTGAGCGGACCGCGCACCCACTCCGCGGGCACGACGAGCGCCTCGGCCCCGGCGTCGACGAGAGTGCGCGCCACCTCCGGGAACCGAAGGTCGTAGCAGGTCATCAGCCCGAAGGCGAGTCCGTCCACGGCGAAGGTCGCGGCGGCTCCGACCTCGCCCGCCTCGATCCACCGGGATTCCGACTGCCCGAAGGCGTCGTACAGGTGCTGCTTGCGGTAGACCGCGAGCAGGCCCGTCCCGTCCACGGCGACGAGGGTGTTGCGGATCCGCTCGGCGTCCGCGCGCTCGACCAGGCCGGCGACGATCACCACCCCGTGCAGATCCGCCAGCTCCCGCAGGCTCAGGGTGAAGGCGCCGTCCAGCTCCTCCGCGTTCGCGGCGAGGGTCTCGTCCATCGGGTCGACGAAGTAGCTGGAATACTCCGGCAGCACGACGAGCCGGGCGCCGCGCTCCGCGGCGCGTGCGACGAGGGCGGCGATGCGCTCCCGGTTCGCGGCGCGGTCGTCGACGGACGCGAACTGGCACACGGCGACGGTCACGGTTGCGGTGGTCATGGCTCCATCATCCCGCACGCTCGGGCTTCGGCGATGGGCTCGCACGGATCCTCCGGATCCCGCGATACGCCCGGCCGGCCGGAGGACAATGGAAGCACTGGCCCGCGGCACGTCACCGGAGCCGGAGGAGGCGGTTCCCATGATCCCGCTCATCACCCTGATCGTCGTGGTGCTCCTCGCGATCATCCTTTTCTTCATGTCCGCGCGGATCGTGCGGCAGTACGAGCGCGGCGTGGTGCTGCGTTTCGGACGGCTGCACAACGTGCGCGAGCCGGGGATCCGGTTCATCTTCCCGATCGTCGACGTCCTCATCCCGGTCTCGCTGCGCATCGTGACGATGCCCATCCAGTCGCAGGGCATCATCACGAAGGACAACGTCACGGTCGGCGTCTCGGCGGTCGCCTACTTCCGGATCATGGATCCGGTGAAGTCGGTGATCGCGATCGAGAACGTCCGCGCCGCGATCGACCAGATCGCGCAGACCACGCTACGCCGCGTCGTCGGTCAGCACCACCTCGACGAGATCCTCTCCGACACCGCGGCGCTGAACGCGAACATCCGCGAGATCCTCGATGTCACGACGGTCGAGTGGGGTGTCGAGGTGACCCTCGTCGAGCTCAAGGACATCCTGCTGCCCGACTCGATGAAGCGTGCGATGGCGAAGCAGGCGGAGGCGGAGCGCGAGAAGAGGGCCAAGATCATCGCCGCAGAGGGCGAGGCGCTCGCCGCCGCCCAGCTGGGCACCGCGTCGGACACGATGATGTCGCACCCGCTCGCGCTCCAACTGCGCACCCTACAGACGCTGGTCGAGATCGGCGTGGACAAGAACACGCTCGTGATCGCCCCCGCCCCGCTCGTGAACTCGATCGGCGACGTGATGAACATGATCGACCGGGAGGCCGCCGTCGCACAGATGCGCGCACACTGAGCGTCGGCGCTCGCCCATCGCCGACGCCGCGATCATCCGCGACGGAACACGTGCGGCATCCACGGGCGGCGACGCCGCGGCATCGCCGCCCGTGGCCCTTCGTCGAACGCCAGCGAATCGATCGAGGCCACGAGGAAGGCACCAACGGCGGCGATCGAGCCGACCACGGGAGCGGGCGCGGCATCCCATTCGGTGACGAGATCGACCTCGAACCCCAGGCAACCGACGCGGGCGGCGAGGAAGCGCCTGCCCGTCTCGGTGTTGCGTCGGCGCGCCGCTCTCAGCACGGTGCCGTTGAGTCGTGCTTCAGCGACCGGGTGATCGCCGAAGCCTCCGAACGAGATGAAGGATTCGGCAGCCATCCGGGGCGGCCAGCGCAGGCCGTACTCCACCGCGTGCGCCGGAGCAGGCTCGTCCGGACCGTCATCGGGGTCCAGCAGGCTCTTCGGCGAGGCGGCGAACTCGTCCTCGTCGGCGAAGAACTGGGTCTCCATGCCGAACGCCGTGACGGCCGCGAGACCTGACCATCCTCCGACCAGCGCACGGCGCTGCTCGAGCTCGAAGGCCATCGTCGTGATCTGCTCACCGTCGGCGTCGACGACATCGGCCAGGACGACCTCGTCGCTCAGCGCCCTGCAGCGCGCCACGTTCACACCAGCACTCCCGGCGAAGGAAGGCAGCAGATCGACGTACTCGCCCTGCCTCCTGCCCAGCACCAGTCGGGCCCCGCTCGGATCCTCCCAGCGAACGACTTCCACACCGTCGGCTGCGCCCAGCGAGTAGCCCCGCGCGGCCAGCCGGCCGACGACGGTCTCGAACTCCGTCCGATCCCCGAACTCGAATCCGATGCAGGAAAGATGCGAAGCCACCCGAACCTCCCGTTTCGTCGTAGAAAGCCGAAGGCCCCCTGATCGGGATTTCTCCTGATCAGGGGGCCTTCTCTTGTTGCGGGGACAGGATTTGAACCTGCGACCTCCGGGTTATGAGCCCGGCGAGCTACCGAACTGCTCCACCCCGCGGCACAAGAGATAGCCTAACACGGGATTTCGCAGGGCGCGAATCGAGCGCTACTTGGCGGTGCTGCTGCCGCTCCCCTCGAGCGCGAGCAGCCGGTTCACGGCGTCGGTGAGCTTCTGGTCCTGTGCGGCGAACTCCGTCAGGTTGCCGGCCTTCAGCGCGGCATCACGGGCGAGCATGGCCGCCTTGGCGTCGGCCAGCGCCGCCTGGAACGCCGCGTCGCCCGTGGGCGGCGTGGTCCCGGTGCCCGTCCCGGTGCCCGGGGTCGGCGTCGGGTTCGGGGTCGGGGTGATGTTGTTGTCGCCGCCGGTCGCACCGGAGTCGCCGCCGAACAGCTGATCCAGAGCCTCGGTCAGCGTGTCCGCGAACGCGATCTTGTCGCCGAAGGCGACGAGGATCTTCTGCAGGCGCGGCACCTGCGTGCCGCCCGACGACTGCACGAACACGGGCTGCACGTAGAGGAACCCGCCGCCGACCGGCAGCGTCAACAGGTTTCCGTGGGTCACCTTCGACTGCCCCTGCTTGAGCAGGTTGAGCTGCTGGCCGACCGTCGGATCCGAGTCGAACGAGTTCTGCACCTGGCCAGGGCCCGGCACCGTGGTGTCGGCGTCGATCTCCAGCATCCGCAGCTTGCCGTACGAGTCGGACTTCTTGCCCGCCGTCGAGCCGGCATCGGCGTCGACCGAGAGGTAGCCCATCAGCACGTTCCTGCTGTTCGACCCCTGCGAGGCAGGGATGAACGTCGTGTACATGGAGAACTGCGACTGCTCCTGCCCCGGCACCTTCATGGTCAGGTAGTACGGAGGCTGCAGCTCGGGGTTGGCCGAATCGCTCTGCGGGTCGTTCGGGGTCTCCCAGAGGTTGTCCTGCCGGGCGAACGAGGCCGCGTCGGTGACGTGGTAGGTGCCGAGCATCGCGCGCTGCACCTTGAACAGGTCGGTCGGATAGCGCACGTGGCTCATGAGCTGCCCGGACATGTCGCTGATCGACTTCAGGGTTCCCGGGTAGATCTTCTGCCAGGTCTTCAGCACGGGGTCGGTCGGATCCCACGCGTACAGGGTGACCTTGCCGTCGTAGGCGTCGACGGTCGCCTTGACCGAGTTGCGGATGTAGTTGATGTCGTCCGTCACGAAGCCGGGCTGCGTGTTCACGGAGTCGCTGATCGCCTTGGGCAGGTTCACCGTGGTCGAGTACGGGTAGCTCGAGCTCGTGGTGTAGCCGTCCACGATCCACACGATCCGCCCGTCCACGATGCTCGGGTACGGGTCGCTGTCCAGCGTCAGGTACGGCGCGGCCTTCTGCACCCGCAGTGCCGGGTCGCGGTCGTACAGGATCTGGGAGTCCTGGTTGACGCTCTCCGAGAAGAGGATCTGCTCCGACTGGAACTTCAGCGCGTAGAGCAGCTTCGTGAAGAAGTTGCCGACGCGCGGCCCGCCGTCGCCCGTGAACGTGGTCTTCGTCTGGTTCTCGCTGGAGTCCTTGCCCCGGGGGTAGTCGATCTCGATCGGTGCGGTGCTCTTCGGGGCTCCGACGATCGAGTAGTCCGGGGAGTTCTCGCCGAAGTAGACCCTCGGCTCGAACTTCTGACCGTCGGTCAGCGCACCCGAGGTCGGGATGCCCCGCTCCAGGAAGACCGGCTCCCCGTCATCGGTGCGCTGGTTGCCGGCCGCGGCGACCAGGCCGTAGCCGTGCGTGTAGACGAGGGTGTTGTTGTTCCAGGTCTGGCTGCCGATGCGGTTCGTGTCGATCTCGCGCACGGCGACCACGGCGTCCTGGGTCTTGCCGTTGATCGTGTAGCGGTCGACGTCGAGCTTCGACGGGAACTTGTAGTAGCTGCGGTACTGCTCGAGCTGCTGGAACGTCGGGCCGATCACGTTCGGATCCATGATGCGGATCGATGCGGTGGTGTCCGCGTCGCTGCGCAGCTGCCCGGTCTCGGCCGTGGTCTGCGCCTTGAACGGCGTGGTCTGCACGCCGTCGATCCCGTACGCCGTCTTCGTCGCCTTGAGGTTGCGCTCGTAGTACTGCGCCTGGAGCTGGTTCTGGTTCGGCTTCACCTGGAACGTGGTCACCGCCCACGGATAGGCGATGCCGAGCACGAGGGCCGCGACGATGAGCAGCGCGGTCGCCGCCAGCGGATAGCGCCAGTGCCCGATCACGGCGGTGATGAAGAACAGCACCGCGACGAGGGCCGCGATGATCGCGAGGATCGACAGGCCGGGGATCACGGCGTTCACGCCGGTGAACGCCGCTCCCGTGATCTTGTCCTCGGTCGCGGTCAGCGTCTTGTAGCGGTCGACCCACAGGCTCACGGCCTGCACCAGGAGGTACACGCCGGCGATCACGGCCAGCTGCACCCGGGCCGCCTTGGAGATCCGCAGCTCGCCCTGGCCGATCCGCACCGAGCCGTACAGGTAGAGCACGAGCGCCGACACGAGCAGGCTCAGGATCAGCACGGCGGAGATGAAGCCGAGGAGCGCCTCGTAGAACGGGAGGTCGAACAGGTAGAAGCCGGTGTCCAGGTGGAACTGCGCGTCGGTCTGGCCGGTCGCCGTGCCGTTCGCCCACTGCCACACGGTCTCCCACTGGCCCGCGGCGGCGAAGCCGGAGAACAGGCCGAAGAAGACGGGCATCCCCCACATCGCCAGGCGGCGCAGCGGCTCCACGACCTCCTGATAGCGGTCCAGCTGCGAGCTCAGCCGCACATAGACCGGGCGCAGCCGGTAGGCGAGCTGGATGGCGATGAACATCGGCACAGCCATGCCGAGGAAGCCGACGACGAACATCGTCGCGCTCGCGATCCACCGGGTGGTGAGCACCTGCGCGAAGTTCAGCTGGTCGTACCAGAGGAAATCGGTGTACATCGACGCGAACACGAAGAACGCGGCGATGAGCACGGCCAGGATCACCACCGTCGCGAGGACGATGCGTCGGGCAGTACGGGGCGCGGCCGGTGCAGGTGAGGTGGTCACCGTTCCATCCTAGGTCGGGCCCTTCGCGGGATCCTGAGCCGCGCAGTTCCCGGCTTCGCCCGTCGCGAACGCGCTCGCTACTTCTTCACGTCCGCGGCGGTGCACGTGGGCAGCGCCGAGACGTCTCCCCCGTCGGCGATGACCTTCAGCGCATCCAGCGACTGCTTCAGGCTGTCGGTGCGCACGACCGTGAGCCCCGAGGGCACGTGGCCGTAGACCTCGTCGCAGTTGGATCCCGGGGCGAGGAAGTAGTCCGCACCCGCCGCACGCGCGCCGTAGAGCTTCTGCCGGATGCCGCCGATCGGGCCGACCGTGCCGTCGCCGGTGATCGTGCCCGTGCCCGCGACCTGCTTGCCGCCGTTGAGCGCGCCCGGCGTGAGCGTGTCGATGATCCCGAGCGCGAACAT
>NZ_NCKN01000166.1 GCF_002257455.1 Microbacterium sp. 13-71-7
CCGGTCGCGACGCAGCTGGCGTTCAGCATCCCGACCGTCTTCACCGGCGCCGTGCTGACCGAGACGATCGTCGCGTGGAACGGCATGGGCCGGTACTTCGTGCAGACCATCGGCACGAACGACGTGCACGGAGTGGTGGCCATCGCCGCCTTCACCGCCGTGCTCACCGCGATCGGCGCGATCCTCGCCGACGTCGCCGTGGTGGTCCTGGATCCGCGAGTGAGGGTGAGCTGACATGACTTCCGCAACCATCCAGCCCCCTGTCGGGCCCGACACCACAGCCGCGCGCATCCCGCGCAAGCGCATCGGCACCTTCCGGCTCTACTACCGCCGCTTCGTGCGCAACCGCCCCGCGGTCGGGGGCGTGTTCGTCTTCGCCTTCCTGGTGCTGTTCGCCGTCGTGGGACCGCTCATCGCCCAGTTCAGCTTCAGCGAGCTCGACTTCCTGGCGCTCGGCACCCCGCCGGACGGCACCCACTGGTTCGGCACCGCCGCCGACGGCGGCGATCTGTTCGCACAGACCGCGGTCGGTCTGCAGCGCTCGCTCATGATCGCGCTCACGGTCTCGATCGGCACCACGGTGATCTCCGCGATCGTCGGCACCGCCGCCGCCTACTTCGGCGGCACGACCGAGCGCATCATCCTCCTGATCATCCACTTCCTCATGGTCGTGCCGACGTTCCTGATCCTCGCCCTGGTGTCCTCCAACGCAGGCGGCGACTGGCGCGTGATCTCGGCGGCGATGATCTTCATCAGCTGGTTCTTCCCCGCGCGGGTCATCTGGACCATGGCGCTCTCGCTGCGCGAGCGCGAGTACGTGCACGCCGCGCGCTACATGGGCGTGCCGGGCATGCGGATCGTGCTCCGCCACCTGCTGCCGAACATCGGCTCGCTGCTGGTGATCAACTTCACGCTCGGCGTCGTCGGCGCCGTCATCACCGAGACGGGCCTGTCCTTCATCGGCTTCGGCGTGAAGATCCCCGACGTCTCGCTCGGATCCCTCATCGGCATCGGCGCGAACTCGCTCTCCAGCGCCCCGTGGACCTTCTACTTCCCTGCGCTCGCGCTGACCCTGCTCACCGTCTCGATGGCACTCATCGCCGACGGCCTGCGCGACGCGCTCGATCCCACCTCTGCGGCGGGAGGCCGCGCATGACCGCTCCTCTTCTCTCCGTCCGCGATCTGCACGTCAGCTTCGCCTCCGAGGCCGGCCGCGTCGACGCCGTCCGCGGCGTCTCCTTCGACCTCGAACCCGGTCGCACGCTCAGCATCGTGGGCGAGTCCGGCTCCGGCAAGTCCGTCACCTCGCTCGCGATCATGGGGCTGCTCGACGACAACGCCAAGGTCTCCGGCTCGATCATGTTCGACGGCACCGAGCTCGTCGGCAAGGGCGACAAGGAGCTGTCCGCGCTGCGCGGCAACGGGATCGCGATGATCTTCCAGGATCCGCTGACCTCCCTCACCCCCGTCTACACGATCGGCGATCAGCTCATCGAGGCGCTCACGGTGCACCGCAGCATGTCGCATGCGGATGCGACCGCGCGCGCCATCGAGCTGCTCCGCATGGTCGGCATCCCGACCCCGGAGCGGCGGCTGAAGTCGTTCCCGCACGAGTTCTCCGGCGGCATGCGCCAGCGCGTCGTCATCGCGATCGCGATGGCGAACAATCCGAAGCTGATCATCGCGGACGAGCCCACCACGGCGCTCGACGTGACGATCCAGGCGCAGATCCTCGATCTCATCGCCACCGCGCAGCGCGAGACCGGCGCCGCGGTCATCATGATCACGCACGACATGGGCGTGGTCGCGAAGACCGCGGACGACGTGCTGGTGATGTACGCCGGCAAGCCCGTCGAGCAGGCGCCCGTGCGCGAGCTGTTCCACGAGACCCGGATGCCGTACTCGATCGGCCTCCTGGGGGCGATCCCCCGCGTGGACAAGGCGGAGAAGACGCCGCTGGTGCCGATCAAGGGCAACCCGCCCCTGCTCGTGAACCTGCCCGACGAATGCCCGTTCGTGGCGCGGTGCCCGATCGCGACCGAGGCGTGCCGCGTCCGTGAGCCCGAACTGCGCCCGATCGCGACGGCCGAGGGCGGCGCGCACTTGGTCGCCTGCGTGCGCGCGGACGAGATCGAGGCCGGGATGATCGGCGGAGCGCCGGTGTATCCCGTGCCGGAGCTCCCGACGAGCGCGCTGGATCGCGTGCCCCGCGCGGAGCGCCCCGTCACGCTCGACGTCCGGAACATGCAGAAGACGTTCCCGCTGACCAAGGGCGCCTTCCTGAAGCGCAAGGTCGGCGAGGTGCACGCGGTCAAGGGCCTCACCTTCGACATCCGCGAGGGCGAGACGATGGCCATCGTCGGCGAGTCCGGCTGCGGAAAGACCACGACCCTGCTGCAGATCATGGATCTCGTCACGCAGACCGACGGCGAGATCACGATCGCCGGCACACCCGTCTCGACGCTGCACGGCGGCAAGGCGGAGCGCGCCGTGCGTCGCGACCTGCAGATCGTGTTCCAGGACCCGATGGGCGCGCTCGACCCGCGTCTCACCGTGGCGGACGTCATCGCGGAGCCGCTGCGCGCGATCGGCGTGCCGCGCGCGGAGGCCGACGCGCGAGTGGACGAGCTCATGGATCTCGTGGGTCTCGACCCGGCGCATGCGAGCCGGTTCCCCGGCGCCTTCTCCGGAGGCCAGCGCCAGCGCATCGGCATCGCCCGCGCGCTCGCGACCAACCCGAAGATCGTGGTCCTGGACGAGCCGGTGTCGGCGCTCGACGTGTCGATCCAGGCCGGCGTGATCAACCTGCTCGACGAGCTCAAGGTCAAGCTGGGCCTGTCGTACCTCTTCGTCGCGCACGACCTCTCCGTGGTGCGGCACATCGCCGACCGCGTCGGCGTCATGTACCTCGGCGAGTTCGTCGAGCACGGCGACGTGGACGCGATCTTCGACAACCCCCAGCACCCCTACACGCAGGCGCTGCTGTCGGCCATCCCCGTACCGGATCCCGACATCGAGCGCACGCGCGAGCGGATCGTGCTGCAGGGAGACCTGCCGAGCCCCACGGATCGCCGTGACGGCTGCTCGTTCACCTCGCGCTGCCCGCTGTACAAGATGCTCCCGCCGGAGCAGCAGTCGCGCTGCGAGACCGAGGCTCCGGCCCTCGAGGGATCCGATGCGCACGCCAACGCGTGCCACTTCCGTTGACATCGAATCAATAACGGTCTCGAGCCGCCTCCGGCAAATCTGGTTCATGCCGGTTAACTGTGTCTGTCCCCAAAGAGCCGAAAGGCAATAGAAGGAGAACCATGAAGAAGCAGCACAAGCTGTGGGGCGTCGTCGCCCTCGGCGGCGCGCTGGCGATCGCCATCAGCGGTTGCTCGGCGAGCAGCAACACGGGCAGCGGTAACGCCGACAAGCCCTCCACGACCAAGACCGCGGACTACAACCCGCAGCCGCGTGAGAACCTCAAGCAGGGTGGCGAGGCGCACTTCTGGACCGCCGAGGTCCCGCCGCAGATGAACTCCTTCAGCGGCGACGCGTCCGCCGACACCTCGCGCCTCGCGGCGTGGTACATGCCGCAGGTGTTCCTCATGGATCCGGACGGCACCGTCAAGGCGAACCCCGCCTACATCGACAAGTGGGACACCTCGGCCAAGGACGGCAAGACCGTCGTCACCATCAAGGTGAACGACAAGGCGGTCTGGAACGACGGCACCCCGATCGACTGGACCGCGTTCGAGACCACCTGGAAGGACAACAACGGGTCCAACCCCGACTTCAAGGCCAACGCGACCGACGGCTACAAGGACATCGAGTCCGTCACCAAGGGCGCGACCGACAAGGACGTCATCGTGACGTTCAACCGCGAGTTCGCCTGGCCCGCCATGCCGTTCCTCACGGGCATCCTGCACCCCAAGGTGAACACGCCCGAGCTCTACAACGACGCGTTCAACGGCAACGCGCACCCCGAGTGGGGCGCCGGCCCGTACAAGCTCACCAACTACGACGTGAACGGCCAGAAGGTCACCTTCGAGCCGAACGAGAAGTGGTGGGGCGACAAGCCCATGCTCGACAAGGTCACCTTCTCCGGAATGGACCGGGCCGCGTCGCTGAACGCGTACAAGAACGGCGAGCTCGACCAGGTCGAGACCGGCTCCGCCGACGCCGTCAAGCAGGTCCAGGGCGTCAAGGACACCGTGATCCGTCGCGCGCAGCAGACGGCGAAGACGATCGTCATGCTCGACGGCGACAAGCCGCAGCTGAAGGACCCGAAGGTGCGTCAGGCCTTCTTCTCGGCGATCGACATCGACCAGCAGAAGAAGATCGCCTGGAACGGCCTGAACTACACCGAGCCGACCGCCGGCTCGCTGACCCTCTACTCCTTCCAGAAGGGCTATGAGGACACCTTCAAGGCCGCCGGCCTGAAGTTCGACGTCGCCGCGGCCAAGAAGCTGCTCGACGACGCCGGCTGGAAGGCCGGTTCGGACGGCATCCGCGAGAAGGACGGCGTCAAGCTGTCCGTCACGTACCCCGTCTTCAGCGACAGCCCCGTCCAGGCCGCACTCGCCAAGGCGCTGCAGCAGCAGGAGAAGGCGGTCGGCATCGACCTGAAGATCGAGACGCGCCCGTCCGCGAACTTCTCGACCGACCTGACCACCAAGAACTGGGACGCCGTGAGCCTGCGCTTCACGGACTCGGACCCGTTCGGTCCGGCCTGGTTCTGCCAGATGTACTGCTCGGACAGCCAGCTGAACCTGTCCGGCACCAGCACCAAGGCGATCGACGACAAGATCAAGAGCGACGTCGAGTCGCAGACCACGGCTGAGGCGTGGACCGCTGCGGCGATGAAGCTCGAGCCGGAGATCATCAAGGAGACCTGGGGTGTCATCCCGCTCTACAACGGTCCCGAGATCATGGCCGTCAAGAAGGGCCTCGCCAACCTGACCCCCGAGACCTACGTCGGTCTCGACCTCTACGGCGTGCAGCCGGTGGAGAACGTGGGCTGGGAGAAGTAAGCACCTGCGACAGCGGAGCGGGGTCGGTGGTTCGCCACCGGCCCCGCTTCGTCGTCCATGTCCGCCGTGCGCGCCTAGACTGACGCGCATGCGCCGCTCCCCCGACTCGGTCCCGCCGGTCTCGGTCGTGCTCGTGCACGGGATCCGCACCTCCGCCACGATGTGGCGCGCGCAGGAGGAGTTCCTCGCCGAGCGCGGCAACCCCGCGGTCTCCGTCGACCTGCCGGGCCACGGCACGCGCAGGGAGGAGCCGTTCTCGCTCGCCGAGGCGATGCGCACGATCGACGCCGCGGTCCGGGACGCGGAAGGGCCCGTGCTGCTGGTCGGACACTCGATGGGCGGGCTGCTGTCGACCGCGTACGCCGGTGCGGATCCCGCGCCGCCGATCGCCGGCTTCATCGGCGCCTCCTGCACCGCGCTCCCCCGCGGCGCAGGACTCGCCGCCTATCGGATGCTGGCCGGCGCGTTGAACGCGATGCCGGATCGCGGACTGTGGCTGAGCCGGCAGGTGCTGGACGCGACGCTCCCCGCCTCGACGCGCGAGGACTTCGGCGCGGGCGGCTACGCGATGTCGGCGCAGGACGAGGCGCTGCGCTCGCTCGCCGAACTGGACCTCGTCTCCGCCGTTCCCCGGATCGCGGTGCCGACGTGGTTCGTCAACGGGCAGTTCGACCAGCTGCGCACGCACGAGACGCTGTACCGCCGGCTCGCCCCGGAGGCGGAGTTCATCATCGTGCCGCGCACGACGCACCTCGTGACCGCGATGCGCCCCCGGGTGTTCAACGCGGTACTGCAGCTGGCACTGGCGACGCTGGAGACGCAACCCTGACCGCGTAGGTCATCGCCGCCCCCACGACCGAGAGCACGGCCGCGGCGGCGAACAGCAGCCAGAACCCGCCGACCAGCGCGACGAGGCCCGCGCCGAGCAGCGGGCCGAGCAGCTGCCCGAGCTGCGCGGAGACGTTGACGAGTCCGAGGTCGCGGGCGTGGTCGTCCGGATCCTTCAGCAGATCCGTCGCGAAGGCCAGGCTCACCGCCATGTACGCGCCATAGCCGGCGCCCATGATCCCGGCGGCGACCGCGGTCATCTCGAAGGAGGGACTGATCAGGATCACCACTCCGGAGACGGCCTGCACGACCGCGGAGACCGCGGTGATGGTGCGGCGACGGCGCAGCGGGCTCGCCGAGGGGCGATCGGAGAGGATGCCGGCGACGATCGAGGCGATCACGACGAAGACCGTGTAGATCACGATCAGGATGAGCAGGTCGTCCTGGGCCGCGGCCCCGGGGACGCGGACGCCGTAGAGCAGGAAGAACAGCAGCAGCGAGGTGCCGAAGGCGTTGCCGATGTTCACCACGAAGCGGCTGATCAGCAGCCACAGGAAGTCGCGGTCGCGCCACGACGCCGTGCGGGAGCCGGTGCGCGGAGCAGGAAGGGCCAGCTCGTGCGCCGGTGCGTCCGGCAGCAGCAGCGCGGTGCCGGATCCGACCACCGCGATGATCGCGGCGAGCAGGTAGTACGACTGCTCCACGGTGAGCCCGATCAGCACGACGGCCCCCACGCCGACGACGATGCCGACGGCCTGCGCCGAGCTCGCCGCGGCGGAGGCCGCGCCGCGCTGGGTGGTCAGCTGATCCGCGATCATCGCGGTGAGCGCCGCCGAGGCGACCGATACTCCGACCGAGACGACGATCCAGGCGGCGCCGACCGCGAAGGGGCCCGCCACCAGGCCCGTGACCACGAGTCCGACCGCCGCGAGCAGGGATCCGCCGATCGCCCACGGCCTCCGACGGCCCCATCGCGAGCGGGTGCGGTCGGACCGGCGGCCGGAAACGGGTGCGGCGATGATGCCGACGAGCCCGCCCACGGACAGCACGACGCCGGCCCACACGACGCCGGCGATCCAGTTCTCGCCCGGGGCGCCCGTATCGAGCTGCAGCGGCAGCAGGAGCTGGATCGGCGTGAGCTGGACGGTCCAGATCGCGAGCCAGGCGAGGGTGAACAGCGTCATCCAGAGCGGGCCGACCCTCTTCGCCGCGCTCGGGCCGGGGGTGCCGGAGTGTTCGGTCACGAGCGTGCCTCCTCGATCAGCGCGCGATACCAGGCGTAGGAGGCCTTCGGGGTGCGCCGCCCCGTCGCCATGTCGACGTGCACGAGCCCGAACCTCTGCGTGTACCCGTCCGCCCATTCGAAGTTGTCGAGCAGCGACCACACCGTGTACGCGTCGACGCGCACCCCGGCGCGCATCGCCGCGAGCACCGCGGCGATGTGGTTGTGCAGATAGGAGATCCGCGCGGCGTCTTCGATCGGCGCGTCCACGCGGTCGGGCTCGGGGAAGGACGCGCCGTTCTCCGCGATCACCACCGGCGGCAGCGCGGCGCCGTAGCGCTCCTTCGCGTCGATGAGGAACGCGCTCAGCGCCCCCGGCACGATCGGCCACAGCGGACCGAATCCGGTGACCGGCGCGTCGGGCCTCGGCACGACCTCGAAGGGGATCGGCCCCGGCGACGCCGCGACCGTGGTCGGGTTGTAGTAGTTCACGCCGTACAGCTCGCAGGGCGTGCCGATCAGCGCGAGGTCGCCGTCCTGCACCGGCAGCGCGACGCCGAGCGGCTCCAGATCGGGATAGCGACCGAGCAGAACAGGATCCGCGTACATCCTGTTGTGGATGAGGTCGTAGAGGTAAGCCGCCTGCTGGTCGGCCTCGGAGTCGGACGCGGGCAGCACCTGCGTGTGGTTGTTCACGATCCCGACGCTGGTGGCGCCGCGCGCGTGCAGGATCCGCGCCGCGTACCCGTGCGCGAGCAGCTGGTGGTGCACGGTCGGCAGCGCGTCGAAGAGCAGCTCGCGGCCCGGCGCCAGTTCGCCGATCGCGTAGCCCTGCAGCGTCGTGGAGACCGGTTCGTTGATCGTGTACCACTGCCGCACCCGATCGCCCAGGGCATCGGCGACCACCTCGGTGTACTGCGCGAACCGCTCCGCGGTCGAGCGGTTCAGCCAGCCGCCGGCCTCCTCCAGCGCGGAGGGCAGATCCCAGTGGTACAGCGTCGGGGTCGGGGCGATCCCGGCGTCGAGCAGGCGATCGACGAGCCGGTCGTAATAGGCGAGTCCCTGGGGGCTCGGGCGCCCGTCGGGGAGCACGCGCACCCAGGACAGCGAGAAACGGTACTCGTCGACGCCGAGCCGCGCCAGCAGCGCGACGTCCTCGCCGGAGCGGTGGTAGCTGTCCGGACCGGGCTCCGCCGTGCTGCCGTCGCGCACGAGGCCCGGCGTCTCGACGAAGTCGTCCCAGATGGATCTGCCGCGTCCGTCCTCGGCTCTCGCCCCCTCGATCTGGAAGGCCGCCGTCGCGGCGGAGAAGCGCAGCCGGCGCAGCAGCGCACGCTCGAGTGCAGGCACGTCAGCGGTGACGGATTCGGGCATGGACGACTCCTTCGGGTCCTTCGCCAGCGTGCACACCCTACACCGATGCCTCGCTCCGGACGCGACGCCGTGTCATGAGGAACGAGACCGCGTCCCACGATGATGCCGAACCCGCCGGGGCCGGATCCGCCGGTTCGGCATCAGGTCGGATCCCTGATAAGATCGGTGATTGGCTTGCGTGCCAGGTCCCACCCCTGCACGCTGCCGGAGGCGCCCCTCTACCGCCAGGCCGGCATGACCATCCATCACTCGAACGAAGGTTCCATCCGTGGCGAACATCAAGTCGCAGATCAAGCGCAACAAGACCAATGAGAAGGCGCACGAGCGCAACAAGGCCGTCAAGAGCGAGCTGAAGACCGCCGTCCGCAACACCCGCAAGGCCATCGCCGGTGGCGACAAGGCCGCCGCCGAGGCCGCGCTGAAGACGGCGTCGAAGAAGCTCGACAAGGCCGTCAGCAAGGGTGTCATCCACTCGAACCAGGCCGCGAACCGCAAGTCGTCGATCGCGAAGCAGGTCTCCGCTCTCTGAGCCGGATCCGACTCTGACGAAGGCCCGTTCCCTCTGGGAGCGGGCCTTCCTCGTTCCGCGGCGGTCCCCCGCGACGCCTCCACGCCCCACTCCCCCCATCGAGGCTGATCCCGTTCGAGGCGCGGGCCGCCGCTGAGGAGTCGCCCCGCATCCGGGCCGGGAGCCGGCCCGCGCAGGCGTCAGCGGAGGGACTCGCCGTAGGGTGCGCGGGTCGCGATGACCGTGATCATGCGCTCGAGCGCGAAGATCGGGTCGCGCGCCGCGCCCTTGACGTCGGCATCCGCGCGCGCGGTGGCCTGGATCGCGAGGCCGAGGCTGCGCTCGTTCCA
>NZ_NCKN01000167.1 GCF_002257455.1 Microbacterium sp. 13-71-7
ACGAATGGAACCGGGTGCGGTCGAGGAGCGTCACGCCGGGCGCCGCCGCGGCGTGCCGGGCGAGGATCGGCTCCAGGAAGGTCTGGTTGATGCGATGCGGCGGCTCCGGGGTCGCCCACGTCGTGTCGGGGCCGACGGTCGCGGTGTACCGCTCGCCGCTCGCCGGGATCGGGATCCGGGACAGCTCGGCGCCGGTGAGGGAGGTGCGGAACGCCACGTCCTGCGGGTAGTCGGCAGGCAGCCCCGCCGTGCGCACCTCGGCGGCGATCCCGAGCCGGCGCAGGCTCTCCATCGTGCGGGAGGCGACGTGGTTGCACTTCACGTTCGGCGGCTCGAGGAAGCCGCGCGTCTCGACCACGATCGCGGAGACGCCGCGGGAGGAGAGATCGAGCGCGGCGAGCAGGCCGACCGGGCCTGCTCCGATGATGAGGACGTCGGCGTCCGGCATGCCGGTCATCGTGCTCCGTTCGTGTCGGCCGCGCGGCGGATCGGATCCCCGAGGCGGCGGAAGTCGTAGAGGTCGAGGGTCGGCTCCCCCGCGCGCAGACGCGCCATGTAGGCGTCCTCCTTGGCGGCGCGGGCGCGCGCGGCGTCCAGGATCCGGTCGACGTCGCCGGAGGGCAGGATCGCGACGCCGTCCCGGTCGGCGACTACGAGGTCGCCCTCGCGCACCACCCGGCCGCGCAGCGTGATCGGGATCCCGATCGTCCCCGGCCAGTGCTTGATCGTGCCGCGGATCGAGATCGAGGTGCTGAACGCGGCGAAGCCGAGCTCCCGCAGCTGCGCGGTGTCGCGCACGCCGCCGTCGATCACGAGCCCCGCGATCCCGCGCGCCTGCGCCGCGACCGCCATGACCTCGCCCCAGTAGCCGAAGGGCGCTCCCCCGCCGTCGACGACGAGCACGTCCCCCGGCCCTGCGGCCTCGAGGCCGTGGTGCAGCGCGAGGTTGTCTCCGGCCTGCGCCGAGACCGGCACCGCGCGACCGACCAGGGCCGCCCCGTCCCACGCGGGACGGAACGCCGCGTCGAGGAAGCAGTCCAGCCCCGACGCCTCGTACAGCGTCGCGCTCCCGAGCCGCAGCAGCTCTGCCGCGTCGAGCTCCGCGACGTCGTGCTCTCCGGCGCCGCTCACGCCTCGGCCCGCTGCAGGTCGTGATATCCGAAGCGCGCCCGGGCCTCGGCGATCGAGGCCCCGCCGAGCGCCGCCGCGAGGATCGACTCCTCGCGGGCGTGTATGCCCTCGGCGACCTCGAGCACCTCTGCCTCGCAGTCCTGCGGGATCACGACCACCCCGTCGGAGTCGCCGAGCAGGATGTCGCCCGGCCGCACGGTGACGCCGCCGATCGTGACCGGCCCCTGCTCCTGGGCGACCTCGACCCTGTCCTTGCCGGTGCGCATGAAGCGGCCCCGGCTGTAGATCGGATAGCCGATCGAGAGGGCGCGGTGCGTGTCGCGGCAGACGCCCTCGATCACGGTGCCGGCGATCCCGCGGTGGTGCGCGACGGCGGTGAGGATGTCCCCCCACACGGTGCAGTCCACGCGGCCGTCGTTGTCCAGCACGACGACCTGGCCCGGCTCGACCTGGTCGATGAAGTCGCCGACCGTGCCGGCCGGGACCTGGGCGCTGACGTAGCGGACGGTGAAGGCGCGGCCGATCATGCGCTGGCCGTCGGCGAGGGGGGCGAGGCCGAGCAGGCTCCCTGGACGGCGCAGCTTGTCGAGCGCATCGGAGACGGTCGCGGTGCCGAGCGCGCGGAAGCGCTCGATGAGGGTGTCCGTCATGGGGTTCGCTCCTCTGCGGTGACGGTGGGGAACTGGGAGTCGTGCATGACCTCGCTCACGTCGCGGCCGGCGCGCACGGCCTCCGCCATGCGCTCCTCGCGGTCCGCGATGCGCCGCGCGAGAGCGACGACGCGCTCGGCCTGATCCGCGGCGACGAACACGACGCCGTTGACGTCGGCGATCACGTAGTCGTGCGAGGCGACCGAGACGCCGGAGACCTGGATCCGCTCGTCCGAGGCCAGCTGCACGATGCGACCCCGGGCGCTCACCGGCACGGCGGCACGGGCGTACAGGGGCAGGCCGAGCGCGGCGCTCTCCTGCACATCGCGGCAGGCGCCGTCGACGATCACGCCGGCGACGCCCCGGCGCACGGCGGCCTCGGCGAGCAGGCCGCCCCAGCACGACACGTCGGTGCGGCCGTGGTTGTCGATCACCACGACGTCGTCGGGCTCGGCGACCGCGACGAGCGGCGTCGCGATGTGCGTCGCGGGTCCGCCCGTCGCCTTGGGTCCCGCGGTGACCGTGCGCACCCGCCCGGCCGTCACCGTGCCGGACGGCCAGCGCGGCGACAGCGCGGTGACCGCGCCGGGCAGCCCGAGCGTGTCCAGCGCGTCCGACACCGCACAGCTGTCGAGCTCTCGGAGCGCCGCGACGATCGGATCGGTCATCGGCCGTTCCGCTCCCAGGTGAGGAAGCCCATCGCATTGCCGGTGCCGGCCTCGGTGCGGTAGCACGGCTCGTAGTCGACGTTCGTGACGCCGAGGCCCACCTCGTCGGCGATCCCGGCGACCGCGATCCAGTTGCGCAGCTCGGAGGCGCCCGACATCATCTCGCCCGCAGGGATGGACGACAGGTACTCGGCGTCGTGGTCCTTCATCGCCTGGATGAACTCGGAGTCGAGCTTCTCGTCGATCACGAAGTGGCTGAGGCCGCCGGAGGCGACGACGCCCACGCGCAGGTCGCCGGGGAAGGACTGGATCGCCCGCCCCACCGCGCGACCGAAGTCGTAACAGCGCTTGGCGCTCGGCGGGTTCGGCTCCCAGAACGTATTGATGAAGATCGGCACCATCGGGATTGTCGAGTCCTGGCCGAGGAAGCGCTGGTAGATGAAGCCGAAGCCGTGCGGGATCGTGTGGTTCTCGTAGCGTCCGGCGGGGATGACCTCGGTCGCCCCGGTGTCGAAGTCGTCCGCCTGCGTGGACTGGATGATGTGCTTGCCGAGCGCGCGGTGCGTCGGCCGCACGACCGTGCGATCCGGCACGTCGCCCATCGCGGCCTCGGCGAGACCGGGCGCCATCTCGTCCAGCTGCGCCTGGGTGTACGGCACGTGCGCGACCTCGTCGCCCCAGAACACCGAGAACGGCGCGAGCCACTCGTCGCCGTAGGTCTCCTTGTGATCGCTCGAGATGATGACCAGCACGTCCACGTCCTGCTCCTCGATGAAGCGGGAGAGCGCGTCCATCGACGCCTGGCAGCTGTCCCAGCGGCGCTGCATGACGTCGTGCGTGATCTCCGCGGAGAAGTCCTCGCGCAGGGCCTTGAGCTCCTCGAACGAGTACGTCCCGCCGCGGAACTTCAAGCCCTTGCTGCGGCGGTCGGCGACCCCGCGGGTCTCCCAGGCCTCGGGCGGCGTCGCCTTGAGCTGCGGGCCGTGCGAGGTGCCGAATCCGGCGACGATCTCGGTCATGGTGGATCCTTTCTCGGAGTGCGGGGCGCGGCCGTCAGAGACGGAAGAGGGCGCGCGCGTTGTTCTCGAGCACGTCGGCGCGACGCGTGTCGTCGAGCCACTCGATGTCGTCGATGAGCAGGTGGATGTCGTCGAACCAGCGTCCGGTCGCGGGGTCGATCTGCGACCCGGTCCCCGGCTTCTCGGATCCGAAGAGCACCCGGTCGGTGCCGACGGCCTTGAGCAGCAGTTCGAGGCTCTCCTGCGTGTAGAGGCAGGAGTCGAAGTGGAAGTTGCGCAGCTTGTCGAGGTAGGAGACCCCGGTGCGCACGACAGAGGGCAGGAAGCGGCCCATCTGGTACGGGATCGCCCCGCCGCCGTGGGCGACGACGACCTTGAGGTCGGGGAAGTCGGCGAACACGTTCGCCTGGATCATGCTCCAGACCGAGACGGTCTCCTCCTGGATGAAGTGCAGGCTGTACGGCTCGCGGGACGGGAACTTGCATCCCGCGGAGTGCAGCAGCATCGGAACGTCGAGCTCGCAGAGCGCCTCGTACAGCGGGTACCAGTAGCGCTCGCCCATCGCCGGGGGGACCTCGGTGCCCTCGAAGGGGTCGGAGTTGACCATCGCCCCGACGAATCCCAGCTCGGTGACGGCGCGGCGCAGCTCGGGGAGCCACTGCTCGACGCTCAGGTAGGGGCTCTGCGGGATCCCCGCGACGCCCTTGAACCGACCGGGGAAGAGCCCGGTCGCACGGTGGATGAGGTTGTTGGTCTCGGCCGTGAACCACTCGACGATCTTCGTCGGGCGCTCCGAGTGCATCGCGTGGAACGGACGCGGCGAGAGCAGCTGCAGGTCGATCCCCGCGCCGTCGATGTGGTCGAGGTGGGAGATGTTCCCGAAGCTCGGGTGCGGTGCGTTGTACGAGGCGATGAGCGCGTCGTCGCTGATGACCGGGGGCTTGCCGCCGTGCGAGCCCCGTGCGGCGAGCAGCGAGGCCTTCCACGCGTAGTACGCGTCCGGGGCGGACATGTGGCCGTGGACATCGATGATCACGGGGGCTCCTTCTGAGTCTTCTGCGGTCCGGAGGGCCGGGGCTTCGTCGCTGTCTCGACGCTATGAGAGCCCGCATCGGGGCGGATCGGCGGGCTGGGGGAAACTCCCCCTGGTGGATCCGACACGGTGTCCGAATCGGCTCCGCCCGAGACGCCGCCGTTCAGCCCCCGCGGCCCTGGGTCACTGCACGAGCACGCTCGCGGCGGCGCGGATGCGCTTCAGGAACGGCTCGGCCGGATCCGCCGCGGGGGCGTCGCCGCCGCGGAGGATGACCGCGAGCGCGTCGTCGAGTGCCATCGACGGGTCGGCCGGCATCCCTGGCGCACGCCAGGCGACCTTGCGGTCGGGGCGCACGAGCAGCGCGCCGTCGTCGCCGACCTCGCGCGCGGCGCGCCAGGCGTCATCGGCGTCGTCGATCGCCACGACCGTGACGGGCAGGGCGCCGCCGATGAGGTCGATCGCCTCCTGCCAGCGCGGGGCGGCGGATGCCGAGGTGAGCAGGGTCAGTCCCACCCGCGCGACGAGGTCGTGCGAGGACACCGCGGCGCCGTCTTCGGCGGTGGGGCTCCGCAGCCAGACGTGCGGGAGGTGGTGCCCCGGACGGGAGGTCGCCTGGAAGTCCGTGGGATCCGTCGGGTCTCCCGGCACCGGCGTGCCGTCCGGGACCAGCGCCCCCGCCTCGTAGTGGAACCCGGCCTCGACGCCCAGCTGGCTGTAGTCGTGCGCATTGTGCGCGACCTCCGTCGCGACGCGGGCGCGCATCGCCTCCCCCTCCGGGGTGTCGCTCACGAACACCTCGAGGTTGCGGAAGCCCTCGGCCTCGTCCTCGCCGAACCCGAGGGCCGCGGCGATCGGGGGGTGCCGGTTCGCGTTCTCCAGGGAGTGCGCCGTGTACCAGGCGACGATCGGCCGGCGCTCGGCCTGGTAGCTGTCCAGCAGCGCATCCGGCGCCTGGCCGTCGAGCACGGCGGCCAGCTTCCAGCACAGGTTCTGCGCGTCCTGGATGCCGCTGTTCAGGCCCAGGCCGCCGGTCGGCGGGTGCTTGTGCGCCGCGTCGCCCGCGAGGAAGACGCGGCCGGCGCGGAACTGCTTCGCCACCAGCCCGTTGTAAGTCCAGCGGGTCATCGAGTGCATGGTGATCGCGTGATCCTCGCCGAGGCCCAGCATGCGCCGGATCGAGTCGAACAGCGCGGCCTCGTCGTCCGGATCCCCCTCGACCATCCAGCCGGCGACCGAGACCAGCCACTCCTCGGAGTCCCGGTCGTAGTGCGTCGGACCGAGCGCCTGGATCGTGCCGCGCCGCCGCGCCCCGCCCGCGGGATGCAGGAAGTGTCCGAGCAGCGCGTCCGGCTCCGACCACGCGGACAGGTCGAGGCTGACGTGGTAGTTCACGACCTCCCGCATGTCCCGAGGCCCCTCCAGCTCGACGCCGAGCAGGGCCGCGCTGTCGCGCCCGCCGTCGGCGGCGATCACGTAGCGCGCACGCACCTCGCGGACCTCGTCCGTGACGGCGTCGCGGATCACGACGGTCGCGGACTCCGGGTCCTGCCGGATGTCGACGACCTCCTGCTTCGCGCGGATCCGTCCCGGCGCGGCGGCGACCGCGTGCCGGTGGATGAGCGGGTCGAGCCGCAGCTGCGGCATGTTCGCGAAGGCGCGGGGGCTCGAGGCGCGGTACCGCTCTGCGTCGGGTCCGCCGCCCCACGCCGGGACCTCGCCGATCTTGAGCCCGTCGAAGCGCCCCGGCCCCGTCGCGGTCGTGTACCAGACCGCCTTGCGCCAGCGATCGTGCGTCGGGGTCGCGGCATAGATGTCCTCCGCGACGCCCATGTCGTGGAACGCCTCCATGGTGCGCGGGTTGAGCAGGTGCGCACGGGGGAACCGGAACACGAAGTCGCGGCGCTCGAGGAGCAGCACGTCGATCCCGCGCTGGGCGAGCAGGATCGCGCAGCTCATGCCGACCGGCCCGCCGCCCATGACGACGACCTCGACGGCCTCGGGCCACTCGTCCTCGCCGAGCGGCGGCAGGGCGGCGCGGGGGCTCTTCACGGATGCGGTCACGGATTCCTCCTCGAATGCGGAGATCCCAGGCTAGGGAGACGCCGGAACGCGACGATACGTGCCGTGAGCGCGAAAGTCGGCCGCCGATTCCGACACGATGTCGCATCCGTCAGCGCGCGCGGAGACGACGAAGGAGGACGTGCCGTCCCCCTCGGAGCAGCACGTCCTCTTCCGCCCGCGGGCCGGCTCTCAGCCCGAGATCGTGGGGATCGTCACCCACTGCCAGTAGGTGAACTCGTCCAGATTCCAGTGGCCGCCATGGCGGCCTCCGTTGCCGGATGCGCCGATGCCGCCCATCGGGATGTGCGCGGCGTCGTAGATGGTCTGACCGTTGACGGCCACCATGCCGACCCTGAGCCGTGCGGCGAAGCCCAGGGCGCGGGCCACGTCGCGCGTGTGGATCGCTGCCGTGAGGCCGTAGTCGCTCGCGTTCGCGAGAGCGAGCGCTTCGTCCTCGGTGCGGAACCGGGTGACCGGAGCGACGGGGCCGAAGATCTCCGAGCGGAAGGCGGCGTTGCCCTCGTCGACGCCGTCGAGCACGGTCGGCTCGTAGAAGAGCCCGTCATGGGCGCCGCCGTGCACGACGCGGGCGCCGTCCGCGACCGCGGCCTGCACGATGCCGTGCACGCGCTCGGTCTGCGCGGCGGTGATGAGGGGGCCGAGCGTCGTGCCGGGAGCGAGCGGATCCCCTGGCACCAGGGCCGCGGCGGCGTCGCGCAGGCGCTCGACGTACTCGTCGGCGATGCTCTCGTGCACGAGATGGCGTCCTGTGGCCATGCAGATCTGGCCCTGGTGCCGGAAGGTTCCGGCGACGCCCGCGGCGACCGCCTGATCCAGATCGGCATCGGCCATCACGACGAAGGCGTTGTTGCCCCCGAGCTCGAGCACCACGCGCTTGAGCAGGCCGCCCGCGACCTCGCCGACCCGGCGGCCCGCGGCGGACGAGCCGGTGAAGGAGATCACGTCCGTGTGCGGCGAGCGCACCACGGCCTCGCCCGTCGCGGGGCCGCCGGGGAGCACGTGCAGCACGCCGTCCGGGAGCCCGGCGCGGCGGAACACCTCGGCGATCGCGGCGCCTCCCGAGAACGCCGTCTTGACGTCGGGTTTGAGCAGCACGGCGTTGCCGAGCGCGATCGCCGGCGCGACCGAGCGGATCGCGAGCATGAGCGGGGCGTTCCAGGGCGAGATCACGCCCACGACGCCGACGGGGATCCGTCGCGCCATCCCGATCGTCCCGGGATCCTCGACGGGAAGGAGGTCGCCCTGCGACATCGTCACGAGACCCGCTGCGGCCACGAGCTCGTCGATCGCCTTGTCGACCTCGTGGCGGGCCTTGCCGGGCAGGGACCCGCTCTCCCGGATCAGGACGAGCTCGACGTCCGCGCGGATCTCGCGCAGCGCCGCGGCCGCGCCCATGAGCACGTCGGATCTGGTGCGGTAGGAGGTGCGGCTCCAGGCGCTCTGCGCCGCGACGGCGCTCGCGCCCGCGCGCTCGACGTCCGACTCGTCGGCGAGTCCTGCCAGAGCCACGACGCCGCCATCGCCGGGCGACACGATCGGCTGGACGCCGCCTGCCCCCTCGCGCCACCCGTCGGAGAAGATCAGCCCGTCGATGTCCTCGATGCGCCACCGTGCCATCGCCGTCTCCGTCCTCCTCGTCGAGTGCTGCCAGGGCGATGCTATTCGACGTCCGCGTCCGGTCTCCCCGTCGCGGCGGCGCAAGGCGAGGCGCTCGCCTCAGACACCGTGTCGTGGGACGCGGAGCCGGTGCGCGAGCGCTGAAGTATGCATGCGGGAGCAGGATCTGCTAGGCTCGGAGATTCCGCGCCTGGACTGCCGACGTCTCTTCGGCACCGCGCGAATCCCCTCGGCCGGAGCGCATGCCCGCGAACCGCATCGACGCGCGTCCGCGTGCCCGGCGAGATCCTTCCGGCGGTCGACACCGCCCTCGAACATCTGAGCATCATCATGAACATCACCTGGAAACAGGCAGACCACGACGTGTACGTGGCGACCCGAGACGGCGAGTACGCCGGCTTCGTGGCCGTCGACGGCGCGTCCCACGTCCTGCACGACCGACACAGCCGCCGCCTCGGCAGCTACCCGTCCCTCTCCGCCGCGCGCAGTGCGCTGGAGTCCTTCGGTGCGCCCGCGTCCGCGGCGCCGCATCGCTCGCGTCGCCCCGCCCGCAGCCGGCGGCGCACCTCCCCCGCCCGCGGCCGCTGAGGGCAGCCCTCTCTCTAAGAGCGTTGAGAGAGCACCGCCGCAGGCGGAGCGAGACGAAACGCGGCGATCCCGCGGGGCAGTTGCCTTTCGTTCTCGGTCGACGTCATCTTCCTCGCTCGACGCCCCCCGTCGAACGCACGAAAAGGGGGACGAGCACCGAAGTGCTCGTCCCCCTTTGTCGTACGGGATCCGGATCCGATCAGGCCGCGCCGGCCGCGATGTCCGGCGTGGTCGGGATCGTGCCGGCGGTGTTGACGCCGACCGCGACCTTCTCGCCGCGCGGACCCGTCGTGAAGACGAACTTCCCGTCCTTCGCGTCCACGTGCACGTGGTCGCCGGGGTTGAGCTCGC